>CALMVI010000047.1:0-14008 GCA_937873095.1 uncultured Acetobacteraceae bacterium | reverse complement strand
CTAGCGTGCTTCGCACTTCACGCGCTAGCGTGCTTCGCACGACGCCCCTGGACCCGCTGGGATTTGAAACCCCAGACCCCCAGGTCCGGGGGCCGCGCCTGGTCTTGCTACGAACCCTTCGGCGCGTAGGCGACGCACCAGCCTTCGGGGCTGATGTTGCCGGCGACCACCTTGCAGGCGTTCGGGGCAACAAAGTTCACGCAACCGCTGCATTTCGCGCCGTCCTTGGGCGATGTCTGGTATTGCACCACGCTCTGCTCGACCTTGCTGTCCCCGCTATCCTGCGCTCGGGCAGCGGTGGCAAGCACGCTGCCGGCGACGAGGGTCAGTCCGGTGCGCAGGAAACGGCGTCGTGAACCATGGCTCGGCTCGTGCATGACCTGATCTCTCCCTGTCGTGCGGCGCGTCGGCGCGCTTTGATGCGACCTTCTAACACATCACCTTGCAATCGGTTTTGACAAGGAGGCCGGGGCCGTCGCTCAAGGAGGGAGACGGCGTGGAGCAGCATCATCCAGACTGGCCTCAGTCCGGATGATCAAGCTGCTCGACAAACAAAGGGCTGGAGGCGTGAACGGCGCCGGCCGGAGTCTCAGGCGGCGCGGGCCAGGCTCAGCTGGGCCCAGATCGCCGACAGCGCGGCCACGAGGTGGTCCACGTCGGCGTCGCTGTGCATCGGCGAGGGGGTGATGCGCAGCCGTTCGGTGCCGCGCGGCACCGTCGGGTAGTTGATCGGCTGCACGTACACGCCGTGCTGCTCCAGAAGCGTGTCGCTGATCTGCTTGCACAGGGCCGCGTCGCCCACCATCACCGGCACGATGTGGCTGGGGTTGTGCTGGTGCGGCACGCCGGCCGCATCAAGCCTGGCGCGCAGCAGGGCGACCAGGCGCTGCTGTTCGCGGCGTTCGCGGTCGCTGCCCTTCAGGTGTCGTACGCTGGCGAGCGCGCCGGCCGCGACGGCGGGCGGCAGGGCGGTGGTGAAGATGAAGCCGCTGGCAAAGCTGCGCACGTAGTCGATCAGGTTGGCAGATCCCGTGATGTAGCCGCCGATCACGCCGTAGCCCTTGGCGAGCGTGCCCTCGATCACGTCGAGCCGGTGCATGATGCCGCGTCTCTCGGCGATGCCGCCGCCGCGCGGGCCGTACAGGCCCACCGCGTGCACCTCGTCGAGATAGGTCAGCGCGTTGTGGCGCTCGGCCACGTCGCAGATCTCCTCGATCGGGGCGATGTCGCCGTCCATCGAGTAGATGCTCTCGAACATCACCAGCTTCGGCAAGGAAGGGTCCAGGGCTGCGAGCTTGCGGTCGAGGTCGGCGGGGTCGTTGTGCGCGAACACCTCGATCCGCGCGCGGCTGTGCCGGGCGCCCTCTATCATGCTGGCGTGGTTCTTCGCGTCCGACAGCACGACGCAGCCGGCCAGGCGTGCGGCGAGCGTGCCGATGGCCGCCCAGTTGCTCATGTAGCCGGAGTTGAACAGCAGGGCGCCGTCCTTGCCGTGCAGGTCGGCCAGCTCCTCCTCCAGCAGCACGTGGTAGTGGTTGGTGCCGGCGATGTTGCGCGTGCCGCCCGCGCCCGCGCCGCAGCTGTCGAGCGCCTCGTGCATCGCCGCCAGCACGGCAGGGTGCTGGCCCATGCCGAGATAGTCGTTGCTGCACCAGACCGTCACCTGGTCGCGCCCGGAGTCGAGCCCGCCCGCCCGCTTGTGCATGACGCGCGGGAAACTGCCAGGCTGGCGCTGCAGGTTCGCAAACACGCGGTAGTTGCCCTGATGGCGCAGGGTGTCCAGCTCGCGGCGGAAGAAATCCTCGTAGTTCATGGCGGTTCCCTGTTGCCTTTCTAGATTGGCTGGGCCCGTTCAGGGCCCCGCATAGACGAAGGTCGGAGCGGCGCCGCCCGCCTGCGACGGCGCGCGGGTCCCGCGGGCAAGCCAGAAGGACCACAGCGCCGCAAACGGCAGCGGCGTCACCAGCATGGCGTGTTCGACGACGCCGAGCGCCACCATGGCGGCCAGGAACACCAGGCCCGCCTGCTGCGCCGCGCTGTCCCCGGGTGCCGCGGCGCGGTGAACGAGCACGGCGGTCAGCAGCGTCCCCGCGGCCAGAGAGACCGGCATCAGCCAGTTCATCCTGCGGCGGCGCATGAAGCTGAGCAGGTAGGTCAGGTGCGCGGGCAGGAACGCCTCGCCCAGGTTCAGCACGCCCAGAAAAACGTTCAGCTTGGCCGACAGCCGCATCCCCCACAGCGCCATGAAGGTCCACATGCCCACCTGGTTGGGCGCCCCCCAGCCAGCCCATGCTACCGCGATGCCGGTCGCCAATATGGCCAGTTCGTGGTCGATGCAGGCCGCCACACCGTGCCGGAAGTGGCGCCAGCCGCCGCAGTCCTGCGCGCAGGCGGTCTTTCGCGGGCCGGTCAGGAAACCCATGAAGAAGGCCATCTCGTGCCAGCCCCAGACCAGGACGCCGTAGGTGAAGGCGGCGTAGGCGCCGGCGACGCTCTGGTCGTGGCCGACCGCGGCCAGCAGGTAGAACGCGACGGCCGCCAACGCCGTGCAGGCGCCGAAACTCCAGCGGAACGTGGCGGGAGAGAGGTTGTTGAGGAACACGATGACGCCGGTGGTGAACCACCAGACGAACAGGCAGTAGAGCGCAGGGGTGCCCCAGCTTGGCATGCCGGCCGGCGCTACCAGGACGGGGCCAGGCGCACCTGGCCCGGCAATGCGGCGCTGCGGGCCGGCAGCAGGAACATGCGCGCGAAGGTGAGGCCGGCGCGCGCCGTCAGGGCCAGACTTTTCAGCTTGCCGGCCACGCCGCCCCGGGCGCGCGCGCGGGCCTGGCCCTCGGTGATGCCGCGCATGGTCTCCAGGCCGCGCGCAAAAGCCGGGTTGTCGAGGTCGAGCGTGACCGGGAAGACCTGGCGGCAGATCTCGGTGGTGATGCGGAACACCTGCATGTCGTATTCGGTGGGGTCGATGCCCAGCGCCTCGTGGAACACCGGGCGCGCGTGGTCGCGCACGTACATGGTCGCGAACACGGCCAACTGGAAGAAGCGTATCCACAGCCGGTTGACGCCGGACAACAGCTTGGGGTCCGAGCGCATCAGCAGCGCGAAGGCCTCGCCGTGGCGGAACTCGTCGCCGCACCATTGCTCGAACCAGTTGAAGATCGGGTGGATCACCCGGTCGGGGTTGCGCTGCAGGTGGCGGAAGATCGTGATGTAGCGGGCGTAGCCGATCTTTTCGGAGAGGTAGGTGGCGTAGAAGACGAAGTTTGGCCGGAAATAGGTGTATTTCTTCGCTTTCGTGAGGAAGCTGAGGTCCACGCCGACGTCGAAATCCTTCAGCGTCTCGTTGATGAAGGCGGCGTGCCGGGCCTCGTCGCGCGCCATGAAGGCGAACAGGTCGTGGATGTCGCCCTCCGGGATGCGCTTCTTGATTTCGGCGTAGAGCACGCAGCCGGAGAACTCGGCGGTGACCGAGCTGACGAGGAATTCGAGGAATTCCTTCCGCAGCGCCGGCGGCATGGACGAGAAATCCTGCTTGAACACTTCGGTCTGCACGAAGTGGTTGCGGTTGTGGTCGGCGCGGAGTTCGGCGATCAGCGCGTCCCATTCGGCGCGCACGCCGCTCACGTCGACGCGGCTCATCGCCTCGAAATCGGTGGTGTAGAAGCGCGGGCTCAGCACCGTGTCCTGCTGGGCGTAGAGCGTGCTCTCGTTGGGACCACCGGCGCGCTTGGTGGAGGAGGTGATGGCGTTCATGGCGTTGTCCTTGGGCGCAGGACCAGCTCCTCGGCAGGCGCGAAGCCCACTTCGTAGAGGGTGGTCAGTTCGAACAGGCCTGCAAGCTCCGTCCAGGCGCGTTTCAGCCGGCCGGCGCGCTGCACCGTCGCCTGCGCCCTGAAGCGGCGGCGTTCGCCGAACTGCAGGCGGCTCGGCAGGCCGTGCACCCGCACCACGTCGCCCGGACGGATCTCTATGCCGTCCGGCACGGCGTAGGCGTGGAAGCTGTCATCGGTGCGCTCCAGGTCGACGTCGCATTCGATGTGGACCGCGCCGGCCATCAGGAACGCGCCTGTCCGGCGCTGGCCGTCTGCGTGCGCGGCGCCATCGTCAGCAGGCGGACGAACACCGCCTCGTTCTGCGAGCCGAAGGCCTCCAGCTCGACCAGCCGGCCGGTGCTGGGGTCGGTCAGGATGAGTTGGCCGTTGCCGTAGCCGGCCAGGTGCAGCGGCGGTTCGGCGCCGATGCCCCAGGCGCGGCGGGTCCTGGCGAAGCCGCGCAGCGTGCCGCGCAGGAAGCCGTTCTGGCCCGTCATCACGTCGAGCACCTGCCCGCTGCCGGCCAGGCTGACGACGACCGCGCCGTCGCTGCGGTCGTCGAACCGCAGGTCGCGCTCGGCGGTGGCGACGCCCGGCCTGGCCGGCACGCCGAGCCCGGCATACCGGCCGTAGCCGGCCAGGCAGAGCGCGAACGCGACCAGGGCCGCCGCACCCAGCAGCGGCATGCGCGGGAACGGCTGGCTGATCGACATCGTGCGTCCGTCGTCCAAAGGCATCCTATCCTCCTGATCTCGCCCGGCCGGACTATTCGGCTGGCCCGGCTACTCGGCAGCCACGGCATGGGCGCGCACGCCGCCCGCCCGCATGCGGACCGGCTTGAGCGGCACCACCCTGGCGGGGCTCAGCACCTCGTACTCGGCCAAGGCCGCCGCCAGCACCGACGATGCAGCCGCCGCGTCCGGCACGCAGCGTAGCATTGGCTCGGTACGCTTCATCCGCCAAGGGCGCGCGTGCGGCCAGAGCACGAAATAGGACAGTGTTTCACCCGGCGTGAGCTGCAGGGTGATGTCGCCGGCGCCGCCCGGGTGGCGGCGGAGGCCGACGCCGTCGATCTTGCCGAACGGGATGTTGAAGGTGACCGGCAGCGCCATGCCGAAGCTGATCACCACCCGGCGGTCGGTGATGCTGTACACGGTGCTGCGCCTGATCGACCAGGCATAGACCGCGATCAGCACGACCGGGACGATGGCCAGCGCCGCACGGTGCGTCAGCGCCGAGCGCAGCGCCTGGCCCGACGCGCCGTGGCCGAGGGTGACGGCGCACCAGGCCAGGATGGCCAAGAAGTAGAGTGCCACGGCACGGATCTGGAACGCGTGGCGCATCAGCGCGCGCGCGCCCGGCGACCCCTGCCAGAGCAGGCGCTCACCGCTGGGCAGCCGCCCCGGCAGGCCGCGCGGGGTCAGGTCGCGTGCCGCCAAGGAGCGGGCGGCCAAAGAAGCGCGGCTCACAGCACGGGCGCCATGCGCTTGGGCGTGGCGTAGAGCAGGCCGCCGCCGTAATAGCCGACGATCTTGTCCTCCTCGAGCGAAGTCACCGAATCGGTGTTCTTCAGCGCCGGCACGTCGGCGAACTGGCGTCCGAGGATAGCGTAGCAGCCGATCTGCCGCAGCCTGGTGCGGAAGGTGACGAAATGCGTGGGCAACAGCACGCGCCGGCCGCCGAATTCCGGCGTTGTCTCCACCTCCAGGTAGCGCACGATGTACTCCGAGCGGTCGATCCAGGCATCCACCACCGTGCCCGCCTGCACGCCGTCGTCGCCCAGCACCGCGTAGCCGCGCGGGTCCGGGTCCTCGCTGGACAGGAAGAAATCCGTAGCGGTGCGCAGCGGCACGATCTTGGGCAGGCCGTCGTCATAGGCGAGTTCGGGCGCGTCGTGCCGCTGGGCGTAGGCGGCGGGGCCGATGCCGTCGATCATCGGGTTGCCGGTGGGCTCGAACGGCGCGCCCGGCCAGGGCAGCATCTGGCGCGCGGCGAACACCTCGGCCTTCTCCCCGCGCGGGGCCGCGATGGTCGAGCCGTCCCCCATGACGAAGTGCTTGGCCGGCGGCATCTGCGGGAACTCGCGCGCATCCTGTCCTGGGTAGTCGGCCACCATGGGATACCCCTCGCGGTGGTCCTCCCGCCGCAGCCACCAGACCAGGGCCGCGAAGAACAGCCAGAACGCGTAGATGGCGAGCTGGGCGACGTCGATGTTGGCGAGGAACGAGGCGGATCCCGTGATCATGACGGACAATCTCCTATGCGTCAGGTGACGGCGAGGTTCGGGTGGGCAGGGCGGCAGGGTGCCGGGCTGCGGACGAGCGGACCGGCGGCGATAATGGTGGCGAACAGCAGCCCGATCTCGATGGTGTAGACGACGCCGTAGCCGGTGGCCGCATCGGCCAGCGTGGCGCCGAAGACCCCGCGTCCTGCGAACAGGGCGACGCCGTCGCGCACCAGACCGCCGCCGGCAACGGCGACACCCGCGGCCGAGGCCTGCACCGCGCCCCAGATGCCGAGCGCCAGCCCGATCTGTCCGGCGCCCGCCATGCCCATCGCGGCCGTCAGCGTGCAATGGGCGAACAGGCCGGCGCCGAAACCGATGAGCGACACGCCCGTGGCGAACAGCGCGGTCGATTGCAGAGGGGCGGCGAAGAGGAGTGCCGCGAAGGCGAACAGGCCGGCGACCGCGCCGCTGCACGCCAGGCGATAGGGGTCGGTGCCGCGCCTGGCAGGCGTGGTTGCCAGCAGGCGCGCGGCCAGGCCGAACCCGGCAAGCCCGCCCACCGCCAGCAGCGCGGTGAAGGCCGTGGTGGCGCCCACCGGAAGATGCAGCACCTGGCCGCCATAGGGCTCGAGCAGGATGTCCTGCATGCTGAAGGCGACGGTGCCGAAGCCGAGTGCGACCAGCCGGCGGCGTGCGTCGCCGGCGCGGTCGAACTCGGCCCAGGACTGGCGGAAGCTGGGCCGCACGCGGTCATGCGCGGTGTCCGACGGACGCCGCGGCTCCTGCTTCCACAGGGCGGCGGCGTTCAGCACGATGGTCGCGACCGAAGCGCCCTGGATCACCTGGATCAGCCGCAGCTCCGAGAAACGCGCCAGCAGCAGGCCGAACAGCAGCGCGCTGAACACCATGCCGAGCAGCAGCATCATGCACAGCAGCGCCACCACCTTGGGGTGCTTCTCCGGCGGCGACAGGTCGGTGGCCAGCGCCAGGCCCACGGTCTGGGTGGTGTGCAGGCCCGCGCCCACCAGCAGGAAGGCGAATGCCGCGGCCGCCTGGCCGACGAAGACCGGCGCGTTGCTGTCGCCCGACAGCAGGATCAGCGCGAACGGCATGATGGCCAGGCCGCCGAACTGCAGCATGGTGCCGCCCCACAGATAGGGCACGCGCTTCCAGCCGAGCACCGAGCGGTGGTTGTCGGACCGGAAACCCACCACGGCGCGGAACGGGGCGGCGACCAGGGGCAGCGACACCATGCCTGCCACGAGCCAGGCGGGCACGCCCAGCTCCACGATCATCACCCGGTTCAGCGTGCCGATCAGCAGCACCGCCGCCATGCCGACGGTGACCTGGAACAGCGACAGGCGCAGCAGGCGGGAGAGCGGCATGTCCGCCGTCGCCGCATCCGCGAAGGGCAGGAAACCCGCGCCGACATTGCTCCATTTGGACGCGAGTTTCGCATTCAGCCGGCGCAGTTTCGGCGGGGCGAGTGCGACGCTCATGCGTGCCGCAACTCTATGGCGTGGCTTTTGTAGAAGCCGGTCAGCACGGCGTGGTCGCGGGCCACGTGCCAGCCCGCCATCGACGGATCGGCGGCCAAGCGGCGCGCGATGCTGCGGGGCGCGATCGGCTCGATGGCGGGCGCACGATCGCCGCGGGGGAACAGGCGGCCGGCGGCGTGCATCATGGTCAGCAGCGGCGTGCGCGGGGCGACCGTGAACAGCACGCTTCTGGTCGCACGCGCCGCCAGCGCCGCGGCAGCGCGTGCGAGGTCGGGTGCGCTGTAGTGGATGAGCGAGTCCATCGCGACCGCGTAATCGAACTGCCCAAGCGACGCGTCGGTCATGTCGCCCACGGCGAAGTCGATGCGGCCCTCGCCGAGATCGCGCGGCAGGCGCTCGCGGGCGAGTGCGACGAGGGTGGCCGACAGATCGATGGCGGTGACGTGGGCGCCGCGTCGGGCGGCTTCGACCGCGAGCGCGCCGGTGCCGCAGCCGGCATCCAGCAGGTGGGCGCCGCGCAGATCGTCTGGCAGCCAGCCCAGCAGCGTGGCGCGCATCCGGTCGCGCCCGGCGCGCACGGTGGCACGAATGCCGCTGACCGGCGCATCGGAGGTCAGGCGCGCCCAGGCGGCCGATGCGGTGCGATCGAAATAGGTTTCCAGTTCGGCGCGGCGTGCGAGATAGGTGCTCATCACTCGTAGCCCAGCAGGTCGAAAATCTCGCGGTCTTTCAGCGGCGAGCCTTCCAACGGTTCGGCGCCGGCCCAGAGATGGGCCGCGAGGCGCAGGTATTCGAGCTTGACCGCCTCCAGTTCGGGGGAGGATTCCATTTCGAACAACGTGGATTTCTTCAGGCGCGAGCGGCGGATCACGTCGAGATCGGGGAAATGCGCCAGCGTTGAGAGGCCCGTGGCGGCGTTGTAGCGGTCCACCTGGTCGGTGGCGGCCGAGCGGTTGCAGATCACGCCGCCGAGACGGACGTTGTAGTTGCGCGCCTTGGCCTGAATGGCAGCCACGATCCGGTTCATCGCGAAAATGCTGTCGAAATCGTTGGCCGCCACGATCAACGCGCGGTCGGCATGCTGCAGGGGGGCCGCAAAACCGCCGCACACCACGTCGCCCAGCACGTCGAAGATCACCACGTCGGTCTCTTCGAGCAGATGATGCTCCTTCAGCAGCTTGACGGTCTGGCCGACGACATAGCCGCCGCAACCGGTGCCGGCCGGCGGGCCGCCGGCCTCCACGCACATCACGCCGTTATAGCCCTGGAAGACGAAATCCTCGACGCGCAGCTCCTCGGAATGGAAATTCACCGTCTCGAGCACGTCGATGACGGTCGGCTGCAGGTGCTTGGTCAGCGTGAACGTCGAATCGTGCTTGGGGTCGCAGCCGATCTGCAGGACGCGCTTGCCGAGCTTGCTGAAGGCCACGGACAGGTTGGACGACGTGGTGCTCTTGCCGATGCCGCCCTTGCCGTACACCGCGAACACCTTCGCGGTGCCGATCTTCACGCCAGGGTCGAGCTGGACCTGCACGCTGCCGTCGCCGTCGCCGCGGCGCAGCAGGTTGTTCGGACGAACCAGGGTGTCGCTCATGCGGCCATCTCCACGCCAACGCCTTCGAGGCGGTCTTCGAGGTCTTCGCCGGCGCGCCGCAGCGCGTCCAGCGTCGCCTGGTCGGGCGACCAGTAGTTCCGCTCGGTCGCCTCGATCAGCCGGTTGGCGATCTTCAGCGACGCGGTCGGGTTCAGTGCGGCGAGACGGTCGCGCATCTCCTCGTCGAGCACGTAGGTCTGCGCAAGCTGCTGGTACACCCAGGGAGAGACCTCGCCCGTGGTGGCCGACCAGCCGAGCGTGTTGGTGACGTGCGCGTCGATCTCGCGCACGCCCTCGTAGCCGTGGCGGAGCAAGGCTTCGTACCATTTCGGGTTCAGGGCGCGCGTCCTCGTCTCCAGGCTGACCTGTTCGGAAAGCGTGCGCACCGCGCCGTCGCCGCGCGTCTGGTCGCCGATATAGACGCTGGCCGCCTGCCCGCCCTTCGCACGCTTCACCGCGCGCGTGATACCGCCGAGCGTGTCGAAATAATGGTCGACCGTGGTGACGCCGAGGTCCACCGAGTCCAGGTTCTGATAGGTGATGTCGACGTTTTCCAGGATCCGGCCGAGCAGCGCCGTCTGTTTCTCCGGCCGTCCGTCGACGCCGTAGGCGAAGCCCTTGCGGTTGACATAGGCGTCGGCGAGCTCCTCCTCGTCGTTCCACACGCCGCTGCCCACCATGGTGTTGACGTTGGAGCCGTAAGCGCCGTCGGCGTTGCCGAACACGCGCAGTGCCGCCTGCTCCATCGAGCCGCCATGGGCGGCGATGAAGGCCAGCGCGTGGCGGCGGATGTGGTTCTGCGCAGGCGGCTCGTCGGCAGACGCCGCGAGCAGCGCCGCTTCGGCCAGCAGCCGCGTCTGCAGCGGCAGCAGGTCGCGGAAGATGCCCGACAGCGTCAGGATCACGTCGATGCGCGGACGGCCGAGCTCGGCCAGCGGCAGCAGGCGCGCGCCGGCCAGCCTGCCGTAACTGTCGAAGCGCGGCGCCGCCCCCATCAGCCACAGCGCCTGCGCGATCGGGCCGCCCTCGGTCTTGAGGTTGTCGGTGCCCCACAGCACCATGGCGATGGTTTGGGGGAACGGCTTGCCGTCCTCGGCGTGGCGGGCGAGCAGGCGGGCGGCCTGTCGGGCGCCGTCCTGCATGGCGAACAGGCTGGGCAGGCGGAACGGATCGAAACCATGCAGGTTGCGCCCCGTCGGCAGGATCTCCGTCGTGCGCATCAGGTCGCCGCCAGGCGCCGGGCGGACGTAGCCGCCATCGAGCGCGTGAATGATGGCGGGCAGCTCGTGGTCGGTTGCCAGCAGCGCATCGATCCTGGCGCGCTCGGCGGGGTCGGTGATCTGCGCCGCGTCCAGCATGGCCGCGCGCGCGTCCGCGTGCGGCGGCTCGCCGATCACGTGCAGGCCGTCCGGGATCAGCGCGTATTCGAGTTCCAGCAGTGTGGCGCCGAGGCGAAGGATGTGCGTCTCGGCCTGCGCGTTCCAGGCCGGTTCGGCGGCCGACAGATCCACCGCGCAGGCCTGCGCCTGGATCAGCTCGGCCAGCATCGCCCGCTGCTGCGCGTCGGCGTCAGGCTCCATCTGGCGCCAGCGGTCGAGCGACGCCTTCAGGTCCGCGAGCCCGCGATACAGCCCGGCGTTGGTGACGGGCGGGGTGAGATAGCTGATCAGGGTGGCCGACGCGCGGCGCTTGGCAATCAGGCCTTCGGAGGGGTTGTTGGACGCGTACAGGTTGAAGTTGGGCAGGTCGGCAATCAGCCGGTCCGGCCAGCACTCTGCCGACAGCCCCGCCTGCTTGCCGGGCATAAATTCCAGCGCGCCATGGGTGCCGAAATGCAGCACCGCGTCGGCGCCGAAATCGTCGCGTATCCAGCGGTAGAAGGCGGCAAAGGCGTGGGTGGGCGCGAAACCGCCCTCGAAGAGCAGCCGCATCGGGTCGCCCTCGTAGCCGAAGCCCGGCTGCAGGCCCACGAACACGTTTCCGAAATGCGCGCCTAGCACGAAGATGTGGCGGCCGTTGGCAAGCTGGCGGCCCGGGGCCGGGCCCCACTGCCCCTCGATCTGGCCGAGCCAGTTCTGCGAGGCGACGTGGTGGTCGACGGTGATCAGCTCGGCCACGTTGGCCTCGGTGCCGTACAGCGCGGCGTTGCCGGTCATGATCGCGCGGCGCAGCGCGTCCACGCTGTCCGGAACGTCAACGCTGTAGCCTGCAGCCTTCAGCGCGGTCAGCGTGTTGAACAGGGAGGCGAACACGGCAAGATAGGCGGCCGTGCCGATGGCGCCCGCGTTGGGCGGAAAGTTGAACAGCACGGTGGCGATGCGGCGCTCGGCCCGCGCCTTGCGGCGCAGCGACACTAGCGACGCCACCCGGGCCGCGAGCGTGGAGGCGCGCTCGGCGTGGCTCACCATGTCGCGCGAGCAGCCGACGCCGTCGCAGCCCGCGCAACGGTCGGCCCCCGACGCCCGGCCGCAGCGGCCGCCAAACATCATCGGCACGATGCCGCCATCGAGTTCGGGAATGGCGACCATGATGGTGGTCTCCACAGGCAGCAGGCCGCGCGCGTCGGACTGCCAGGACTCGACGGTCTGGAACTCCACCGGGTGCGCGGTGACGTAGGGCACGTCGAGCGCGGCGAGCTGCGCCTCGGCGGCCTCGCGATCGTTGTAGGCGGGACCGCCGACGAGCGAGAATCCGGTGAGCGAGACCACCGCGTCCACCACGGCGGCACCGTCGCGCACGAAATAGGCGGCGATCGCCGGCCGCTGGTCCAAGCCGCTGGCAAAGGCTGGGATCACCCGCAACCCGCGGCGCTCCAGTGCCGCGATAACGCCGTCGTAGTGCGCGGCGTTTCCGGCCAGCAGGTAGGAGCGCAGCATCAGCAGGCCGACCGTGCCGGCTTGGCCGTGCGAGGCCGGCAGCTGGTCGGTCCGGCTGACGATGCGCCCAGGCGCGCGCGGGTGGTACAGCCCGACATCGGGGTACTCGACCGGCGCCTCGACCTTCTTCAGGCCGAACAGAGGGGCGCGGCCCTGCAGCGCGTAGCGCTCGGCCAGCATGCGCACCAGGTTGGTGAGGTTTTCCTCAGACCCCGCCAGCCAGTATTGCAGCGACAGGAAATACGCCCGCACGTCCTGCGCGGTGCCGGGGATGAAGCGCATCAGCTTGGGCAGGCGCTTGAGCATGCGCATCTGCGCCTGGCCGCTCGAGGCTTCGGCTCCGCCCTTGCCGGCCGGCTTGCCGCGCAGCTTCTTGAGCATGGCGAGCGCGCCGGTCGCCTCCTGCGACATGTCGAAGCGGCCGAGCCGGGTCAGCCGGGTGATGTCGGCGGCCGACATAAAACACAGCATGGCGTCGCACGCCTCGCGCCGCGCCAGCAGCGCCGGCTGCACGGCGCGCACGTGCTCCTCGAGGAACAGCATGGTGGCGATCACGATGTCGCCGCGCGCGATGTCGTCGTGGCAGGCGGCCAGCGCCGCCGGATCGCAGGCCCACTCGTCGGCCGCGTGCACCGACACGGTGAGGTTGGGCAGCTCGGCGCGCAGTCTCCGCTCGGCGCGCGCCATGGCCGCAGAGAGATGGCTGTCCATGGTGACGACGACGACGCGCAGCGGCGCGGCCTGCGCACCGGCCAGCCCGCAGGTCGGATCAGCGTGCATGGTGCGCCTTTGCGTCGTAGAGGGTTTCGAGGGTGATGGTGGACAGGCCGCGCTCGGTGGCGAAGCGCTCGGTGTTGCGGCGGGCCTTGCCGCGCACGAAGAACGGTATCTTGCCCAGCTCCTTCTCCGCGTCGGGCGCCCAGCCCGCGGCCTCGGCACCGGCGGCCGGCAGGATGTCGGCCGCGGGCCCGACCGTGGCGCCGGAGCCGAGATGGGAGGGTGCGGCGTCGGCGGAGAACTCGAAATCCTCGCGGAACATCGTGATCAGGTGCTCCTCCAGGCCCATCATCAGCGGGTGGACCCAGGCGTCGAAGATCACGTTGGCGCCCTCGAACCCCATCTGCGGCGCGTGGCGGGCGGGGAAATCCTGCACGTGCACCGGCGCCGAGATGACCGCGCAGCCGATGCCGAGCCTTTTGGCGATGTGGCGTTCCATCTGCGTGCCGAGCACCAGTTCGGGGCGCAGTTCGCCGATGCGCGCCTCGACCTCGAGGTAGTCGTCGCTGATCAGCGCGTCCACGCCGTAGAGCTTGGCGGCCTCGCGAACCTCGCGCGCGAACTCGCGGCTGTAGGTGCCCAGGCCCACCACGGCAAACCCCATCTCGTCCGCGGCGATGCGGGCAGCGGCGACCACGTGGGTCGCGTCGCCGAAGATGAAGACGCGCTTGTTGGTGAGGTAGGTGGAGTCGACCGAGCGCGAGTACCACGGAAGGTTGCAGGCGGCTTCCGCCAGGAACGCGGCCGCGTCGACGCCGGCCAGCGCCGCGACCTCGGCGGCGAAGTCGCGCGTGGCGCCGACGCCGATGGGCACGGTGTGCGTGCTGGGCTGGCCGAAGGTGCGGCGCAGCCAGGATGCGGCCTGGCCAGCGATTTCGGGGTAGAGGACGACGTTGAAATCGGCGTCGCCGAGGCGCGCGAGGTCGGCCGGCGTCGCGTCCATCGGCGCGGCCACGTTGACGTCGATCCCGAGCTGGCCGAGCAGCATGCGGATTTCCCGCAGATCGTCGCGGTGCCGGAAACCGAGCGCGCAGGGGCCGAGGATGTTGCAGCTGGGGCGCGCGCCCGGCGCACGCGCGGCGCGCGGCGCTCAGATAGCCGTCTTCGGGTATCAAGATGCCCGCTTCGGCTTGGATCGGCTCCAGGAGGACGGCGTCTGTGTCGTGCGTGATGGCCGACGCCAGCGCGTCGGCGTCGCCGAAGGGGACGGTAACGAACCC
>CALMVI010000046.1 GCA_937873095.1 uncultured Acetobacteraceae bacterium | reverse complement strand
AGCAGAAATCAGCGCTGTTTGCGAGCACGAGCGCCGATGATTGCAAGCGCCTACACTTACCTACCCAGGCCCATTCCCCGCCCGTCTCTCTGCCTCTCCCGCTCGTGCTCCGGCTCTGGTGGGAGTCCCCGCCGCTCCCGCTCCTCAGCCCGCGTGCGGTGCCGCTCGGCCTCTTTCGCCTCCCGCTCAACCCGCTGATCCCAAGCCGCGCTGAGCGTCATCCCATCGCGCCCCTGCACGAAGCTGCGGGCCAGTTCATCAAGCCCGGCCTGGTGCTCGCGCCCGACGCCGGGCACGGTCATGCTCCTGCCGCTGCTGGCGGCACGAGACGCATTCCGCATGCCCTCCTCGCCAAGCCGTTCGCTGGCTGCGGCCATGAACCCGTCCAGCTCGTTGGCGACGCGCGGATCAGCCCGACCCTCGCGCCATGCGGCGGATACCAGCTCCTCTTTCCGCCTCTGCCGGGCGTCATAGCGTTCGCCCTCGCGCGGTATCTCGGCCGTCAGCCCAGCCATATGCACGGCCTTGAGCGTGGCCAGCGCCGCCGGGGATAAGCCTGGTACCTCGACGGCATCCCGCGCCCGCTGCTGCTCCACCTCGCCGGTATGGTGGCGCACGGCGGCATCCCGTGCCGTCGCCTCGCGGTCCAGGCTGCCGCCGATCGCGGCGGCGGCTGACCTGGCGCGCGCCCGATCGTCCTGGGCGGCGCGCCCGGCAAACAATCCTTCCCTGCCGCGCAAGGTGCCCAGCACCTCCGGCCCGTCCTCCCGCAAGGTCCGTGCGGCCACACGAAGGTCGCGGCCGGATCGCTCGATCAGCTGTCTAGCGCATCGGCCACCTGGTCGGGATCGCGGTAAGCACCCCGCAGATAATCCTTCTGCGCCTCCACCTCGCGCATGGCGGCGGGAGCCTGACTGGCAACCTGCGCCAGCTCCTCGGGTGACGTGCTGCGTCCAAGGCTGTCCCGGCCCTGCCCCGCCGGATCGCGCCACGCCGGCAGCAACGGTGCCGGCGCGCGCGCCACCTCTTGCACCTGCTCGGCCGCCCGCGCCTTCTCCTGCGCCTGAAGCTCCCATGCGGCAGCCTGGCGGCGGACGTAAGCCGGATCGACCGGACCCTCGCGCGCCTCCTTCTCTGCCAGCTTGCGCACGCCGTGCAGCTTCAGCTCGTCGCGCTCGGCGTCGGTGCCCCGGAACTCGCGGTCGATCTTGGCGCCCAAGGCGTCCACCAGCTCGCGCCCGGCCGGCGATAGCAGCCTGCGCACCTGGTCGAGCGTGCCGCCCTGCCGCGTGTTGTACGTCAGGGCATCCCGTAGCTTGCGGCCCCGGTCCTCGCGCTCGGCCTCGCGCTTCTGCTCTTGGGTCAGCTCGTCGCGCGTCGGCCACGCGATCGACGCCGCCCGCACCTCGCCGCGCGCCATTTGCCGGGCGAGCTGGCCGGCGTCGCGCGCCGTCTCCCGCGCGACAAACACCTCGGCACTCTCCCGTTGCCGGGTCAGCGCGACATAGCTCGCCGCCGATCGCCAATGCTCGGTGTGGTAGAGATAGGTCCGGTCCAGTGTCTTGCCCTGGCCCTTGTAGATCGTCCCTGCGTAGCCGTGCCGGAAGCCCTCGAAGTCGGCGGCGGACCATCGAACCTCCCGCCCCTCCTTCCCGGCCGCGTCCAGCGTCGCGGTGATCTCGCCCGTTGCGGGGTCTAGCCGCGTGATGGTGCCCACGTTGCCGTTGTAGATGCGGAGCTTCTTGTCGGTGTCGGTGAACTGCACCCGATCGCCCACGGCGAAGGCCGCGCGCCCGTGCTTCGTCTCAAGCTGCACGTCGTGCCCGGTCAGCTCGCCCCGGTCGCGCCGCACCTGGCGCAGCTCGGCATTCAGCGTGTCCACGTCGCGGTTGGTGTAAGCGAACACGAACCGGCTTTGTCCCGGCCGCTCGTCGGCATCCCGCTTCCACGCCGCCACAAGCGCGCCACAGGCCTCGTCCTGCTTGTCGGTCCAGGTGATCGCCCCGGCCTTGTCGAACGCCCCCACGGCCTCTGCAAAGCGGCCCTCTGCCAGGTCACGCGCCGCCTGGCGCTGCCAGTCCACACGCTGCCGCGTCACCTCGGTGATTTCGGCCGATCCGTGCCGCTGCCGCATCTCCGCGAACAGCCCGCCACGCTCGATGCTGGCGAGCTGGCGGTCGTCGCCGGCGAGGATGACTTTGGCTCCGGCCTGGCGCGCGGCGGCCAGCAGCTCGCCCGTCACCCGCGTGTCGAGCATCGCCGCCTCGTCCACCATGACGATGGTGCGCTTGTCCCATTCTGTCCGCCCATTCTTGATGGCGAACAGCGCGGCATGGACGGTGCGCGCTTCCCGGAATCCGTCCTGCGCCAGGTCCTGCGCCACGGCGTTGGTCGGGGCCAAACCGACCACGTGCTTGCCGTCGCGCTCATAGGCGTCGCGGATCGCAGCGAGCGTGTAGCTCTTGCCGGTGCCCGCCCGGCCCTCGATGAGTTTCAAATGCCCGGCACCGATCGCGTGCGTGAACGCTTCGGCCTGGTCGGGCCGGAGCGTCCGCGCCTTCATCGCTGCACGGGCGTGGCGCGCGGATACCGCGCCGGACTTCTGGCGGGACAATCCGCCCGCCGCCGCCATCGCGGCGCGCTCCTGCTCGCGCACTTCCTTCGTGGTGTACCGCCCGGCCGCAGCACCTGTTTCGC
The DNA here is from genome assembly GCA_937873095.1 of uncultured Acetobacteraceae bacterium. Classification (GTDB taxonomy): domain Bacteria; phylum Pseudomonadota; class Alphaproteobacteria; order Acetobacterales; family Acetobacteraceae; genus BOG-908. Next base: position 11,606 of record CALMVI010000046.1, on the reverse strand, counting down.
GGTCGTACAGCGGCACCAGTTCGCGGCTTTTTAGGACGGCGGCCCGAACCGCCGCGATCTCCCCGGCCCCTTCCCTTTCCTCCTGCCCATCTCCGCCAAGCTGCTTGGTCAGGAACCGGTCGAGGTCGCGCTCGGTGAAAGTGGCGTTGTTCCGCGTCAGCGCCGCCAGCACCTTGTCCGGATCGCGCGCGGCCTCCTGATTGGCCTGGCGGATGGTTTCCGCGCGCTCGACGATCTCCGCCCCGGTGCGCCGCATCCGAACCGGGCCGATGTGCTCCTGGCTGAGTGTGGCCGGACGATCGACGCGCGCCTCTAATCCATGCTCGCGGAAATACTGGTCTTGGTGGTCGCGCCATAGCTCGCCCCACGCGGCACCGTCTGCCACGCGGGCGCGTCCGCCGGCCTGGCGCACCTCGGGGTCAAGGTCGCGTGCCTTCTTGGCGTTCAAACCGTCCCGCTCAACCCGGCGCGTGGTGATCAGAAGATGTGCGTGCCAGTTTGCTCGCTCGCTCTCCGAATCCGCTCCGTGCGGCGCGTGAACGTCGAGCTGAACCGCCAGTCCCTTCGACACGAAATGCTCCTGGGCGAAGCTCCGCGCCATCACAACCCGGTCCTCGGTCGTCACCTCCCGGTCGGCCGGCAGCGCCAGCACGATCTCACGGGCGACCTGGGCATCCTTTCGGCGTTCGGCGGCTTCCGCTGCGTTCCACAGCTCGCCCGCCCGACCAAACCGCTCCGGCGCGCCCTCGGGCAACAGCACCTCGTGGTGCTCGGGCGCGTCGCGGTGCCGGAAATAGAACACCTCGCCCGTGCGCTCGGCGGTGATCGCCTCCCGGCCATTATAGGCGGCAGACCGCACCGCGCTGCCGCCGGAGCTGCGGGAGATGTAGCGGGCGCGGGCGAATTGAATGGCCACGGCAGCAGTTTGAATCAGCCTGGGCACCCTCGCAAGCCGCATTGCGCAGCAACGCATATTGCGTCTGCACGCTTTCGCTCGCCTGATGGCTCACTGGTGCAGAACGCTTACGCGAGTTCTATTTATCGCATCGTCTGTACGCGACTCGGGTCTCGCCTCTACCGTTGCCTCCTCGCTCTCGAAGGACCGTCACATGGCCACAGGTAAAAAGCCCGCCTCCGACGCCGGCAGAATTTTGAACAAGCCTGCCAGCACAAAGCCACAGAAAGAGGTGGCTGCTTCCGATCTGTCGCAGCGCAAGCCGGCCAAGAGCGGCAAGGGCAAATAGTCAACCGAACCGAAGCCGGCACTGTAGAGCACTCCCTTGGTAAGGGAGTGCTCGTCAGCCGGTCTTGGGCATGAGAAAAGGAACGGGCGTCGCGGAGCGATGCGCCTGCGGAAAGTCCCATGTCGCGGGTTGCTATCGTACCTCGGGGCGTGATTCGATAAGGCTATGTCCGGCGCAGTCGCCCCGGCTTACGAAGAACGCTGGGGAGATTACCCGATGGCCCGCTCACTCGCGGAGCGCCTGCGCGCGCACGAACAACAGAAAGCCCGGCTTGCCGAACAGGAAGCCAAGCTCAAGGACGCGGGCCGCAAGGCCCGCACTCGCCGCCTGATCGAAGCTGGCGGCCTGGTCGAGAAAACCGGCCTCCTCGATCTCGATGCCAACGCCCTCTATGGCGCGCTGCTATCCCTGCGCGACGGTGCCGGCGACAAGAAGCAGGTCGAGCAATGGACCGCCCTCGGCGGTCGGACCTTTGCCCGCGAAGCACGCGCCCGCGACGAAGGCCGCGAGCCGATCGTGCTGACGTTCCCCGCAGCACTCGCCAAGGAAGCGACCGCCACCCTGCGCACGGCCGGGTTTCGGTTCAACAAGGTGCTGCAACACTGGGAGGGCCTGGCGCGCATTGAGGATGCACGCCAGCTCGCCAAGGAACACGGCGGCACCGCGCGCCAGGTGGCCGCGCCCCTGCCCGCTTCCGCCGCGCTGGACACCGCCGCGGAGTGACCTGGTTGCGTTTGGTGGCGGCTGCGGCGGTCCTCATCGCTGAAAGCTCGCCCGCTTTTGCGGCGGCAACGGCGAACCACGATCTCGAACGCATCCCGTTCAACGTCGGCTTCCTGTTTGTCGTGGCCGTGATCCTCGTCGCGATCGGCAATAAGCCGATGCTGTTGGCCAGTGACCGGCGGCTTCGGGGCGCGCGGCGGGTCAAGTTCATCTTCGGCTTGCCGCTATGCTGGCTGGTGCTGTCGCTAATCCACGCGGAAACCGACTGGCCCGCCTCGGGCTGGATCGCCTGGCCGCTGTTCCTCGTGACGGCCGGGCTGATGTTCGCGTTCGGTCAGCACTTGGTGCCCGGCCCGCTGCGCCGCTGGTTCGCCTCCATGTACCCGGACGACACACCGACGACCCACGGCTCGGCGCATTTCGGGACGGCGGCGATCGGCGCGCGCCATCTCGCCCCGGCCGCGCCCGCCGATGCCTTCGTGCTCGGCTATCTGCCGGGTGCGCCGCGCAAAGGCGACGCCCGGTTCCGGCAGGACGGGCATATTCTCACATGCGCCCCAACCGGCGCCGGTAAGGGCGTGGGTGGGGTCATCCCGAACCTGCTGGACTATCCCGGCTCTGCCTTCGTATTGGACTTCAAGGGCGAGAATTACGCCGTCACCGCCCGCGCGCGCCGCGAGCTGGGCCAGCACGTCATCTTGGTCGATCCATTCGGCATCACCGGGAACACCGGGCACGCGCTGAACTGGCTGGACACATTGGATCCCGACTCTCCCGATGTGGTCAGCCGCGCCGCCGGCCTGGCGGACATGCTGATCGCCGTCGAGGGCAACGACGCGGACTCGCATTGGACCGACACCGCCCGCGAACTGCTGCGCGGCCTGCTGGTCTACGTCGCCACCCTGCCCGCCGATCGGCGTACCATGGCGGAGCTGCGCCGCATCGTCACCGCCTCGGAACGCGACCTGGCGGATACCCTGGACGAAATGCAGGCCGATCCTGAAGCCGGCCAGCGCATCCCTGCACGCGCCGCCGCCGCGCACCTCAACCGGCCGGAGCGGGAACGCGGCTCGGTGCTGTCCACGGTCGTGCGGCATACCGCCTGGTTGGACGATCCCCGCCTCTGCGCTGCCCTGGCGCGGTCGGATTTCAACATGGCCGATCTCAAGCGCCAGCCGATGACGGTCTATCTCGCCGTCCCGCCCGATCGCCTGCGGGCCTGCCTGGGCTTCGTGCGCGGGTTCATCGGCCTGGCGCTGGACGGCATCACGGCGGCCCAAGGAAAGCCCCTGCACCGGGTGGCGTTCTTCCTCGATGAGTTCGGCCAGCTCGGGCGCATGGACCGCCTGGCGGACAGCGTGACGCTGTTGCGAGGCTACGGGGCGCAGCTCTGGCTGTTCGTGCAGGACCTGTCTCAGCTCAAGGCCGTGTATCCCCGTTGGCAAAGCTTCCTGGCCAACACCTCGCAGCAGTTTTTCGGCACGGCGGATTTCGACACCGCCCGGTATCTGTCGGGCGCGCTCGGCCAGCAAACCATCCGCTACGAAACGCAGAACGTTTCAGAATCGAGCGGCACTTGGGGGAAGCCCGGCAGCTCGTCCAGCGGCACCGGGGAGCATCTGCAGGGCCGTTCGCTGCTGACGCCGGATGAGGTGATGCGCCTCGGTCCTACCCGGCCCATCGTGCTGGTCTCCGGCGAGCCGCCTTACCTGCTCAACCGTGTCAGCTACCTGACCGACCCGGCCTATGCCGGCCGCTTCGATGCCAACCCGCTGCACCTCCCCCATGCTGCCGAGTGAGGCGAGCTGTTCCAACCGCTCCGCCTGTTAAGCCCGCTTCCTGTTCGACCCGCCGGAGGCTGGTCGATTGTCGGGACGCTTCCCGTCCCGACGCCCTCCGGCGGCAACGGCGCGCAGGGACGGTCAAGGATGCCGGAGGCACCGCGAAGCGGCGGAGCCGTAGGCGACAGTCCTTGACGGTCCCGAGCACCGTGGCACTTACTTTTCCACTGAACCAAGCGATCAACTACAGGAAGATTCTTTTTATAGGATTCATATAGGGGGTCTGAATCTGCTTTTTGAATTAGGGCCTTACCCCGAGTCAGCGGGACCGTTTATGCGTGGATTCTCGATTCGGGCGGGACCGTTTATGCGCATCAGCCTGGGTTTTTCCGGGACCGTTTATGCGTGGATAAGTCAAACACCCCGTTAGTTATCCACAGGCCGAAACGGTTAGAGGCGGGCGACGTGAGGCGGTGATGGACGCAACAGCAGTCCACGTTCTCCGTCCTGCGCGCGTAGGGCTGGGTACACGGCAACCACTTTGCGGAGCGCGGCCAAGAAGTGCTTCCGAAAGTCGCGCCGCCCCTGCGCTGTGTCCGGGTAGCCCGCACCGAATTGGAGCATCAGAGCACCCCAAGGAATATCGGTCGCCCGGGCCAAATAGCTCACTCGGTACGTCGCCCATGAATAGAGGTCCAACGCCAAGGGGGATTTCTTCAGGGCTTTGACCGCCCGCATATCGATTGGAACGGGCCGGTCAACCACCTGCTGAAAGAACGGCTCCGACAGCTTCACGGTAGATTGCCATAGGGCTGCCTGAGACGGACGCTGCGGGTCCCACCACAGGGTGTAGTCGTCAGCCACCACGACGTTGCGCCCGCGCCGGCCCTTTGGGCCTTCTGGGGCGCCCAGCTCAACAGTGGCGGAAATCATCGAGCTGAACAGCCGGAGCATTTGATCTTTGAGCCGGGGCACGGTGCCCCATCGGCCGCCAGTCGCAAGCAACCCCAACTCCGCCATGAAGGCGGACAGCGAGGGGCCAAGCACCAACTCCCGCGACTTGGTACGCACGGCCTCCGTAGTCAGCCAAGTGAGTAACAGCCGGGGGTAGCTCCCATACGGGAGTCCGATCTCTGAGGGGGCTAGGATGCTGACGGTAAGGTGCCCATTGGAGCGGGTGAATTCATTCCCCTCCTGGGCGCTGTGCGGGAGTGTGGCTTGCACCAGCACGCGGGCCATAAAGCCAAGGGCATCTGCTTCTCTGGCGCTCTCAGCCTCGATGGCCTGCGCGTCCTCAAGGAGCCGATCGACACTGCGACGGCGAGGAACGACAGCTCCGCTCCGGTCAGCAGCCTCGGTCACACGCCGCCCTCTACGACACGGTAAATGGCGAGGTTGATCAACGCCGCCCGGCTCTGGCCCATTCTTTCGGCCATCTCATCGACCTTCGCCAACAAATCGGGGGCAATGGTCAACGTGATCTGCTGTTTGGTGCCTTTCCGCACCCCTGCCGGTTTCGCATCTGGCGCGCCGGATATGAAGCTCTCGGTCGTCTTGGGTTTCACTGCTTTAGTGATCGCCATTTCATATCATCCTGATACGGTTTGAATGGTGATTCACCTTGTAAAGACCATCTTCATGAGGGTTGCTAGCTCATCGCAGGCTTTGCTGTCCCGAGGGTGATACTCTTCGACCGACAAGCCCTGTCCAACGGCATTGGCGAACGCTTTCCTGCGCCGGATCGGGGCGTCTAAATGCGTGAGTTGGGGATGATCAGCCAGGGCAGCCGCCGCGTCTGCGTTGTCGGCGGAGGCAGTCCCCGGATCGGCACAATTCAGGATCGCGTAAGCCTCCAAGCCATCCCGGACTGATCTCGCTTCCTCGACAAGAGAGGCGATATCCGCGAGCGCCCATACGTCAACCGAGCGGGGCTGAAAGGGAACCAGCAGAACATCAGAAAGGACCAGTGCCGCCCGAAGGGCCGTCGAATCCCGGCCACCCGCATCTATGATTATGTCGTCGAACTTACGCCCTTGCTGCTGGACCTGAGCGCGGAGAACGGGGCCATCAGGGTACTGCGAACAAGCCATACCGGGCTTCCGGTCCGCTTCGGCTCGAATGGCTACCGCGGTTTGCGAGGTGCCCTGCCGATCGCCATCGATAAGCCAAACGTCACGGCCGGCTAGTGCGCGAGCAAGGGCGATCTGCACCGCAAGGGTCGTCTTACCTACGCCTCCCTTGGTGTTCCCGACCGTTACTATCATCTTGGATGGTTTTTCATATTAAGCTGATCGTATCCTGAGTGTGCAGACACATCGGGTCAATGGGTTTTAGCGATGCTACCCCGATTCGCTCTTTTTAGCAGCCGTTGCACCTGGACTGGCGACCAGTCCAGCTTGCCCGTCGGCGTGAGCACGCCATGGGCGTGCAGCTCCGCCGCAATGGCGCGAAGACTGCTCGCCCCTTCGGCCTGCACCTGGCGCACCACGGCCAGCACGTCCGATGCTCGCGCTGCTACCTGACGGCTGCGCGCCTGCCTGGCCGCTGCCGCCATCTCTGCCGTCGCCGGGGTAGGGGAGGGATTGCCGAGGCGGACACCACGCGCCCTCGCCACGGCCAAGGCCGCGCGCGTGCGCTGGCTGATCAACCCGGCTTCCAGCTCGGCAACCGCCGCCATCTGCGTGATGAGGAATTTACCGACCGGCCCGGCCGGCACCGTGGGTAGGTCACAGAACACGACGCCGGCCTCGCCGCTGCCTTCCACCACGGACAGCAGAAAGCGCGCGTTGCGCGCCAGCCGGTCCAGCTTGGCGATGACCAGCACGGCTCGGCGAGTGCGGCAGGCGGCAAGTGCTGCGGCGAGCTGCGGCCGATCGGTGCGCTTGCCGCTCTCCACCTCGCGGTACTCCGCCACTACGTCGCCGCCGGCCTGGGTGACGTGCCCGGAGACAGCCTGGCGCTGCGCCTCAAGGCCAAGCCCGGATCGGCCCTGGCCATCGGTCGAGACCCGGAGATAGCTGACAAAACGGGGGCGGGCAGGGGTCACGGCCAGAGTCTAGGCGGGGTGTATCACTTGGGCAAACGGACGTTTGCCAGAGTGATACATCGTCATTGTAGTTCAGCTGATTTCCCTGAAACTGCATCTTCGAGCCGCGGAGGGGTGGACAAGTGCGCACATGTGCGGAAGTGTGCGGCTTCGATGGGAGGCGACGAATCGTGCCCAAGATGTCCGTCATTCTGACCGACACGGAGGAAGAGCGCTTTGATGCCTATTGCCGAGAAAAGGGCTTCAAAAAGTCAACGCTAGCTGCACGCCTTATACGAGAACACCTTGACCGCGAAGGTTATGCCGCTCAGCGCTCCTTCTCCCTTGAAAGTAGCGCTGACGGTCGTGTCGGGCGTACTCGCACAAGCCAAAGTCGGGAAAAATGATGGACGGAATGCTACATCTGACGGCTGACGCAGCGCAGTCGGCAACCGTTCAAGATAACTGGGATTTCGTAAACTCCCAGCCTCATCCGCTAGGGGGCCTTCATCCATACCCAGCCCGTTTTATCCCCGCTATCCCAAAGAAACTTATTGCGGCATTTCCGCCGCGAAAGGGGCTGTCCGTATTAGATCCATTTTGTGGAAGCGGAACGACACTTACCGAAGCCCAGGTAGCAGGCTTGCCGTCTGTTGGGGTGGACCTCAATCCAATTGCAGTGTTGATGTCGCGAGTCACAACCGGGCCAATTCCACGTGGCTTAGCAAAGGCGCTGAGCGAAGTTGTTGAACGTGCGGAAGCGGATAACGCGCCCCTCGTGCCAGAGATTCCAAGACTGGATCACTGGTTTCGTGCTGACATCCAGGTTGCTTTAGCCGCGCTCGCCGGAGCGATAGCCACGGCTCCAATACCAACGCGTGACCTTCTGCGCCTGGCCCTGTCCGCCATCATTGTTCGCGTCTCAAACCAGGAGAGTGACACCCGCTACGCTGCAATCCAGAAACCTGTCGCTCGCAGCGATGTCTTTCAGCAATTCACTCGAAGCGCCTTGAAGATTTTCGAGGCTCTAAGCGCACGTCCTGCCTCGCGCCCTCAGACTAAAGTAATTGAGGCGAACATCCTCACCCTACCCGCTGCGGCAATCGGCCAGCAGGTTGGGCTGGTCGTCACATCGCCCCCTTATCCGAATGCGTACGAATATTGGCTCTATCATAAGTACAGAATGTGGTGGCTTGGCTTCGACCCCCTAGCTGTCAAGGCAGATGAAATTGGCGCACGCGCGCATTTCTTCAGTGGAAAGCGCCATACGGCGGAAAGTTTCCGTCAGCAGATGAGGGAGTTGATGCAACTTTTAGATCAGGTTCTAGTCAAAGGCGGTCATGCCTGCTTCGTTGTGGGACGCTCGAAAATACACGGGGAAGTGGTCGATAACGCCAGAATCCTCAATGAGGTAGCAAGCGACTTTTCTTTCCAAGAAGTTTTTAAGACCGAGCGAGTAATTGCCGCTACCAAAAAGTCCTTTAATTTGTCTCACGCCAACATAAAGACCGAAACCGTTCTTGTACTTAAGAGGTCTAAATGACCCACCTCCGTTGGCATGATTACCGCTACTACCCATACGAGCGAGTTTTAGCCCGTCGCGAAGTTCTTGCCGTCCTTGGCTCTGGAGCCATCGAGGAATCGGACAACGGCCTTTTTTTGTCGGCGGGGGTAGATCGAGAGGCGGCTGAAAATCTTACTTATTTCTCGCGAGTAGAGGGCGGGAAGGGTGTCACCCATACGACCCAGGCAAGGCTAGAAGCTGCCGCACGGTCAGGTCGAACGAGGCAGGCCACCCGCTATTCGGTTCATGGACTTCATGAATATAAAGGGAAGTTCAATCCGCAAGTGGCAAAGGCGCTACTGAATATTTTTGGTATAGGGTCAAGCAGCAAAGTACTAGACCCGTTCTGCGGTAGCGGCACCACCCTCGTTGAATGTGCACATCTGGGTGCTACCGGTGTTGGCACTGACCTAAACCCGCTTGCGGTCTTTATAACTAACGCGAAGCTCACCTGCCTTTCTATACCTATCCACCTACTGCAAGAAGATTTTGATCGACTTTGTAAGCACCTCAAGCGGCTTAAGAAGCCCCGCCTTGGCGCGCCCATGAATGCGCGGGATCACTATCTCCGGGCTTGGTTTGTTGAGGAACAACTCGCGGTTGTCGAGAGCGTCATGGTTAGCGTCCGTAGTGTCTGTGCGGAGCGTGCGGAAGTCTTTTTAGCTATCGCAAGCAATCTTCTCCGAGATTACTCCGACCAAGAACCTGGTGACCTGCGCATTCGACGTCGGTCCAGCCCAATGCCGGAGATACCGTTTGAAGAGGCTTTCTACACTGCCTGTAACAAATTTCTTGAACGGGTGGAGGCTGCCCAGCTTGTCCTTGGTATTAGGGGCAAAGGCTCAAGTGCGGTGCTCGGGGACGTTAGAAAGTCTCGAAACCGTACTCTGACAGGTCCGTTTGATGCCGCTATCACCAGTCCACCATATGCAACGGCACTGCCATATATTGACACGCAGAGATTGTCTCTGGTGTGGCTGGGCCTTTGTGAGCCAAGCGAGATAGCGGGCTTGGATTCCGCTTTGATTGGAAGCCGAGAAGCCACTACGCGACAAAGGAAAGAGCTACAGGCTAAGTTAGATGCAAATTTGATGAAGCTGCCGGCTGAACAAAATGAATTTTGTAGGTCTCTATCAAACTCGATCGGCCCATCAGATGGATTCCGGAGAATTGCTGTTCCTGGCCTGCTCTACCGATATTTTTCCGACATGCTCGACGGCTTTAAAAGTGTCGCAAAGCATCTGCGTCCCCATGCTCCATACGCCCTTATCGTAGGTCATAATCACACAGTGTTGGGTGGCACACGTAAGGACATTAACACGCCGATGCACCTTGCCTCTTTAGCCAAAGCCGCAGGCTGGGAAATTGAAGAGGTGGTACCCCTCCAAACGTATCGGAGATACGGTTTGCATGCGGTCAACGCCGTTGAAACAGAAACCCTTCTCATCCTGCGTAATGCAGGAAGGCCAAAGAGCTTAGTTTGACTGCTACCATACAGGAACGACATTAGGAGGCAGCCAGCATGCGCCTTTGCCAACAAGCTGGCCCGCAGCATCTGCGGCAGCGAGCATCCCGGCGCATTGATTAAACAGAGGTGAGTTACGCTCTAGCAATGTTAAGCGAATGCGGGGGTCAATCATCGTAGGCCATTCAATGACGCCCACATCGTCGGCTTGGGGCAAGGGTCGTCCCTGGCCCTGAATCCTGGTTCGGATATCGTCTGCCGGAGGCTTACTGACAACGAGGCGGACATCCCCATGGCCACTTTCGCCGGGCGCAAACCCATAAACCATTACGTTGGTTTGGCCGGGGGCTGCCCTTAGGTCGCCGCCTGGATAGACGTAGCGGATCAAGAACTCGAACTCCGCACGAGGCCGCTGGTACCTGCCCTGGAACATACCAAACCGAAGGGTTGGCACGGTTGGAACAGGGATGCTTATGTTTGCGGTGCCTGAAGCTCCACGCCAATGCCTCGCGCTATCCTGATTTAGCCGAAACACCAAACCAACGTAGCCCCCGGGGAGGGTAGCCCCTGACAAAGCAGTGGCCGCAGTAGTGGGTGTAGCCTGGCCTGGTGCGAAGAGCACATAGGTAGGAAATGGGTGCTGAGGTACTGCAGCAGGTAGCGCTGGGGCGGCCAAAACGGGAATCGGTAGGACCGGGATCACACCTGGGACGACCGCTGGCGCCACTCCTGCGGTGCCTACCCGCTTTGGCAGGCTTACGAGCGGCTTTAGTGTCGGTAGAGGCGCCCCTGTTCCTGCGTGCGCTCCACCAGGCGGCTGCACTGGTGGAGGCCGAGGGGCCGGCGTGACCGCCAACAAGCCTAGTTGCTGAAGTCGGGAGACATCGGCGGCATTTAAAATTTGCTCAAGCCCGGCTCGAATAGGAGTGAACCAGGAATCGACGCTGCCGGCGACTGCGTCCAGCACTGCCGGAGAGTCGCCTTCACGTGTATCGATTATCAGGCCGGCTTCAACATTCTGACCCCCGATACCCGCCGGAGTAAGATTGGCCGAGCCGACATAAGCGGCTTGGCTGCCATCATTACGCCGGAAGTGATATGTTTTCGGATGAAATAGACCGGCACCATAGCTCGCAACGCCGAGTTGGGCATGCTGACGTGGAAGTCTCAGTACCTGAACTAGGTCTGCAACGTGCGCTTCAAGCGTGACGCCATCATTTGAGCCTATAACCGCATGAACGATTTGGTTGTTGTTGGATAGACGCTGCAAAGTTGGCATAAATGGGCCAAGGCCGTCGCCGCTATAGTATCCGGATTGCCACCTCAATTCGGTGACGGATGGGCCTAGCTCGGCCTGGAGCCAAGTGGCGAGCGCTTCTTGTGGGTCTCTTGACCCTGAGTCGATGTAGCGCACGCGAATCGCACCAGATGATTTGAACAGTCACTTGGCATACGCTGGCAGACATTTTGATGCAAAAAGCTGTCCTTACCTGTAGGCGCTTGCAATCGTAGCGCCTCGTGCTCGCAAACAGCGCTGATTTCTGCTCGGATTAGCTGACAATGGGGCGAGCCTCGTGCTCACATTATTTGCCACTGTGCTCGCCATCATCGTGCCGTGCTCGCCAACGGACGATCGTGCTCACATTGTCCGCCAACGGACAGTTGGGGTGAGCGAACGGCGGCGGCTGGTTCTCTTAAACCAGCGTTTCTGACGAACCCCGCCGCGTGCTGCCTGGCATCCGGTATTGGGTATGCGTCCGGTGACTAACGGGGTTAGGGGTTTTTAGCGGTTCCGCACTCTGCG
>CALMVI010000045.1 GCA_937873095.1 uncultured Acetobacteraceae bacterium | reverse complement strand
CGCTCCAAGGCGTTCCACGACGTCTGCTGGAAGGACCTCAAGGACGCCGGCTTCGCCGACCCTGTGCTCGTCTCCTGCACCGACGGCGTGGGCACCAAGCTTATGGTCGCCATAGAGAGCGGGCTGCACGACTGGGTCGGCATCGACCTGGTCGCCATGTGCGTCAACGACCTCGTGGTCCAGGGGGCAGAGCCGCTGTTCTTCCTGGACTACTTCGCCACCGGCAAGCTGGCGGTGGAGGATGCGGCGCGCGTGGTGCGCAGCATCGCCGACGGCTGCCGCATGGCGGGCTGCGCGCTGGTGGGCGGCGAAACCGCGGAGATGCCCGGCATGTACGCGGCGGGGCATTACGACCTGGCGGGCTTCGCGGTCGGCGCGGCCGAGCGGGGGGCGCTGCTGCCGGGCGCGGTCCGTCCGGGGGACACGCTGCTCGGCCTGCCTGCCAGCGGCGTGCACGCCAATGGATTCTCTCTGGTGCGCCGGATCTGCGGCATCGCCCGGCTGGGCTGGGGGGACGAGGCGCCGTGGTCGCCGGGCGAGACGGTCGCGCAGGCGCTGATGGTTCCGACCCGGCTCTACGTCGCCCAGGTCCTGGCGCTGCATCGGGCAAGGCTGGTGTCGGGCGCCGCCCACATCACCGGGGGCGGGCTGCCCGGCAACGTGCCGCGCATGCTGCCGCCCGGTCTCGCGGCCGTGGTGGACCGCCCCTGGCCGGTGCCGCCGGTCTTCGGCTGGCTCGCCCAGGTCGGCAAGGTCTCATCGGCCGAGTTGCTGAGCGTGTTCAACTGCGGCATCGGCATGGTGCTCGCAACGCCCAACCCGCAGGAGGCAAGCGCGCTGCTGGGCGAACTGGGAGAGACCGCGTTCACCATCGGCCATGTCGAGGCGTGCGAGGGCGAGGCCTGCATCAGGGTCGCCCTGCCCGAAGGCTGGCCTGGTTGAGCCGGCGCCGCGCCGGCATCCTGATCAGCGGCCGCGGCAGCAACATGGCCGCCCTGCTGGACGCGGCATCCGACCCGTCCTACCCGGCCGAGATCGGCGTCGTCCTGTCCAACCGCCCGGAGGCGCCTGGGCTCGAGCGCGCCCGGGCCGCCGGCGTGGAGGCAGTGGCGGTGGACCACCGGGCGTTCGGCCGCGACAGGCAGGCGCATGAGCGGGCGGTGGACGGCGTGCTGCGGGCGAACGGGACCGAAATCGTCTGCCTGGCCGGCTACATGCGGCTGCTGACCCCCTGGCTGATCGCGCGCTGGCAGGGCCGGATGCTGAACATCCACCCGAGCCTGCTGCCCGACCTGCCCGGCCTGAACACCCATGCCCGCGCCCTGGCCGAAGGCCGCACGGAGCACGGATGCACGGTGCACCTGGTGACCGAGGACATGGATGCAGGGCCGATCATCGCCCAGAGCAGGGTGCCGGTGCTGCCGGACGACGATGCCGACGGTCTGGCTGCGCGCGTGCTGGCGCAGGAGCACCTGCTCTACCCGAAGGCGCTGGCCCTGTTCGTCGCGCGCGAGGATCTCGGCGGCGGCACCTTGCAGCCCGTCGCCGGGCCGCCGTAGAACGCAGCCGAGATCGGCCGAACGATGGGATACGTCATGTCAGACACACCGAACCGTCCGCCGCCGGCTGCGCCGAGCACGTCGGAGGGTTTCCTGGCCGACCGGCTGAGCTTCTGGACCTCGGCCACCAAGTTCATGACCAACGCGGTGATCGCCCTGGTCGTGCTCCTGATCCTGCTGTGGTGGTTCCTGGTCAAGTAGACAGGGCGCGGGAAAGCGGCCCGTCCGATCGCACGCCCAGCATAGGGCAGCGAGGGCGAGGCCCTCGCCGCCCCCGACCTCAGTGCTTGGCGCCGTCGGCCGCACCCGTGACGGCGTGACCGGCGCTGGTCACGTCCTGGCCGGCGCCGGCCACCGTGTTGCAGGCGCTCAGCAGGGTGACGGTGCCCAGCAGCAGGGCGGTCGTGACGATGGCGGTCAGTGTGCGCGGCATGGCGAAGTCTCCGGAAGGTTTACCGGCCGAAACGGCCTGGTTCATGTAACGTAACGGCCACCCTCCGGTTCTGGCCAGCCACGCCGTCCTGCCGATCGCCGCAGGGCCGTGCCTTAATTCCCACAACCTGCGGGATTCGGCGGCCGAGCTGCACCTTGCTGCGGGCCTACTGGTTGCCCACCCGTATCTCGACGCGGCGGCTTTCGACGCCGGGGTCGTCATGGGTCTGGCCGCGCCCCTGGCGGGAAATGCGCGAGACGAGCACCCCGTCGGCCACCAGCGCATCGGCCACCCGCTGGGCGCGCTGCTGCGAGAGCAGGATGTCGGCCTGCGGGCTGCCGCCGCTGTCGGTCCAGCCGCGCACGACGACGGGCGCTTCGGGGGATGCCTTGGCCAGGCTGGCGGCATGGGCGATGATGTCGGCGTCGGCCGGCTCCAATGCTGCGGATTTTTCTGCGAAGAACACGACCATGGACGGCGTGGCCGAACGCGGCGCCGGCGTGGTGGTGCAGGAACACACGCCCAGAAGCACGAGGCCGGCGAACAGTTTACGCATGAGCGGGTCTCCTTGGGGCTGGTCTCCCCGGGGCTGGTCTGGCCGGAACTGGTCTGGCCGGCACTGGTCTGCCTGGTTCGGCGGCCGGGACGTCACCGGCGCGCCTTGCGGGCGGCGTAGCGGGCGTCGCGGGCGGCCTGGCGTTCGGCCTTCAGGGCCAGGTCGCGTGCGGCCTGCTCGGCGGCACGCGCCGCCTCCTCGGCCGCGCGCTTCTGCGCCTCCACGTCGCGCGCCGCCTGCTCGGCCGCCAGACGGGCGGCTTCGGCCTCGCGCGCGGCGCGGCGTTAGGCCGCGCGCACCTCGCGCGCCTCGGCAATCGCCCGCCGCTCGGCGGCGCGCGCCAGCACGGCCGGGTCGTCGGCGGCCGGCTTGGCCTTGAACTTCTCCAGCAACGCCTTCTTCGCGGCGGCCGAGGTGCTTTGCCTGTCGGTGAACAGGCTTCCCTTGAAGGCACTCATCGTCGGTCAGCTGGTCCTGTCTCTGTTTGCCCGCGCCCTTACCATGTTCGCGGGCCTCGCGACACAGGCGGCGGGTGACGGGGAACGCCGCTGCGCGGCTGGTCACGGGGAACGCCGCTGCGCGGCTGGTCACGGGGAACGCCGCTGCGCGGCGGGTCACGGGGAACGCCGCTGCGCGCCTGGTCACGGGAACGCCGCTGCGTGGCGGGCGTAGTGGGACGATGGTGAAAGCAGTGATCTTCGACGTCGACGGAACCCTGGTCGACTCGGTCGACCTCCACGCCCAGGCCTGGAAGGACGCGCTCGCCCAGATCGGCCACGACGCACCGTTCGCCGACATACGCGCCCAGATCGGCAAGGGAGGCGACCAGCTCATGCCGGTCTTCCTCAGCCGCGACGAGATCGACGAGAAGGGCGAGGCGCTGCAGAAGGACCGCGGCGAGATCCTGCACGATCGCTACCTGGAAAAGGTGACGCCCTTTCCCCAGGTCCGCGCCCTGTTCGAGCGGCTGGTCGCGGACGGGCGCAAGATAGCGCTCGCCTCCTCGGCCAAGGGTCAGGAACTCGAACACTACAAGAGCCTGGCCGACATCGCCGACCTGGTCGATGCCGAGACGTCGTCGGACGACGCCGAGCGCAGCAAGCCGCATCCGGACATCTTCCAGGCGGCCATCGAACGGCTGCACGGCATCGGCACGGAGGACATGATCGTGGTCGGCGACACGCCGTACGACGCGGAGGCGGCGGCCAAGGCAGGCCTGCGCACGGTCGGGCTGCTCTGCGGCGGGTTTGCCGAAGCCGATTTGCGCCACGCCGGCTGCATCGCGATCTATCGCGACCCGGCCGACCTGCTGGAGCAATACGACCGCTCGCCGCTCGCCGGCTGATCAGATGACGCGATCGGCGGCCAGCTCATCGAGCTCCGCCTCGCTCAGGCCGAGCCGCTCGGCCAGAACTGCCCGGGTGTGCTCGCCGAGCGAGGGCGGGGGCAGGGTGTAGGCGGGGGGTGTCGCCGACATGCGGATCGGGTTAGCCACCAGCGCAATCTCGGCCCCCGTGCCGTGGGTCATGGCGATGCGCGTGCCGCGCGACCTCACCTGCGGATCGTCGAACACCTCGGCAAGCGTGTTGATCGGCCCGCAGGGCACGCCCGCCTGCTCCAGCACGCCCACCCATTCGGCCGTGGTCCTCGTCCGGCCACGCTGCGCGATCAGCCCGACCAGCGCCGCCCGGTTGGCGACACGGGCCGCGTTGGTGGCGTAGGCCGGGTCCGCGGCCCAGCCTGGCTCACCCATGGCGCGCGCCAGGCTGGCGAACTGACGGTCGTTGCCGGCGGCGATGATGAACCAGCCGTCCGCACTGGGGAAGTCCTGGTAGGGCACGATGCTGGGGTGGGCGTTGCCCATGCGGACCGGCGCCTGGCCGCCGACCAGGTAGTTCATCGTCTGGTTGGCCAGGCTTGCGACCTGCACGTCCAGCAGGGCCAGGTCGATATGCTGCCCCTCCCCCGTGCGGTCGCGATGGGCGAGTGCTGCCAGGATGGCGGTGGTGGCGTACAACCCCGTCAGCACGTCGGTCACCGCCACGCCCACCTTCTGCGGGCCGCCGCCCGGCTCGGTATCGGGCCGGCCGGTGACGCTCATCAGCCCGCCCATGCCCTGCACCAGGAAGTCGTAGCCGGCGCGGTGGGCGTAGGGGCCGGTCTGGCCGAAGCCGGTGATTGAGCAGGTGACCAGGCGCGGGTTGGCTGCCGACAGGCTGGCATGGTCCAGGCCGTACTGGGCCAGCCCGCCCACCTTGAAGTTCTCCAGGACCACGTCCGCGCCCTGGGCCAGGCGCCGGACCAGCGCCTGGCCGTCCGGCCGGGTGAAGTCGATGGCGACGGAGCGCTTGTTGCGGTTGGCGCACAGGAAATAGGCGGCGTCCGTGCTGCCCGGCAGATAGGGCGGACCCCAGTGCCGCGTGTCGTCGCCGGTGCCCGGGCGCTCCACCTTGACGATGTCGGCGCCGAGATCGCCCAGCAGCTGGCTGGCCCAGGGACCGGCCAGCACGCGGGACAGGTCCAGCACGCGTATGTGGGCCAATGCTGCGAAAGAGGGGGCGCCGGGTGCGCCGGGTTTGCCAGTCAGCAATCGGCGCCCGTGCGCACGGGCGCCAGCGCGGACGCCTCGTCGTCGGTGAACACCCGGCTGCGGGTCAGGAAGCGCACGCCGTCCGGCGCCTCCAGCGAGAACCCGCCGCCGCGCCCAGGCACCACGTCGATGATGAGCTGGGTGTGGGACCAGTATGCGAACTGGGCGGCGCCGATATAGACGGGGGTGTCGGCAATGCGGCCGAGCAGCACGTCCTGCGCACCGACCCTGAACTCGCCCGCCGGGTAGCACATGGGCGAGCTTCCGTCGCAGCAGCCGCCCGATTGGTGGAACAGCAGCGCCCCGTGCCGGGCGCGCAGGCGTTCGATCACGCCCGCGGCTTGCTCGGTGACCAGAACCCGTTCGACCATCGTGATCCCGCCCTGTTTTCCGGGACCGTAAGCCACCGGTGGGCGGCGTGAAAGCCTGCGGCGGCACGCCGTCCACCCCATGCCGGCGCGCGCGGCCTTGCACGGCCGCGGCACGCGCGCCAGTTTCGCCGCAAGCACCCGACGGAGACAGCCATGGCCGACGCCTACATCTATGACGCGGTGCGCACCCCGCGCGGCCGCGGCAAGAAGGACGGCGCGCTGCACGAGATCACCGCGCTGTCGCTGGCGACCCAGGTGCTGGAGGCGCTGCGCGACCGCAACACGCTCGACACCGGCCACTTGGACGACGTGGTGCTCGGCTGCGTGTCGCCGGTGGGCGAGCAGGGCGCAGACATCGCGCGCACCGCGGTGCTGAACGCCGACTACGCCCAGACCACGGCGGGCGTGCAGATCAACCGCTTCTGCGCCTCTGGCCTCGAAGCCTGCAACATGGCGGCCGCCAAGGTGATGACGGGCGAGGCCGAGATGGCCATCGGCGGCGGGGTCGAGAGCATGAGCCGGGTGCCGATGGGCTCGGATGGCGGGGCCTGGCCGCTCGACCCGTCCAGCGCGTTCAAGACGTATTTCACG
Organism: uncultured Acetobacteraceae bacterium; assembly: GCA_937873095.1. GTDB lineage: Bacteria > Pseudomonadota > Alphaproteobacteria > Acetobacterales > Acetobacteraceae > BOG-908. The sequence continues at coordinate 19,001 of CALMVI010000045.1, read as the reverse complement.
CCCCAAGGCATCGGCGCCGACCTGATCGCCACTTTGCACGGGTTCTCGCGCGACGACGTGGACGCCTACGCGGTGGAGAGCCAGAAGCGGGCGGCGACGGCGTGGAGCGAAAACCGGTTCGCCCGGTCCATCGTGCCGGTCCGCGACCAGCTGGGCCTGCCGATCCTGGCGCGCGACGAGCACATGCGGCCGGACGCCACCATGCAGTCGCTCGGCGCGCTCAACCCCTCATTCGCGGTGCCGGGCGAAATGGCGTTCGACAGCGTGGCTACCCAGCGCTACCCGCAGGTGGAGCGGGTGCGCCACGTGCACCATGCCGGAAACTCGTCGGGCATCGTGGACGGGGCGGCCGGCGTGCTGTTCGGCACCCGCGAGGCGGGGGAGGCGATGGGGCTTAAACCCCGCGCCCGCGTGCGCGGCATGGCGTCGATCGGGTCAGAGCCGTCGATCATGCTGACCGGGCCGTCCCTGGTGACCGAGAAGCTGCTCGGCCGCCTCGGCATGAGGGTGGACGACATCGACCTCTACGAGCTGAACGAGGCGTTCGCGAGCGTGGTGCTGCGCATGATGCAGGCGCTCGACATCCCGCACGAGAAGATGAACGTGAACGGCGGCGCCATCGCCATGGGCCACCCGCTCGGCGCCACGGGTGCCATGATCCTCGGCACCGTGCTCGACGAGCTGGAGCGGTCGGACAAGGAAACCGCGCTGGTGACGCTGTGCGTGGGCGCCGGCATGGGAACCGCCACCGTGATCGAGCGGGTCTGAGGCCGTGAAGAATTTTGCCATCGAAACCGGCGAGGACGGAGTCGCGCTGGTCACGTTCGACGTGCCGGGCCGGTCGATGAACACGCTGACCGCCGAGGTGCTGCGCGAGCTGGGCGAGGTGGTGCAGACCGTCAGGACCGATGGCGCGATCAAGGGCGCGGTGATCGCCAGCGGCAAGCAATCGGGGTTCTGCGCCGGCGCGGACCTGACCGAGCTGGGCGGCAGCCTGGCCTTGGGCGAGGATGCGGGCGATGCCGAGCGGGCGGTGCTGTTCGAGACGGTGTACGCGCTGAACACGCTGTTCCGCTCGCTCGAAACCTGCGGCAAGCCGTTGGTCGCAGCCATCGCCGGCGTGGCGCTGGGCGGCGGGTTCGAACTGGCGCTGGCGTGCCATGCGCGCGTGGTGGCCGACAACCCGAAGATCCAGCTCGGGCTGCCGGAATCGAAGGTGGGGCTGCTGCCGGGCGCCGGCGGCACGCAGCGCCTGCCGCGCCTGGTGGGCGCCGCCCGCGCGTTGCCGCTGATGCTCGAGGGCAAGTCGATGTCCCCGCAGGACGCGCTGAAGCTGGGCGTGGTGCACGCCGTGGTGCCGGCGGGCGAGCTTCTGGACGCCGCCCGCGCGCTGGTCGGCAAGACCGAGCCGGTGGCGCCGTGGGACAGGAAGGATTTCAGGATACCCGGCGGCGGCCCCTTCACGCCTGCCACCGCGCAGGTGTTCATCATGGGCAACGCCATGCTCCGGCGCCAGAGCTTCGGCAACTACCCAGCCCAGATCAACCTGATGCGGGCGGTGTACGAGGGCTTGCAGGTGCCGATCGACGCGGGCTTGCGGATCGAAAGCCGGTATTTCGCAAAGACGCTGCTGACGCCTCAGGCAAAGGCGATGATCCGTACCCTGTTCCTGTCGATGGACCAGCTCGGCCGCGGCGCTGCGCGGCCCAAGGTCGAGCAGACATTCGCGCCGAAAAAGGTGGCCGTGCTCGGCGCAGGCATGATGGGCGCCGGCATCGCCTACGTGCAGGCGATGGCCGGCATACCGACGGTGCTGATCGACGTCAGCCAGGAGGCGGCCGAGAAAGGTGTCGGCTACACCAGGAAGCTTCTGGACAAGGCGGTCAGCCGCGGCACCATGGCGCAGGACCGGGCCCAAGCCGTCCTCGCACTCATCACGCCCAGCGCGGACTACGCGCAGGTCGAAGGCAGCGACCTCGTCGTCGAAGCGGTGTTCGAGTCGCGCGACCTGAAGGCGGAGACGACGCGGCGCGCGGAAGCCTACCTGGCCCAAGACGCGATCTTCGGCTCGAACACCTCCACCCTGCCGATCACCGGCCTGGCCGAAGCCAGCAAGCGGCCGGAGAAATTCATCGGCATCCATTTCTTCTCGCCGGTCGATCGCATGGGCCTGGTGGAAATCATCATGGGCGAGCGCACCAGCGAGGAAACGCTCGCCTGCGCCGTCGACTACGTCATGAAGATACGCAAGACGCCGATCGTGGTGAACGACAGCCGCGGCTTCTACACCTCGCGCTGCTTCGGCACCTTCATCCAGGAAGGCATGGAGCTGCTCACCGATGGCATCGCGCCGGCGATCATCGACAATGTCGGCCGGGCGACAGGCATGCCGCGCGGCCCGCTCGAGATGCACGACGACGTCGCGCTGGATCTGTCGCTGAAGATCCGCCAGCAGACCCGCCGCGACATGGGCGATGCGTTCGTGCCCACCGCCAGCGACCCGATCATCGAGAAGATGGTGACGGAGCTGAAGCGTTACGGCCGCAAGAACGGCCGCGGCTTCTACGACTACGCCGAGGACGGGGGCAAGACGCTGTGGCCGGGCCTGGCCGAGCTGGTGCCGGTCACACAAGCCGACGCGGACGCGGCGCTGGTCGACGAGATCCGCCGGCGCCTGCTGTACCGCCAGGCCGTCGAAGCCGCGCGCTGCATGGAGGAGGGTGTCGTGACCGACGCACGCTCCGCCGATGTCGGCGCCATCCTGGGCTGGGGTTTCGCTCCCTGGACCGGCGGCCCGATCAGCATGATCGACGGCATCGGCGCGGTACGCTTCGTCGCGGAATGCGACGCGCTGGCGCAGCGCTTCGGTCCGCGCTTCACGCCTCCGCAATCCCTGCGCGACATGGCGGCCAGCGGCCGAAGTTTTTACGCCTCGGGCGTGGACGGCCGGAAGGCAGCCTAGCCGGGCGCCCGCGCGGCTAGGTTCCACATGCGGCACAGACCGACGGACGGGACATGCTGCTGATCGCCGCGGTCGGCTTGCTCGGCCTGGTCGTGGCTGCGGGAGCGTGGCTGGCGCGCCCCTACCTGCTGACCGACGAGCCGCCCGGACGCCTGCACTGGACCGGGCTCGCACACGGCGCCGGCGGGCTGGCCGGGCTGGCGGTGCTGGCCGCAGCGCTGCAGGCGCCGCTCACGGCCCACGCCGTCAGGATGGGCGCCGGCCGGTTCGGCGTGTTCTCCGCGGCATTGATGGCGGGCGCGCTGCTCGCCGGGGTGGCCATCCTGGCCGTCCGGCTGCGCCGCCGCCCGGTCTCCACCGGGCTGGTCGCCGCGCATGGCCTGCTCGGCATCGCCGGCTACACCCTGCTGGCCACCTACCTGACCATGCTTCACTGAGCCGGCGGGGCTGCACCATCATGGCCGGCACGCCCACCTTCGCGACACCGCACGCCTTCATGGGGCTGCGCCGCGCCGCGAGCGACGCCTCCATCCACATCGCCGGCATACCGCTCGACATCGGCACCACGAACCGCAGCGGCGCCCGGTTCGGCCCGCACGCCATCCGGCACGCCAGCCGCATGCTGGTGGACGGCGACCATCCTGGGACCGGCCAGGACCCCCTGGCGCTGCCGGTGGCCGACATCGGCGATTTCGCCATCGCCTTGGGCGACCTGCAGGCAAGCCTGGCGCTGATCGAGCAGCAGGCGGCCGCCAGCCAGCACCTGATCGTGCTGGGGGGCGAACACGGCGTCACCCTGCCGTTGCTGCGCGCGCTGCGCGGGCGTGGCGCGGCACTGGGGCTGGTGCATTTCGACGCGCATGTGGACACCTGGCCGGACAGTTTCGGCCAGGCGTTCGGGCACGGGTCGCCGTTCTACCACGCCATAGCCGAAGGCCTGATCGACCCGCACCGCACCGTGCAGGTCGGCATACGCTCTCCTGTGCAGCGCGGCGTCTGGGATTGGACCGTCGGCCAGGGCGTCACCGTCCTGACCGCCGAACAGGTGCACGAGATGGGGCCGGCCGCCTGTGCGGCGCGGGTGCGCGACGTGGTGGGCGGCCAGCCCGCCTATCTCAGCCTCGACATAGACGTGCTTGACCCCGCCTTCGCGCCCGGCACCGGCACGCCCGAAATCGGCGGGCTCGCGTCCTGGCAGCTGCAGGCGATCCTGCGGCGTCTGGCCGGCATCGCCTTCGTCGGCATGGACGTGGTCGAGGTCGCACCCGCCTACGACGTGAGCGAGATCACCGCCCTGGCCGCGGCGACGCTGGTCTGGGAATACCTGGCATTGAAGCAGGCCGCGCTGTGCGCATAGCCGCCCCTCCATATGCTCACGTGCGTTGTCCGGCGATGGCCTTAAAACGCGCGTCCCGACGGTCTATCTCGGTCGTCGCCGACGCAATCCGCACGTGCCGTGAGCTTCCCTTTCGGGAGGCACAAGCAACGACGTAACGCGTCCTTTGTCGCCGACCGGTTCGCCGGGCGTTGAGGGATACGGATATGTTTGCCGCACGATACGGGTCCACCTGCCCAATCAAGCACCACGCACAGGATCGTCTCAGTCCCTAGGCCGGGCGAGTAACCCGGCCGGACGCCTGCGACCCGTTCCTTGAGCTGCGCCTGACCGCGCGGCCTGACTGCCGCCCTGCCTCGGGCGGCCTGCGATGGATGTCCACCGATGTCTGAACTCCGCTCCCGCATCGCCGCGTCGCCGCTGCGGCTGCCAACAAGCCTGCCCGCCCTGCCCCGCATCGACGACCTCGTGGCCGCGCTGCGCCCGGAGGCGCCGCTGACCTGCTTGCGTCCGGCAGAGATCGGCCGGTCGGCGTCCGACTTCGTCGCCGGGTTTCCGGGCGACGTGATGTATGCCGTCAAGTGCAACCCCGAGCCTACGGTGCTGCAGGCGCTCTGGGCAGGCGGCGTGCGGCATTTCGATTGCGCCTCGCTGCCCGAGATCGCGCTGGTCTCCGGCCTGCTGCCAGGCGCGCACATCCACTTCATGCATCCGGTCAAGGCGCGGCACGCCATCGCCGAAGCCTACGCCGTGCATGGGGTGCGCGACATGGTTCTCGACACCGCGGGCGAGCTCGGCAAGATCCTGCAGGAGACAGGGCACGCCAGGGATCTCGGCCTGATCGTGCGCATCGCCCTGCCCGCGGGTCCGGCCCGGTGCGACCTGTCGGGCAAGTTCGGCGCCTGGCCGGACGATGCCGTTCGCCTGCTGCGGGCCGCCCGTCCGCACTGCGCGCGGCTGGGGGTCAGCTTCCACGTCGGCTCGCAATGCCTGGACCCGCTGGCCTGGCGCCGCGCGATCGAGACCGCCGGCCGCGTCATCCGCGCCTCCGGCGTCAAGGTGGAGGTGCTCGACGTGGGCGGCGGGTTTCCGGTCGCCTATCCTGGCCAGGTGCCGCCGCCGCTCGGCGCGTTCTTCGCCGAGATCGAGGCGGCCGTGGACGCGCTCGACATGCCCGGGCTGAGGCTGTGGGCCGAGCCTGGGCGTGCGCTGGCGGCCAGCGGGACGTCGGTCGTGGTGCAGGTGCAAGGCCGCCGCGGCGGCGTTCTCTACATCAACGACGGCGTGTTCGGCAGCCTGTCGGACGCGGGTCCGCCGGGGTTCCGCTACCCGGCGCGCCTGGTGCGGGGCAGCGATGCGGCGGAACGCCCGTTCAGCTTCTTCGGCCCGACCTGCGACAGCGCCGACGTGATGAAGGGCCCGTTCCTGCTGCCGGACGATGTGGGCGAGGGCGACTGGCTTGAGATCGGCCAGCTTGGCGCCTACGGGGCCTGCCTGCGCACGGCGTTCAACGGCTTCGGCAGCGGCGAAGCCGTCCAAGTCCGCGACGCAACGCTTATCTGATCGGGGGTCTGGGGTTCCAAACCCCAGCGGGGTCCAGGGGCAGCGCCCCTGGCCTTGCTAAGTCAGCTCAAAGCCGCCTCCAAACCCTGGAGAATCCGTTTCGGAACCGCCGAGGCGATCTCGGCGCGCCCGATCTCGGCATATGTCGCGTACTGCCCGGCGATCACGGTCGGCAGGTCGGGCGTCTGCTCCTCCGGCCGGGCCTGCCCGTGCAGCGGGCGCCTGAAGACGACAGGGCCCACCGGAAGGTTCAGCCGGCGGGCGATCTCGGGATAGACGGGCCAGTGCAGGCCGTCGGACAGCGCGTCCGGTATGTCGTCCGGCACGGCCGAGTCCTGGTCGACCAGCCCGGCCCGTGCCGCCACGAGATGCGCCACGCGCGCCAGCACGCACATGTGCGGGTGGTTGAGGGTGTACATGAAACACCCGTCGGTCCGCCGCCACTCGTCGATGTAGGGCGCCACGTCCAGACCTTCGGCCGACAGGGTCCGCAGCATGAAGTCGCAGGCCTCGGCGAAGGCGTCGAAATAGCCGAGCGCCTGGTACGTCGCGGCGTTGAACAGCCGCGCCACCCGCGCCTGCGGCAGACCGAGCGAGAACGCAGCCGCGATGATCGCCGAATGCATGTGGCGCAGCGCGCCCACGACCTGCTGGCCCCCGCGCCGCAGGTAGATGCAGTCCGGCTGGAAGCCGTTGAAGATGATGGTGGGGAAGAACACGACGTTGCGGTGTTTCTCGCGCAGCCTGTCGGCGTTCAGGATGGCGCTCGGGTTCGGGTCCTTGACCTGGCTGACGATCAGGTCGAACCGGCCGAGCTCGGCCGCGATGTCGGTCTTGACCTGCTGGTCGAGCACGCCGATGCGCCACGCCTTGACCTCGGCCTGCGGACAGATCCTCGTCAGGGCGTCCCCCAGGCCGTCGGCCTGGCAGTAGCCGAGAACGGCGATGCGCTGTGGGCTGCCGGCACTCATTACGCCCGGTCGAGCTCCTCTTCCTCGCAGATCACGCCCTGCGCCTCCAGCATCTCCTGTTCCAGGACCGAACGGTCACGCGCCCGCGCGGCCGGCCCGGCCGCCGGCGGCGTTGCTCCGCCGCGCGACGCGTCCAGGAAGTGGCGCGCGAAGATCGACATCACGTGGTCGACCGAGGACTGGCGAACCTCGCGCAGATCCTCCTCGTACATCGCCCGTCCGCCTTGGGGTCCGGTGATGATCTCAAAGGAGGGAAAATACGCGACGTCCTGGCGCAGCTTGGACACCGCGTGGGCCGCCACCCGAAGCACGGCCTTGCTGTAGGTGGTCGAAACCAGCACGTGCGCGTCCTCGTACGTCGCCATCAGGGCGACCGGCGACACGGTCAGGATGATCCTCACCCCCGGGTTAACCTTCCTGAGCCGGTCGACGAAGGCCAGCATGTCGGCTTCGACCTCGGCCACGCTGAAATTGTGGAAGGCGTAGTCGGCGTCGTCCTGACTGTCCGACACGACGCCGGGTGCGAGCGGAAACACCGCGCCGTCGATCCGGGACTCCCAGGCTTCCGTCAGGCCGAGGGTGAAGATGAAGACGCGGCAGGTCTCGAACATCTCCCGCACCGCGGCCAGGTGCACCTCCAGCTCGGCCGCGACCGCCTGGGCGCTGTCGAAGCCCGCCGGCTCGATCTGCGGGCGGAACGGATCGACGTAGCGCCCGTCCGGCCGGCGCCAGGCGACGTCGTGCGGATCGAACATCCCGTAGGCGCGGCGGAACAGCTGCAGCAATTGCCGCGCGGTGTAGATGTTGCCGAACCGCGCCGGAAACACGCCGTAGCCGCGTGCCAGGCTGTCGCCCTCCGAGGACGGGTTTTCGGTGACGAGGTATGAGAAGCCGCGCCGGACCAGCGTCCTGGCGATGTGCTGGGCGAAGCAGCTGCCGGCCGTCGCCACAGGCTCCTGCTCGCCGATGGTGAAGGGAACCGAGGTCACCGGGTCGATGTCGGCCACCGGCCGGGCGGACATCGAGCGGCGCCAGAACGCGGTGTCCGGCCGTCCGGTGTAGGGGTTCGTCATGGGACAGGCCGGTCAGGGCGGGCCGGCGCACGCACAGCCTGGGCGGATAAGCCGTTCATCGGAACACCCCGGGTCACGCACCGTCACGACAAACGGCAGCACGCCCAGACTACCACCCGACCCGGGCCTGCACCAGACGGGCGGGCGTCAGGCCGAGAGCCGGCGCAGGGCGACCCGCTCGAACATGATGCCCAGCGCGCGCGCGTCCGACGACACGCCCATGGCCTGCGGCGACGGGCAGGCGGGATGGAAGAAATCCAGCACCAGTTCGCCGCCCGCTGTCAGGTCGGCCGGCACCAGGACGTGCAGCCGGACGATGTCGTCCACGTCGTATTCGGCCAGCCTGCGGCCGTTCACCGCGACGGCAAGCGGGCGCGACACCAGATGCGGCGGCCGGACGAAGCCGCCGCCCACGATCTCCAGCCACAGCGCCTCTCCCGGCAGCGGACAGGGCATGACCAGCTGACACTCGGTGCCGACCGACCACGTCCATCGCGGTTCGGGGTTGGAGAAGCTCTTCGGCTGGAACAGGGCCGCCGTGCCGTCGCGGCCGAAAGTGATCTCGGCCACGACCGGACCGGGCGCGCGCGCCGTCACCCGGCCGTCCGCCTCCGAGCGGGTGCGCCACTCGCCCCCTGCGAGCGCGGCGCGCACCGCCCGCACGCCTTCGCCCACATCGGCGGGGTTGATCGCGACGGGCGCGTGGTGGAACGGCTTGCCCGGCGCCGGCAGGGCATGGCCCCGCACGTCGGCCAGCACCAGGTCCAGCCGCTGGAACAGCCTGACGAAGTAGTCGTCGGGCCAGCCCGCCGGCGCCAGCGTCACCAGGCCGGTGCCTGGCCGGGCAAAGATGGATGCGGCAAGGTTGGACCCGAGGTCGCCGACGATGACGTCGCTGTGCCGGAACGCTGCCACCTGGTCCAGGAACGGCGCAGAGGACGGGTCGAGGAACCAGGCGCCTTCCTGGGCCAGCATGGCGCGCACCGGGCCATCGTTGACCAGGCAGCGTATGCTGGGCGGGGTGCGCAGCACGGCCGCGAGCGGCCTGGGCGCCAGGGGAGCGCTTGCCACCTCCCGCATCGCCTCCAGCATGCCGGGATGCGCCGCCTTGCCGCTGACGCCTGCGACGTCGAACAACGCCTCGAACCGGTACACGGCGCCAGGATGGACGCGCAGCAGCCGGCTGGGCTCCACCCCGTAGGCGGCCAGGGTTTCCAGCACCGAACGGGCGTAGCCGCCGAACGAGGGGTCGACGATGCCGAACGGCACGGCGTAGGTGAAACGATGCGGCGCGTGGCGCTCGGCCAGCACGATCTTCGGCAGCACGTCGAGCAGCCAGTGCCCCCAGGTCCACTCCCCGAACCGGCAGGCCAGCAGGCATGGGCGGTCCACGGCGACGGCCCGGTCGGCGCGCGCGCGCAGCGAGCGGGCGATGGCGCCCAGATCCTCGCCCGCATGCGGCACCTGCTCGGCCACCAGCGCGCCGGAGGCCAGGACCAGAAACGCCCCTTCCCCATCCAGCACGGTTCCCGAAGCGTAGCGGCCGAGCTGCACCGCCGGCAGCGTGTGGTCGCGCGCGGCGTAGCAGCCGTGCAGCCAGCGGGCGAAGGCCGGCAAGCCGAGCGCGCGCGCGTTGAGGTGGACCAGCGGGTTGACCAGGCCCGCAACCATGGCGGGCAGCAGCACCTCCGCCCCCTGCAGAAGCGCTGCCGCGGGGACGAGCGGAGGCGGCTCGGTCAGGGCCGTGGAAAGCGCGGCAGGAAGCCCGCGAGCAGCCCGATCACCGGCAGGAACGCGCAGAGCTGGAACACCAGGCCGATGCTTGTCCGGTCGGCGAGCACGCCCAAGGCCGCGGCGCCGAGACCGCCCAGCCCGAACGCCAGGCCGAACATCAGGCCGGAGACCGCGCCGACCCGGCCCGGCATCAGCTCCTGAGCATACACCACGAGCGCGGGGAAGGCCGAGGCGAGCAGCAGCCCGATCGGCACGCTGAGCAGCACCGTCCCGGCCAGGCCCGCATGGGGCAGCGCCAGGGTGAACGGCAGCACGCCCAGGATGGACACCCAGATGATCTGCTTGCGCCCGATACGGTCCCCTATCGGCCCGCCGAGCAGGGTTCCGGCGGCGAACGCGCCGGAGAACAGGAACAGGCACAGCTGCGCGTTGTGCAGGCTCAGCCCGAACCGGCTGATCAGGTAGAATGTGTAGTAGTTGCCCATGCTGGCCATGTAGAAGAACTTCGACAGCATCAGCACGACCAGTATCGTCATCGCAACAGCCACGCGCCGGGGCGCCAGGCCGTGGCCGGCGACCTCTGCCCTGCCCCTGCGCGCCGATGACTGGCCGCGGTACCACGACCCCACCGACGTGAGCACGCCCATGGCGAGCAGGGCGGCCAGGCCGAACCAGGCAAGCTCGCCCTGGCCGCCCACGTGGCTGCCGTGCGACGCTATGACGAACGCGGCCATCAGCGGGCCGAGCGCCGAGCCGGCGTTGCCGCCAAGCTGGAAGATGGACTGCGCCAGGCCGTGCTGGCCGCCCGAGGCGAGCCGCGCCACGCGGGAGCTTTCGGGATGGAAAACCGAGGAGCCGATGCCGACCAGGGCGACCGCGAACAGCATCGACGGGTAGCTTGCCGCCCGGCTGAGCAGCAACAGCCCGGCCAGGGTGGATGCCATGCCGACCGGCAGGGAGTACGGCATCGGGCGCCTGTCGGTCACCACGCCCACCACCGGCTGCAGCACCGACGCGGTCAGCTGGTTGACCAGGGTGATCGCGCCGACCTGACCGAAGCTCAGCCCGAACCGCGCCTTGAGCACGGGGTAGATCGCCGGCACCAGTGATTGCAGCAGGTCGTTGAGCGCGTGGGCGAAGCTGATCGCGATCAGGACCGTGAACACCGTGCCGCCGGACGTGGGCGCTGCCTTCTGCGGCGGGCGTGAGGTCAGGGTCTGGCTCATCCGGCAGCTCCATCGCACGCGGCTGGCCGTGTGCGTCCTGTAATCGGACGGCGAGGCCGCCTGGGGTCTCGGACGGCCAGGCCGCCTGGGTATCGGACGGCCAGTCCGTCTGGGGTATCGGGCGATCGCGCCGCGCACCCCTATGTATAAGCAAGCGCGATGCGGTGCAGCAAACGCCCGTCATGGCTGGGTTGCGTCCGGCAGGCGGTGGTGGGACCAGTGCGTTGCCGGCGCGTATGGCATTCGGTCTGAGGGTCAGGGTCATGGGCAATGATTGGGCACGCAAAGTGGGCCAGATGCTGCGTCAGGTCCGCCCTGGCCTGGGCGCCCTGTCGACCAGCCGGCTCGACCTGCCCAGGGGCGGCCTCGTGATCACCAGCCCCGCCTTCGCCGATGGCGGCACCATCCCCGACCGCTACACCCAGGACGGCGAGGCACTGTTTCCGCCGCTCGAGTGGCACGGCCTGCCGGAGGGCACAAAGTCGCTCGCCCTGATCGTGGAGGATGCCGACGCGCCGTTTCCGCGCCCGCTGGTCCATGCGGTGCTGCACTCCATCCCGGTCACCCTGTCCGGCATCCAGGAGGGAGGCCTCGGCATGAAGCAGGTCCGCGTGTCGCCGCTTGGCTTCAAGGTCGGACGCAACTCGGTGGCCAGGCCCGGCTGGATGGCGCCGTCCCCGGTTCCTGGGCACGGCCCGCACCGCTACGCCTTCCAGCTTTTCGCCGCCAGCACCGTCCCGAGCTTCTCCAGCCCTCCCGGCCGCGGGCAGTTGCTGCGCAGCCTGAAAGGCAGCCTGCTGGCGGCGACGCGCCTGATCGGCGTCTATCAGCGGCTCTGACTCAGGCAGGGCGCTTGATGGCGGTCCTGCAGACGCCTATAGACCCGCGCTTGCGCACCCGGTCGGCATCGGGCGCGCTAGAGCAGCATCATCCAGACTGGATTCAGTCTGGATGATTAAGCTGATCGACAAACAAAAGGGTTGAGGTTTGCGCGATGAAGTCAGGAATCCACCCCGACTACCATGAGATCACCGTGGTGATGACCGACGGCTCGAGCTACCAGACACGGTCGTGCATGGGAAAGGCGGGCGACACCATCCGCCTGGACATCGATCCGAAGAGCCATCCGGCCTGGACGGGCGTACAGCGGATGATGGATACCGGCGGCCAGGTCGCCAAGTTCAACAAGAGGTTCGCCGGGCTGGGCGTCAAAAAAACCGATTAGCGGCCTTGGCCGTGCTCTTGAAGCCGTCCGGCCCGTCTCCCAATTCTCCGCTGTTCGAGGCGCTCTGATGAGGCTTCGAGGCGTGACGGACCGGCTCTCCTGGAGCGGTCCGGATTGGTTTCAACCTTGCTGTTGCAGGAGGTTTTCCGTGACGTACGACTTCGCTCCCCTGTTCCGCACCGCGATCGGCTTCGACCGGCTCGCACGCCTTGTCGACACGGCCTCCGAGGCTGCTGCGACACCGGCCTATCCTCCCTACAATATCGAGAAGATCGGCGAGGACGCCTATCGCCTGACCATGGCGATTGCCGGCTTCGGGCCCGAGAACCTCGAGATCGTCGTCAAGGACAACACGCTGGTCGTGACCGGCCGGTTGCCCGAGGAGGCGTCGAAGGCCGAAGTGCTGCATCGTGGCATCGCCGGCCGCGCGTTCGAGCGGCGGTTCGTGCTGGCCGACCACATCGTGGTCGACGGCGCCGACCTCAAGAACGGCCTGCTGCATGTGGGCCTGAAGCGCGTCGTCCCCGAGTCGCTGAAGCCCCGCCGCATCACGATCGGCAGCGCTCCCGCCGCCATCGCGAACGACGACAGCACCGTGGTCGAGCACAAGGCCGCCTAACGGCCTGGCACAGGGAGGGGCCGGCCGCGCGCCGCCCCTCCTGTCAAAGGTCGTCCTGGAGAATGGGGGTCTGGGGTTTCAAACCCCAGCGGGGTCCAGGGGCAGAGCCCCTGGCCTTGTCGGGCCGACACAGTCAGCCTGAACCACCTTGACCCGCCACATGGCAAACGCCCATATCCCGGCGTCGTCGAATTGCCGGCGCGCCCCCGACCCGGGCCTCACCTCAACCGCAGATGAACCCGACGGCGCGGCTGCGCTTACGCCGAAGGATGCTGATATGACTTTGCCCCTGATGCCAAAAGCCACCGCGGTCTGGCTGATCGACAAGACCGCGCTGACCTTCACCCAGATCGCCGATTATTGCGGCATGCACCCGCTCGAGATCCAGGCCATCGCCGATGGCGAGGTGGCGCAGGGCATCAACGGGTACGATCCCGTCGCCAACAGCCAGGTCACCGCCGAGGAAATCGCCCGGTGCGAGAAGGATCCGGAGGCGCGTCTGAAGATGTCGCCGGTCACCACCCACGTGCCGAAGAAGCAGAAGGGCGCCCGCTACACCCCCGTCGCCAAGCGCAACGACCGGCCGGACGGCATAGCGTTCGTGCTGCGCAACTATCCGCAGCTGTCGGAGGCGCAGGTGATTAAGCTGCTCGGCACGACCAAGGACACCATCCAGAAGGTGCGCGACCGCCAGCACTGGAACAGCGCCAACATCAAGCCCCGCGACCCGGTCATCCTCGGCCTGTGCACGCAGACCGACCTGAACGCGATGGTCGCAGCCGCCAACGACCGCCTGGCGCGCGAGGGCAAGGCGGTGCCGCCGCTGCCGCAGATCGAGACGGACGAAGCCGCCTGACTCCTGGCTCGGACTGAGCGTCGCCGGGCGGCCAAGCCGCCATAGGCGGCTTGCTTGGCGACGCGGGCGCACCTCGTTGTTTCGGCGAGCAGATTCACGCGTTCAGGTGATTCCACCTGAACGCGATCTGCTCTAGAACCCCGCCATGCCCCACCCCGTCCTCGTCGCGCCCAGCCTGCTCGCCGCCGATTTCACCAGGCTGGCCCAAGAGGTCGAGGCGGTCGAGGCGGCGGGCGCGGACTGGCTGCATCTCGACATCATGGACGGGCATTTCGTCCCCAACATCAGCTTCGGTCCGTTCATCCTCAAAACTCTGCGGCCGCTGACCCGCATGCCGTTCGACGTGCACCTGATGATCGCGCCGGCCGACCCCTACCTCGCCGCCTTCGCCGAGGCGGGTGCGGATCACATCATCGTCCACCCGGAAGCCGGTCCGCACCCGCACCGCACGCTGCAGGCGATCGGGGCGCTGGGCAAGAAGGCGGGCCTCGCGCTCAACCCCGGCACCCCGGTCGGGCATGCGGCGACCGTGATCGACCTGCTGGACATCGTCCTGGTGATGTCGGTGAACCCTGGCTTCGGCGGCCAGAAATTCCTCGACACCCAGCTCGCCAAGATCGCCGAGCTGCGCCGGCTGATCGACGCGTCCGGCCGCGACATCCGGCTCGAGGTCGATGGCGGCATCGACGCGCGCACGGCGCCTGCCTGCATAGAGGCCGGTGCGGACACCTTCGTCGCCGGCACCGCGGTGTTCGGAGCCAAGGACTACGCGGCAGCCATTTCCGCCATCCGCGGCCGCGCCCGGCCTGTAGCGGTTCCGCCTTTGGCCGCCCCGCCTTTAGCCATCACGTCCGCAGCGCGCACGTGAAACTCGGCCGCAGCCTGCGCGGCGTCCGGCTGCGCCTGGCTCGCCTGCCCAGCCTGCGCATCAGCGTGCCGGACGCCCCCGCGGTGCCGGTCCGCGACCCCTGGCCGGGCGATCCCGCCCGCGGCGCGCGCCTTCTGCGCGGCGAGCTTGCGCTGTCCGGCGCCGTGCGGGTGCTCAAGCCGGGAGGCTGGGCCGATCCTGGCGGCCACCCGGTGATGCGCGCCCACGCGCACGGCTTCACCTGGCTGCGCGACCTGCGGGTGATCGGCACGGATGCCGCCCGCATGCGCGCCCGCGCGCTGGTGGGGGACTGGATCGCCGGCGGCAGCGCCGACCCGCTGGCCCAGCGCCCCGATGTCGCGGGCAGCCGCGTCGCCGCCTGGCTCGGCCATTACGACTTCTTCGCCGCCAGTGCCGACGACGAGTTCCGCGCCGTGCTGATGCGCCGTCTCGCGGGCGACGCGCGCATCCTGTCCGCGGCCCTGCCCGCGGAGGAGCAGGACGGCCGCGCGCTGACCGCGCTGCGCGGCCTGATTGCAGCATCGATCGCGATGCCGGACCACGCGCCCTATCTGGCGCGCGCGCTGCGTTTCCTGCCGCAGGAGATCGGCCGCCAGATCCTGCCCGATGGCGGCCATATCGAGCGCAGCCCGGCCGCCCATCTCGTGGCGCTGAAGGACCTGATCGAGACCCGCGCCCTGCTGCACGTGGCGTCGGCCGACGCGCCTGCCGCGCTGGGGGCGGCCATCGACCGGCTGTCGCTGGCGTTGCGCACGCTGCGCCACGGCGATGGCGGGCTCGCCCTGTTCAACGGCACCCGCGACGAACCGGCGACGCTGATCGAGCTGGTGCTGAGCCAGGCCGGGCGGGCCGGGCGGGCGCCCGCCGCCCTGCCGGACGCGGGGTTCCACCGCCTGCAGGCCGGCCGCACGGTACTGATCGTCGATGCCGGCCCGCCCCCCGGCCCTGGGCTCGACCGCATGGCCCATGCCGGCACGCTCAGCTTCGAACTCTCCTTTGGGCGGGAGCGGCTGATCGTCAATTGCGGCGCCGCCCCGATCGGTGCCGCCGCCTGGACCGACGCGGCACGCGCCACCGCCGCGCATTCCACCCTGGTGATCGCCGATACAAGCTCCTCCGAGCTCAAGCCCGCTGGCCTGGGACGGCGTCCCGAAAAAGTCGGCGTCGAGCGGCAGGAGGCGAACGGCGCCCACTGGCTGGAGGCGAGCCAGGACGGCTGGCGCCGCCCGTTCGGCGCCAACCACCGCCGCCGACTCTACCTGGCCGAAAGCGGCGAGGACCTGCGCGGCGAGGACGTCATCGAAGCCGGCACGCCGCAGCCTTACGCCATCCGTTTCCACCTGCATCCCGCCGTCATCGCCAGCCTGCAGCAGGACGGGGAAGCGGTGCTGCTGCGCCTGCCCAGCGGCGGCTGGCGCCTGCGCGCGGAGGGCGCGAAAGTCAGCCTGGAGGAAAGCATCTATCTCGGCGGCGCGGACCCGCGGCGCAGCGAGCAGGTGGTGCTGACCAGCCCGCAGGACGGCCCCCAGCACGTCAAATGGGCGATAACCAAGGTCGGCTGATGGCGCTGCGCATCCTGTTCGCCTTCGAGAACTGCCTGCCCAGCCCGCAGGCGGATGCGGAGGTCTTCGTGACCACGGCGAAATACCTGGCCCCTCTGCTGTCGCAATCCTGGCTGCACGTGCCGATGCCGGCCGGGGCCGACCGGGGCGGCATCGAGCGGCTGGCAGGGATGCCCGTCCTGCGCGCCTGGGCGCCCGCGCGCCTGCCCGCCCTGCGCCATCTGTGCTGCGGGCTGACCCTGGTGCTGCGGCGCGAGTTCCGCCAGGCCGACCTGGTCTACACGCGCAACCTCTGGGTCGCCTGGATGGCGACGCTGTTCGGCCGGCGCGTGGTGTTCGACCACTACCGCCCTTGGCCCGACCAGATACCGCCGCTGCAGCTGTTCATCTTCCGGCTGATGTCCGGCCGGCACTTCCTGCTCAACATCTGCCACTCGGACTACACGCGGCGCATCTACGCGGCCCTGGGCGTGCCCGCGGAAAAGCTGCGCACGATCCGCAACGGCTTCGAGCCCGCCCGCTTCGCCGTCCAGCTTCAGATGCGGGCGGCCAAGCGCGCCATCGGCGTCCCGGAGGGCCGCCAGACGGTCGTCTATGCCGGGCGGCTCAACCACAAGAAGGGTCTCGGCCTGGCCATCGAGGCGGCGCGACGCCTGCCCGACCTGCTGTTCATCCTGGTGGGCTCGGCGGGCGAGGGGGCCATCGAGGCGGCGTGCCGCGGTGTCGCCAACATGCGCATCGTGCCGTGGCAGCCGCCCGAGGCGCTCGCCGCCTACCTCTCCGCCGCCGACGTGCTGCTGATCCCGCCCTCTGGCGCGCCGCTCGCGGTGTTCGGCTCCACGGTGCTGCCGCTCAAGCTGTTCCTCTACATGGCGTCCGGCCGCCCCATCCTGGCCGGCGACACGCCGGACGTGCGGGAGGTCCTCCGCCACGGCGAGAACGCGTGGCTCGGCGCGCCCGACAGCATCGACGCGCTGGTCTCTGGGCTGGCCAGGCTGACTCAGGATGCAGGGCTGGCGCAGCGCCTGGCCGCGTCCGCGCTCGCAGACAGCGCCGGCCTGACATGGGGCGCACGCGCCGGCCACATCCTCGGCGCGATCGAAAGCCGGCTGGCCGGCGGCCGGGTCCGCCTCGGCGCGTGGCGCTGGGTCAACAGCCGAAGCTGGGCGGTGCAGTCCTGGCACTGGCTGTACCACCTGGTCCGGCACGGCGCCTGGGTGTTGCCGCCGGCCCCCGGGCTGTGACGGCCGGCTCGGCCGGCCCTGCCGCGCAGTCTCAGCCCGACCATCGCGAGCAGCTCGGCCGCGGCTTCAACTGGCTCGGCGGGGCCATGGTGCTGGCCCGCGTGGTCGATTTCGCCACCGTGGCGGCGATGCTGTTCCTGCTCACCAAGCAGCAGGTCGGCGTCGCGTCCGTGGTGGTCTCCGTGGGCATGGTGGTCGAGGCGTTCAACGGCCTGGGCACGGGCGAAGCGCTGCTGCAGGCCGGCGCCGTCAGCCGGGCGCAGCTCGACACGCTGTTCTGGTACGTGCTGGGCGCGGCCCTGCTCATCGCCGCGCTGGTCCTGCTGGCGGCACCCTTGGCCGACGCGGTCTATGGCGGCGGCATCGCCCGCTATGCGGTCGCCATCGCCCTCAAGCAGCCCGTCGTGGGTGCGGCCCTGATCCCGCTCGCGCTGATGAACCGCGACCTGCAATACCGGCGGATCGCGACCGTCAACCTGTGCGCCACCTGCGGCGCCGCGCTGACGCGGCTGGGGCTGGGGCTGCTCGGCGCCGGCGCCTGGGCGCTGGTGGCCGGATACGCGGCGAGCGGGCTGTTCGTGCTCGCGGGCGCGCTGGTCGCCCGGCCGTTCCGGCCCCGCCTCGTCTGCCGGCCGCGGTCCATCCTGCCGCTCGTCCGCTTCGGCGCCGGCGCGGGGGCGGCCAACATCGGCGAGCAGATGTTCAAAAACATCGACTTCCTGCTGGTCGGCTGGCTGTTCGGCCCCGCCTTGCTCGCGACCTACCGCGTGGCGTTCGACGTGGCGATGGAACCGGCGATGGCGGTGGCGACCCTGGTCAACCGCACCGCGCTGCCGGTGTTCGCGCGCGCGGCCGCCGCCGGCGGCGACCTGGCGGGGATACTGACCTGGTCGATGCGCCGCACGCTGGTGCTGGTCGCGCCGCTGCTGGCGGCCCTGTTCCTGGTGGCGGGCGAGATCGCGCCGATGCTGCACGACGCGCGTGGCGCCAGCTACGCCGGCGCCGCCCTGCCGCTGCGGCTGCTTTGCGCGGCGGCGCTGCTGCGCGTGCTGTCGCAATTGCTGCCGACGGTGATGCTGGTGTCCAGGCGTCCTGCCGCGGCAGCTGGCCTGTCGGCCGCCACCTTCCTGCTGCTGACGACCGGCATTCTCGCCGTCGGGTTCGGCGCGCGGCACTGGGGCATCGCGGGGGTGGCGGGCGTGTGGCTGGCCGCCCCGCCGCTGCTGCTCGCCTGGGGTTTTGCCACCGTGCACAGCCGGTGGCGCGTGCAGCCCGCCGATCTCTGGCGCGCCGCCCGCGCCCCGCTGTCAGGCGCTGCCGCAATGATGATCGCCGTCGCCCTCGCGCCCACACCGCGAATCGCAACCGCATCGATCGCCACGGTCGTGCTGTACTCCGCCCTCTTTCGACACGAACAAACCACCAAGTAGGGCGGAAGAGCGAAGCGACATCCGCCATCGCCGTCGCACAAACGGGCGGAGGTCGCTTCGCTCTTCCGCCCTACGTCCTCTGCCGACACGAACGGATACCAAGTCGGGCGGAAGAGCGCAGCGACATCCGCCAGCGCCGTCGCGTCAACAGGCGGAGGTCGCTTCGCTCGTCCGCCCTACGTCCTCTGCCGACACGAACGGCTACAAAGTAGGGCGGAAGAGCGCAGCGACGTCCGCCAGCGCGGTCGCGTCAACAGGCGGAGGTCGCTTCGCTCTTCCGCCCTTGTAATAGCCGGATTCCCTATATCCGT
>CALMVI010000044.1 GCA_937873095.1 uncultured Acetobacteraceae bacterium | reverse complement strand
GGCGGGCGGGCAGGTCGGCATGCCTCAGCCCCTGCCAGCTTCCCAGGTCCTGCTCGGTCAAGCCCGGCTCGACGGTCAGGTCGCAAGGCGGGTAGCCGGCGCGGTGGATGACCTCGGCCGTGTCCCTGGTGCGCCGCAGGGGGGTCACGAACCAGGCGGCGTCCCGTGGCAGCCTGGCGGCCAGCGCGCGGTGCAGCGGTTCCTGCACGGCCAGGCTTGCCGCCGACAGCTCCACGTCCATGCGGCCGTACAGCACGGCGCGTGACGTCTCGTCCACGATGGCGTGGCGGACCAGCCAGAAGCGCGTGCAATCCATTCCGGCTCTGCCTGCGCTACTCGCCGAGGTTCATCAGCGAGCCGTTGCGGCGGGCCATGGTGAATTGCTGGGTGAACAGCAGCATGGCCAGCGCCATCCAGCCGATGTTCAGGATCAGCGCCCAGCCGAGATGGTCCCAGCGGATCACCCCCTGGCCCAGCGCGGCCCGCAGCCCCTCGAAGACGTGTGCGGCGGGCAAGGCGAGGGCCGCGTATTGCAGCCAGTGCGGCAGCACGGCCACCGGGTAGTACACGCAGGCGATGGGCGCCAGGCCGATCAGCATGGACCACACCAGGCTTTCGGCCCCGCCGCCCTGGCTCAGGATCAGCGACACGCAGCCGAGCGCGATCCACCAGCCCATCAGGACCAGGTTGATCGCGAACAGGATCAGCACCGG
The DNA here is from genome assembly GCA_937873095.1 of uncultured Acetobacteraceae bacterium. Classification (GTDB taxonomy): domain Bacteria; phylum Pseudomonadota; class Alphaproteobacteria; order Acetobacterales; family Acetobacteraceae; genus BOG-908. Next base: position 9,167 of record CALMVI010000044.1, on the reverse strand, counting down.
CCCGACCGACAGGATGTTGAAGTGGTAGAGCAGCGCCGCCAGCACGGCCGCAGGCACCACCCCCAGCATCATGCGCACCGCCGACATGCCGACCAGGGCGGCCAGCAGCTCCCAGGGCCTGAGCGGGGAGACGAAGATGTGGCCGAGGTTGCGCGACCAGATCTCCTCCATGAAGGTGACCGCGAAGCCCAGATGGCTGCGCAGCGCCGTCTCCCACAGGATGACCCCGCCCAGCAGCATGCTTACGGTCACGGCGCCATGGTTGCCGATCCTGGCGGCGAAGAAGCGGGACGTAAAACCCCAGATCACCATCTGCAGCACCGGCCAGTAGGCCAGATCCAGCAGGCGCGGCCAGGAGCGGCGGAACAGGGTCAGGTGACGGTACATCAGGCCCCAGATGCGCCGCAGTGAGCTCATGCGCCGACCTCCGAGCGTTCGCCCATCTCTGTCAGCTCGCCCAGCTCCGACGGTCCGGCGTGGCGTCCGCGCGAGCGGGCGATGTCGAGGAACACGTCCTCCAGGTCGCTGCGGTTGTAGCGGGTCAGCAGCTCCTGCGTTGTGCCGCGGTCCACGATGCGGCCCTGCTTCATCATCAGCACGTGGCCGCACAGCCGCGCCACCTCGTCCATGTTGTGGCTGGCGAGCAGGATGCTGCAGCCCGACTCGGCGCGGTAACGCTCCAGCCAGCTGCGCACCAGGTCGCCGGTATCGGGGTCGAGCGAGGCGGTGGGCTCGTCGAGCAGCAGCAGCTCTGGCCGGTTGATCAGCGACTTGGCCAACGCCACGCGGGTCTTCTGGCCCGCCGATAGCTGGCCCGCCGGGCGGTCGATGAAGGCGCCGAGGTCGAGCTCGCGGGTCAGCTCGCCGATGCGCCGTTCGACCTGGCGGACGTTGTACAGGTGGCAATAGACGCGCAGGTTCTCGGCCACCGTCAGCCGGTGCGGCAGCGCCACGTAGGGCGAGGAGAAATTGACCCGGGCGAGTGCGGCGAAGCGGTCGCGCGCCATGTCGTGGCCCAGCACGGTGATCCGCCCCGAACTCGGCACCAGCAGGCCGAGCAGCATGGCGATGGTGGTGGTCTTGCCGGCGCCGTTGCCGCCGAGCAGGCCCACGGTCGCACCCCGCGGCACCGAAAAGCTGATGTCGTCGACGGCCAGCGCGGCGCGGTAGCGTTTGGTGAGGGAAACGACGTCGATCGCGTGCATTGCAGCCGAGGATTACGCGTTCCCGTGACAAACGCCAAGCGCCACGCGGCTCGCGACAGGCCGTAACGCATCTGGGCCGAGGAGAAGCCTTCACGCTGAAGGTGGCGCACCCCGCGCGACGGCCGCGGGAGGCCTCGTTACGACGGCGCGACGGACGGCTCAGTCGTCATCTGGCGAGACCAGTGTCTTCGGCGCGTCCAGGAAGTATTGCGGCGGTTTCGCCGACGGGATCGCCACGAAAGCTTTCGGCAGGATCAGCCCGAAGAACTCTTCGAGATTGCCGCGCGTCGATCCCGCTGCCTGGTAATCGGCGTAGTCGTCGTAGATCGTGGCGCCGCTGCCGATGTAGCCCAAGCCGAAATTGCGTTCGATGTAGAGCAGTATGCTGCCGAAATCGAACACGCTGTTGCTGACCTGGCCAGGCGGTGTGTAGGCGGACACGACGAGCAGGGGAACCCGAAAGCCGTAGGTGTAGCCGGCGCCCCACGCCGTCGCGTTCGTAACCTTGAACGGTGCCACGTGGTCCGCCCAGCCACCCCAGTCATCCCATGTGATGAAAATGGCGGTGTCGTCCCAGTATCTTTCGCCGCGGCATGTCGTGCTGCCGACCGCGTTCACGATCGATGCGACCCAACTTGGGCCCGTGCCGTCGTTGATCTGCGCGTGATCGGATTCGGCGGCGGTCGGCGTCACCCAGCTCACTGCCTGAAGTTTGCAGTTCATGATGTCCGACAAGGCTTGGCTGGCATCGTCTGGCACGACGTTCTTCAGCCATTCGGCACCCTTGCAGACGGTCTTGCCACCCACGGCCTGTGGACCGCAGACGTGCCGTATGGCGTTCGGGGCCGTCCACAGCCCGTTGGATGACTGGGCATAGTATCGCCAGGTGATCGAGTTGGCGGCGTTGTCGAGCAGGTCGGACAGGACCGGATGTTCGAAGCAGGGGTAGATCGGCTTGTTCGTTGTCTCCTTGCCGTTCTTGTCGATGAGGGCAACCCTGGACCGCGCACTTGCGTCGCAGCCGGATTGCCCTCCGCCGGTCGGGTTTTCGGCGGCAAAGAGCGGGGTCGATACGGACGGCGCGGAGGTTCCGCCGAACAGGAACTGGTGTGCCGGAAAGCTCGGTCCCTGATTGGTCTGGAACATGCGGTTGGCAAAACCGTTCGCCAAGGCGATGTCGAAATACGGGGTGACCGTGCCCGAACTGTTATCGACGTAGGTGTATTGGGGGTGCGCCGGGTAAGAGCATCGGCTGACGTTCTTGCTGTAGGGTTCCGCATCGAAACCCCTCTTGAGCGCGCTCTCGAAGGATTCATGCGTGTGATTCACGTCGTAGCACAGCGCCAGCGGCACCGGCGTCAGTGAGACGGTCTGCCCCGTCGACAAAACCTGTTTTGAGGATATGTCGACGCCAGGCTCGAAATTAGGATTGCTGCCGAAAAGATTGTCGGGCGTGCGGTTTTCCTGCACGACCACGATGATGTGCTTGAACGGCAGGGGCTTGGCCGCAGCACTGCCCATTGCGAAAACCGCAAAGAACGCCAAGAGCTTGCAACGCGTCATGCGTGCTCCACGAACAGGGTGGTCGTACATTCGAAAGCATCCTAACCCGATCAGGCGATTCCGTCTGATCGCGACCTGCTCCAAGGCTGGAGGTTGTTACGTTGTCTGAGCGACCGGGTTCCCCTCTGGTGTCAGTCCCAGCCTGAACCGCGCGGCGTTCTGCACGTAGGCAGGCGCCGTCAGGGCGAACCGCGCCCGCTCGCCCTCGCCCAGAACGCGCACCAGCCTGGCGGGCGTGCCGGCCCACATCTCGTTGGCGCCGATGCGCTTGCCTGGGGTGAGCACGCCGCCGGCCGCCAGCACGCCGCCCGGCTCGATCTCCGCGCCGTCCAGCACGACGGCCGCCATGGCGACGAAGGCGCGGTCGTGCAGCCGGGCGGCGTGCACGATGGCCATGTGGCCGACGGTCACGTCGTCGCCGATCAGGCACTCCATGCCGGCGCCAGGGTTCACGTGCAGGATGCTGCCGTCCTGTATGTTGGTGCGCGCGCCGATGCGGATCCGGTTGGTGTCGCCGCGCAGCACGCAGGCGAACCAGATGCTGGAGCGTGCGCCCACCTCCACGTCGCCGATCACGGTCGCCGTGGGTGCGACCCAGGCATCGGCCGCCACCCGCGGGCTGATCCCGTCCAGCGACCAGAGCGGGCCGCCAAGCGGCGCCGGACGGGCGATCGAGGCATCGTTCATCAGTCCAGTCCCAGCATCAGCCGCAGGTTCTGCACTGCGGCGCCGGAGGCACCCTTGCCCAGATTGTCCAACCGCGCCACCAGCACGGCCTGCCGGGCGGCCTCGTCGGCGAACACGTGAAGCTCCATCCGGTCCGTTCCGGCCAGGTCGTCCGGCCAGAGGCGCGTGGCCCCGCTGCTCACGACGCGCACGACCGTGCTCGCCTCGTAGCGGGCGGCCAGCGCCGCGCGCAGGTCGGCGCCGGCGGGCCGACCGTCCAGCGTGTCCAGATGGAGCGGGATGCTGACCAGCATGCCCTGCCGGAAATGGCCGACGGAGGGCAGGAAGATCGGCCGGCGGGTCAGTCCGGCGTGGCTTGCCACCTCCGGCACGTGCTTGTGGTCCAGCCCAAGCCCGTACGCCTCGTACGCCGGGCCGCCCTCGGCCTCGTGCGCCTCGATCATCAGCCGCCCGCCGCCCGAGTAGCCGCTGACCGCGCTGATGCTGATCGGGGTGTCGGGCGGCACCAGCCCTGCATCGAGCAGGGGACGCAGCAGCGCGATGGCGCCGGTGGCGTAGCAGCCGGGGTTGCTGACCCTGCGGGCGGCCGCGATGCGCGCCTGCTGCGCCGGGCCGAGTTCGGGAAAACCGTAGATCCAGCCGGGCGCCGTGCGATGGGCGGAACTTGCATCGAGCAGGCGCGGCCCGCCCTCTCCCAGGCTGTCGGCCAGGGCCACCGCTTCCCGCGCCGCGGCATCCGGCAAACAGAGGACGACCAGGTCGGCTTCGGCCATCCTGGCGCGGCGGGCTTCGGGGTCCTTGCGGTCTGCGTCGTCGAGACCGAGCAGGGTCACCGGCAGCCCGGCGAGCCGGCCGCGAATGCCGAGGCCGGTTGTGCCAGCCTCGCCGTCGATGAACACGGGCTTCAAGGCGCCGATCCCACACCAGGCAACCAGGCGCTCCGGGCGCCATGCCGGACGTGAATGACGGTGACAGTCATCGCCTCTTCGTCGATCTTATAAATGACACGTACGTATGCGGCTTACTGCCGTAGAGCAATTGACGGAAACGTCCGTCCTCTGGGACGGGGCTTCCACGTCCTGGAAACGCATCCAGGCGCATCGTCAGTTGCTCAAGCCCATCGAACCACGCGCGAGCCGGCTCAGATTTCGAGGCGTTTATGGCTTTGAAAATAGTCCGCAGATCGTCGAGGGCGAGAGCCGTGAGTTCAACGCGGAATGCCAAACTCGGCCCTCAACAGGTCGAAGGCGTCCTGTACGGGCACAACCCGCCCAGCCGCGAGATCTTCCAATCCTTGGCGGATTCCCTCTTCCGTGCTGGCCTGGGCCGCAAGGTTGAGCAGTCGCCTGTGGCTTTCCATGTCCTGCACCACCGCGGCATCGCGTCCGTTCACCGTCAACGTAATCGACCGACGCGTGACGCTAATCTTCTCTATCTGCTCGGCGGCGTGGTCCCGAAACGTTTCCAGATACTGGACGTCGGCATGCATGTCCATGTTCAACGTCCCCATGCCTGCGTCGTTCTACACGCAAGGAGCACCCAGCTCCAGTCTGACGACTGAAAGCTGACTGCCGGCCCCCCACTCAGCGCTTGCTGAACTGGAAGCTGCGCCGTGCCTTGGCCTTGCCGTATTTCTTGCGCTCGACCACGCGGCTGTCGCGGGTGAGGAAGCCGGCGGTCTTCAGGATCGGGCGCAGATCCGGCTCGTAATAGGTCAGCGCGCGGCTGATGCCGTGGCGCAGGGCGCCCGCCTGTCCGGACAGGCCGCCGCCGTTCACCGTGCAGAACACGTCGAACTGGTTGTAGCGGTCGCTGACCAGGAAGGGCTGGGTGATCAGCATGCGCAGCACGGGGCGGGCGAAATACGTGCCGACCTTCTTGCCGTTCACCTCGATCTCGCCGCGGCCGGGCTTGATCCAGACGCGGGCGATGGCGTTCTTGCGGCGGCCGGTGGCGTAGCTGCGGCCCTGCGCGTCGCGTTTCGGCTCGCGCTTCGGCGCACCCTCCGGCGTGGTGCCGACCCCCGTGCCGGTCGCCGACGTCACGAGGTCCTTGAGGTCGGCGAGCGACCGGGTCTGTGTCTCGGACATCCCTTAGACCCTCTTGTTCTTGGGGTTCATGGCGGCGACGTCCAGCGGCGCGGGCTGCTGGCCGGCATGCGGGTGCTCGGCGCCGGCATAGACGTAAAGGTGCTTCATCTGCGCGCGCTGCAGCGGGCCGCGGGTGATCATGCGCTCCACCGCCTTTTGCACCACCTGCTGCGGCCGCTTGCCCTCCAGCCGCTGGCGCACGGTGCGGCCCTTGATGCCGCCGGCATAGCCGGTGTGGTAGTAGAACACGCTCTCCTCGGCCTTCTTGCCGGTCAGGTGAACCTTCTCCGCGTTGATCACCACGATGTTGTCGCCGCAATCGACATGCGGGGTGAAGGTGGCCTTGTGCTTGCCGCGCAGGCGCTGCGCGATGATGGTGGCGAGCCGGCCCAGGACCAAGCCGTCCGCATCGATCAGGGTCCAGGCCTTCTGAACCTCCGCCGGCTTCAGCGAGCGGGTGGTTTTCTGCATTTCACTGCGTCCGAAAGGGTAAGAGGTGCATTGTCTCGTCGCAAATCGCGGCACAGTCAAGGATTTTCAACCGTGGTAGCGCAATACCACATCGTCGGCGCGTCCGGCCGGTCGGGTGCCGCGCTGTGCCGGTCGCTGCTGGCCGAAGGCGAGCGATACGTGCCGGTGGTGCGGGATGCGGCAAGGTGGGCAGCGACCGGCTTGCCGGGCGCGCCGCTGGTTGCCGACCTGACCGATCCGGCGGCCCTTCGCGCGGCGCTGGGCCACGCCGCGGGCGTGGTTTCCTGCGCGCACGCCCGTCACGCGCCGGCGATCCTCGCGGCGGCGCAGGGGGCGGAAACGTTCGTGTTCCTGGGCAGCACGCGAAAATTCACCCGCTGGCCGGACGCGCATGGCCGCGGCGTGCTGGCCGGCGAGGCGGCGTTCCTCGCGTCGGGGCGGCGTGGCGTGATGCTGCACCCGACGATGATTTTTGGCGCGCAGGGTGAGGACAACGTGCAGCGGTTAGCAAAATTTCTGCGCTGGCTGCCGGTGGTGCCGCTGCCGAATGGCGGGCGGGCGCTGGTGCAGCCGATTCACCAGGACGACGTGACACGCTGCCTGCGCGCTGCGATGCGGGCCGAGTGGGGCGGGCCGGAAACCGTGGTGATCGCAGGGCCTGCGCCGATGCCCTACACGGCTTTCGTCCGCGCCGTCGCCCGCGCATACAGCCTGGCCCCGCCGCGCGTCGTTCCGATCCCGGCCGTGTTGCTTCGCACGGCGGCGCGCCTGGCCACTTTGCTGCCGTTCGTCCCGCGGGTCGGCGCCGGCGAGATACGTCGCCTGACCGAGGACAAGGCGTTCGACATCTCTTGCATGCGCGCCGTGCTGGGCGTCGATCCGGCTGATTTCGAAACAGGCCTGTCGCTCATGCGACGACGTGCGCGCTAGGATCGAAGCATGGCCATTACCGAGACTTCGGATGCCGAAAGCCGCGAGAGGATGCTGCGCGAGTACGCGGCCGGCGATCTCTCGTGGACGACTCTGCGTGAGCGCGGCTTCGAGAATTACGTGCAGGTCCTGGCCGGCCTGGGAGAGTTGGGTCTGCGTCCGCCGATCGCGCCAATGGAGGGCCCCAACGTCGCCGCCCGTGAACGCGGCCGGGCGATCATACGGCGATGCCTGCAAGAACGGCAGCGGTGAACCCGCCCGCCTTCAGCCTCATCGTCACCGACACGTCGCCGTTGATCACGCTGGCGCTCGCGGATTCGCTCGGCGCGCTGCTGCGCCCCGGCTTGCCCGTCAGCATCCCCGATGCCGTGTACGTCGAGGCGACCCGGATACGCGCGGCGCCTGGCGCCGAGACCATCGTGGACTGGATCAACGCCAACCTGGACCAGGTGCGCATCGTGCCGACCGAGATCGGCATTGACCAGCAACGACGGCTGGAGGAGGGCCGCTCCATCCGGGCGATGGGCGAGCTGGCGGCCCTCGAAGTCCTCGACCGGAGCCTGCTTCGCGACGCATCCGCCGCAGCCTTGCTGCTGTTCGAGGACAGCGACGTGTCGAGACGCCGCGCCGTCGTCGATGATCGCGTGACCCTCATCAGCACCGGTGATTTTCTGCGCGAGTTGGAGGGCGCCGGGCTGATACAGTCCGCCGACCGCATCCTCGATGATGCCGCGGCACAGGGCCGCAACATCGAGGGACAGCGGCGACCAGCTGGCGAGGACTCGCATGAGCCTATTCGCCGCCAGCTCCGGGACCGTCGCGGCTCGGCGATATGACAGCTACTCGGGTGATTTCCGCCTTGATGCTAGCCTGCGCGCTCGCCACTTCGATAACGGGCGCGTGTCTGGCCGACACGGTAACGCTGGCTGCGGGGCCACATATCGCCACGGATCAACTGCGCAGCGCTGTCGCCAAGCCGACCAATGGCCAGCCGCTCTCCAAGCCGGAACTGTTCGCCAGTCAATCGTTCCGAATTTTGGGCGATGGCAGGGAGGTGGGGAGGCTCGTGTCGGGCCGTGGCGAGTTGCCGGCTGCATCGGCCGACGCCAATCCTGGTGAAAGCTGCTTTGTTGCCCTCGTTCGGCCCGGCAAGCAGCCCGATACCGTGCTGACGATAGGCTTCGGCGATTGGGAGGCGGAGTCGTGCGTGACGGTGGTGGCACTGGGGTTGCTGCCCGCGGCCGGTGCGCAGACCCGCGCGGGGATCATCTACAAGGCAACCGCACCGCACGAATCGCCGATCGAGCCGGTCGTCGTCACCTGGTCGGATACGCAGCCTTTGCAGATCGACGCCGCAGCGAGCAAGCGCGCCTCCAATGCGGGTGCGACGACGCTGAAAGCGATGCGCGAGGCTCTGCGTTAGGGATTACAACGGTTTCGGTCGACTGCTCGGCCTGTCATACCGCGGCAAACGCCTGGTGCAGCCCGTCCAGCGCGATCTGCACCGCGAGTGCTGCAAGCAGCACGCCCAGCACGCGGCCGGCGACGCTGGTGCCGGCTTCGCCCAGCGCGCGGGCGATCCAGCGGGCGCCGAGCAGGCATATCAGCGTCAGCAGGATCGTGACGCCCACGGCCGCCTCGATGGCCAGGATCTTCACCCAGTCGCCGCCGGCGTGGCTGTGCAGCACCACCATCGTGGTCATCCCGCCAGGTCCCGCGATCAGCGGGATGCCCAGCGGGAAGACGGCGATGTCCTCGTCCGTGCGGATCGCCGCCTGCCGCTCCGGATCGGTCTCGCGCACGCCGTGGCTGCCGCGCACCATGTCGGCGGCCGTGATGAACAGCAGGATGCCGCCCGCGACGCGCATCGCCGGCAGGCCGATGCCGAGCGAGGAGAGCAGCACCTCGCCCGCCAGGCCGAACACCGCCAGCACGCCGAAGGCGACCAGGCAGGCGCGGCGGGCCTGGCTCGCGCGCTCGGCCGGCGTGTCGCGCGGCGTCATCGCGGCGAACACGGCGGCCGTGCCCGGCGGATCGACGATCACCAGCAGCGCGACCAGCGCGTAGAAGAAGGTGTTCAGGCTGGACCAGTGCACAGGATCGTTCCGGGCCGATTGCCCCTTCCTAGACCAGCATCGCCCGAACTGAAATCAGCCTAGCTCTCAAGAATTGGGGGTCTGGGGTTTCAAACCCCAGCGGGGTCCAGGGGCAGCGCCCCTGG
>CALMVI010000043.1 GCA_937873095.1 uncultured Acetobacteraceae bacterium | reverse complement strand
GCCACACCCGCAACCAAGCCAGCCGTCCCAGCCCCGTCCAAACCGGGCAAGGCCCCGTCACGCGGCAAGCGGTGAGGCCGCCGCTACCCCACGTGGCCCGCTGATGCCGAGATCGGCGGGGTCGGGAGCCTGGGCATGACCGGCGGTTGAAATACCTCTTCGTCCACCAGAACTTTCCCGCCCAGTTCCTGCACCTGCTGCGCCACCTGGCCGCACAGAACCGCCACGAGCTGCTGTTCATCACCGAGGCGCAGCGCAACCACCTGGTGGGTGTGCGCAAGCTGGTTCGCGGCATGCCCCGCCTGCAGGGCGCCGAATGGCACCCCTTCCTGCGCGAGACCGAGGTGGCCATGCAGCGGGCGGACCTGGTTGCGAACGCCGCGCGCAGCCTGAAGGGGCTTGGGTTCACGCCAGACATCATCATCGGCCATCACGGCTGGGGAGAGCTGCTGCACGTCAACGACGTGTGGCCGGACACGCCGCTGCTGGGCTACCAGGAGTTCTTCTACAACCTCGACGGCTTCGACGTCGGGTTCGACCCCGAGTTTCCCGCAACGGCCGACATGCAGGCGCGCATCCGTGCCAAGAACATCGTCAACCTGATGGCGCTCTCCAATTCGGGGCTGAGCCAGACGCCCACGGTGTTCCAGCACAGCACCTATCCCGCCTGGGCGCGGCCCAGGATCGCGGTGCTGCCCGAAGGGGTCAATCTGGGCGTCTGCCGGCCGGACCCGGAGTTGCGCAAGCGCGTGGTGACGCTTGGCGGCTACAAGGTGAAGCCGTCCGAAAAACTGGTCAGCTACGTGGTGCGCGACCTGGAACCGTATCGCGGCTTTCACATCATCATGCGCGCCCTGCCGCGTATCCTGTCGGCGCGCGCCGACACGCGGGTCATCCTGGTCGGCGGCGACGGCGTCAGCTACGGCTCCCGCCCCCACAACACGACCTGGCGCGAGCACATGCAGCGCGAGCTGGGCAACCGGCTCGACCTTTCGCGGGTGCATTTCGCCGGGCGCGTGCAATACGAAACCTACGTCAAGCTGCTGCAGCGGTCGGACGCGCATGTCTACCTGACCTACCCCTTCGTCGCGTCCTGGTCGCTGCGCGAGGCGATGGCGGCGGGCTGCGCCCTGGTGGCCAGCGACACGGCCCCGGTCAGGGAGTTCGTGACCCACCGCAAGACGGGGCTGCTGGCGCCGTTCCTGCAACCCGACGCGGTCGCGGACGCCGTGCTCGAAATGCTGGAAAACCAGACGCTCAGCCAACGCCTCCGGCGCGCCGCGCGCAGCTGGGCGGAAGCCAACCTGGACATGGACGCCTACATCCAGGGCTACGAGGCGCTCATCGACCGCGCGCTCGCCGGATCGACCGGCGCCAGAGCGCGTTCGCGCTGACCTCGACAATCCGGACGCCTCAGACGCTCCTGGTACAGCAATGGCCCATTCGAATGTCTTGGTCGGCGTAGTATCGCAATCGACGGCGGAACCGACGGTAGCGGCGGGGTGACTTGAACACCCGACCAAGGGATTATGATTCCCCTGCTCTACCGCTGAGCTACGCCGCCATCCGTCGAGCGGCGGGTGTTATCGCCGGTGCGCGGGCCAAGTCAACACGCGGTACTCGGGCGCTACACCGGCAGCCGCACCCGTGCCCGCAGGCCGCCCATGGGCGAGTCCTCCAGCAGGATGTCGCCGCCATGCGCGCGCACGATGTCGCGCGCGATGGTCAGCCCCAGGCCGGTGCCGCCCCCCGCCCCGCTCTCGAACGGGCGGAATACGCTCTCCCGGCGGCCGGGCGGGATGCCCGGGCCGTCATCGTCGACCATCACCAGCACCGAACGGCCCGCCTCCTGCGCGGACAGCGCCACCCGGCCCGCGTGACGCCGGGCGTTGTCCACCAGGTTGGTCAGCGCGCGGCGCACCGCATCCTGCCGCAACCGCAGCGTCAGCAGGCCAGGCACGCTGACCGCCACGTCGGCCCCGGTGCGCCTGGCGCCGGCCGCCACGTCCTCCAGCATCGCCGAGAGGTCCACCGGCTGGGCCTGCTCGGCCTGCTCGCCGCGGGCGAAGGCGAGGTAGCCGCTGATCATGCGCTCCATCTCCTCCACATCGGCCGTCATCTCGGCGGCGTCCGCCGCGAGCTGGCCCTCGGCGGGCAGCATGGCCAGCGCCAGGCGCAGCCGGGTCAGAGGGGTGCGCAGGTCGTGGCTGACGCCGGCCAGCATCTCGGTGCGCTGCGTCAGGAAGCGGCGTATGCGTTCCTGCATGCGGTTGAAGGCGGTGGCGGCCCGCCGCACCTCGATCGCACCTTCCGGCCGGATCGCCGCCGTGTCGCGCCCCAGGCCGAAATCCTCTGCCGCGGCGGCCAGCCGCCGGATGGCGCGCACCTGGTTGCGCATGAACAGGGCGGCGATGGTGAACAGCAGCACCGAGCTGCCGCCCAGCCACAACACATAGACGTAGATCATGCTGGTATAGAGGCGCTTGCGCGGCGCCTCCACGTGCAACACGCCGCCGGGCGCGCCGGGCCGCTCCGCGCCCGGCAGTTCGACGTCGATCAGCACGGAGGCGGGGTCGCTCGTCCAGTCCATCACGAACGGCAGCCCCACCCTCTCGCGCAGCGCCACCTTCAGGTCGTCGTCCATAGGCCCCAGGATGTTCACCTGCGTGCCCTGTATCAGATGCGCCCCGGGCAGCACGCGCATCCTCAGGTCGAAATCGTGCAGGCCGGACCGCAGCACCCATTCCTGGTCGGCGCCCGATTGCAGCAGGTGGATGGTCTGCGCCACCTCGCCCGCCACCGCGCCGGACAGCCGGCGCGAGATGAGGTTGAGGTGACTGCCGTAGAAGATCAGCAGGGCCACCGCCTGCACGACCACCAGCGGCACAAGGATGATCAGCAGCGACCGGCCCAGCAGCGATCGCGGCAGGATCTTGCGGACCGGTCGCTCCCAGCCAGGCGAGACGTGGTTCACCGCGCCTCAGACCCCTGGCTTGAGCACGTAGCCGCGACCCCTGACGGTGTGCAGGAACCTCGGCTCGCGCGGGTCGGCCTCGATCTTGCGCCGCAGCCTTGTCACCTGCACGTCGATCGCGCGTTCGGCCACCTCGTCCAGCCCGAGTGCGGCCACGATGTCCTCGCGCGCCAGCACCTCGTTGGGGCGCGCCGCCAGCGCCGAGAGAAGGGCGCTTTCACCCCCGGTCAGGTGAGTGGGCCCGTCCGGCCCGCTCAGCTCGCCCCTGACGCAGTCGAACTGCAGCCGGCCCAGCTGCAGCAACGGCGCAGGCGGCTCGGCGGCGGCCCCGGACGAACGTCGCAGCATCGCCCGCAGCCGCAGCACAAGCTCGCGCGGTTCGAACGGCTTGGCCAGGTAGTCGTCCGCACCCGACTCGAACCCGGCGATCCGGTCCTCCGGCGCGCCCTGGGCGGTCAGCAGCAGGATCGGCACCGACGCGCTTTCCGCGCGCAGCGAGGCGGTCAGGGCAAGGCCGGTCTCGCCCGGCATCATGACGTCCAGCACCAGCGCGTCGGGCGCCACGAAGCGCAGCTTGTCGCGCGCGTCGGCCGCATGGCTCGCCGTGCTCACGCGGAAGCCGTTCTCGGCAAGGTAGCGGCTGAGCAGGCTGCGCAGCCGCGCATCGTCGTCGACCACCAGGACATGCGCCTCGGCCATGCCTAGACCCGCCGTTCGGCCTGTGCCGCGCGCAGCTCGTCCAGGCTGGACCGGCCGGCCCGGCTCATCAACGCGCGCAGCACCTGGCCGAAGCCCTCGACCGCCGGCCCGCCCGCCTCGCGATAGGCGGCCAGGAGCTGCTCGCGCTGGCGCTCGAACAGCCGGCGTTCCAGCGCCTGGCCCGCCTCGGTCAGGCGGAGCAGGCGCTGCCGGCGGTCCTGGCGGCCGGGCGCCTGGCTGACATAGCCGCCCTCGACCAGCGCGCCCAGCACGCGGGCCAGGCTCTGCTTGGTGATGCACAGTATCGCCAGCAGGTCGGTCACCGTCAGGCCGGGCATGCGGCCGACGAAGTGCAGGACACGGTGGTGCGCCCGACCGAGCCCCGCCTCGGCCAGCATCGGGTCGACCGAGGCGGAAAAGTCGCGCCAGGCCAGGAACAGCATGTCCTGGGCCAGCCGCAGCTGCTCCTCGCGCAGGAACAGCAGGCTGGTGCCGGCGGGGCCCGTCCTCTGCTCCCGGTCCGGCATGCCAGCCCCGCGCATCGGTGCGTTCATTATGGAATCCGAAATGGCCTCCTGGGATGCTAGAGCAGCATCATCCAGACGGGAATCGATCTGGATGACTAACCTGCTCGCCAAGCAAGCTGGGTCGGCCGCTTGACTAACGCGAACCGACATCGGCGCGGACTGAATCTGGTAAGGAAATGTGCCCGGCGCCATGGATGCAGAAGACCAGCCGGACAAGCCGCCTGCCATGCCGGCCGTGAAACGGATCGCCGAGCCGCCGATCGATTACGGCGTCGCCGCCGAGGATTACGGCACGCACCGCCAGGGCTTCCCGGCGGAGTTCTTCCACCGGCTGCACGCGATGCGGGTCGGGCTGGCGGGGCAGCGCCTGCTCGACCTCGGCACCGGCACCGGCCTGCTAGCGCGCGAGTTCGCCAGGCGGGGCTGCCTGGTGACGGGGGTCGATTTCTCCGCCCGCCTGCTTGCGGTCGCCGAGCGTGCGAATGCCGGCGAGGTGGTGCGGCCCCGCTACCTGCGGGTGCGCGCCGAATCGACCAGGCTGCCGGCCGCCAGCTTCGACATCGCTGCGGCCGGAACCAGCTGGCACCTGTTCAACCGCACGGCTGCCGCGCGCGAGGCGCGACGGGTGCTGGCGCCGGGCGGCCGGCTGGTCATCGCCCATCTCGACTGGCACACCGCGCCCGGAACGGTCGCTGCCGCCACGCTGCGGCTGATGGAGCGTTACGGCCCGCGCGCGCTTGCCGCGTCCACCTTCGTCTACCCGGACTGGACGCAGGACCTGATCGCGGCGGGCTTCAGCCAGTGGGAGGCGTTCGGTTTCACCCTTCCCCTGCAGTACACGCCGCGCGGCTGGCGTGGCCGGGTGCGCGCCAGCCAGCGCGGCGCCCCGATGATGGACCCTGCCGCACTGGACCGTTTCGACGCGTCGCTGGGCCGCATGCTGGCGCGCCAGTTCCCCGGCCCGCTGCTGTCGGTGCAGCACCGCGTGTTCGCCGTGGTCGCGCGTTAGACCATGACCGGTTCGCATCGGCTCACCGGTCATGGTCCACCTTGTTTCGGCGACCAGGTTCACGCGTTCAGGTGATCCACCTGAACGCGATCCGCTCCTAGCCGTCTTGCAGCTACCGCTTCGCCAGCCAGGCGGCCATCTGGTCCTGGGTCCGGGCCTTCAGCTCGGCCGCCGTGCCGATGCCGTCGGCCGCGCGGGCCGCCCAGATGCGGCTGCCGGAGGAGGCCTGGCTGGACGGGTCGGCCAGCACCGCCCGTGCGGTGGCAGGGTCGCTGGACCCGGCAGCGGCCGCGACGGTGGGGGTCGGACCGAGCCCGTCGCCCGGAATGCGCGCGGCGAGCCTCGCCTGCATCGGCTTGACCAGGGTGTAGACCAGCTCGGGGTGTTCGGACTGCCGGCTGGCGGTGATCAGGTAATAGACGATGCGGCCGTTGGGGATCTCGCCCGCATCGGCGAAGGCGACCGTCTGCCTGATCAGGTTTTCGTCCGTCGCGCCCGCCATCGCGAAGAAGTAGCGCAGCTTTTCCTCGGTGCTGGTGGCGCGGATGCCGGCGGCGCGCAGCTTGTCGTAGGTCGCCTGGTCGGCGGTGCGGCCCACGATGGTGAGCACGGGTTCGCGCAGCGCCGGCGACAGGCTGGCCGGGTCGCGCAGGAAAGCGTCGAAGCGGCGTCGCGCTTCGGCCACCACGCCAGGGTCGCGGAAGCGGCCGAGGGCGGCGATGACGTCCGGGCGCAGCAGCGAGTCGAGGAAGGGCTCGTTCGGCCTGGCGTCCCAGCCGAGGCGGCCGAATTCCGGCCGGATCAGTCCGACGGCGACGCCGGCGAAACGTTCGCGCAGCGGTGAGCCGGTCAATGCGTGGTCGATCTGCGTCAGGTGGGTCAGCGTGTCGGTCCAGACCGCCGTGTCCCGCTCGCCGCCGAGCTGGCTGAGCAGGTCGAGGTAGTCGGCAAGCGGGGCACGGTTCGCGTCGAAAAGCGCGAACTGGTCGCCCAGCAGGTTGGTGCGGTCGGTCGGCGAAAGCTGGGTGAACGCCTGGGCGAGCCCGGCGAACAGCGGCGCATCGTATTGCGTGCGGTAGTAGCCGTCCTCGCCCAGGTTGGCCTTGATCGCGCACCCTCCAGGGAAGGACACCGTTGCCGGCCGGTCCAGCAGCACGTGCTGCGGCGGCACGCCCGGGCCGCCGATGGTGACGGGTATCTGCCAGGTCTGCGCCTTGGGGCTGGGGTCGTGGATGGTGAAGCGGTCCTGGGTCAGCTGCACCCTGCACCCCGAACGCGACTCCAGATGCGTCACATGGACCAGCGGGATGCCCGGCTGCTCGGTGAAGCTCGCGGCCACGTGGGCGACGTCGCGATGCGAGGCCTGGCCCAGCGCCGCCCACAGATCGGCGCTGGTGGCGTTGCCGAACTGGTGCGCCTTCATGTAGCGGCGCATGCCGTCGCGGAACGTGTCGGGGCCGATCCAGTCCTCGATCATGCGGATGATCTGCTCGCCCTTCTGGTAGCTTATGCTGTCGAAGGCGGTGTTGGCTTCGGTCTCGTCGCGGATCACCTGCTGGATTGGGTGCGTGGTGGGCAGGGCGTCCTGGCCCATCGCCGCCTCGCGCTGGCCGTGCTGGCGCGGCCAGATCTCCCAGGACGGGTTGAAGTGGTCGGTCGCCTTGAGCTCCATCCAGGTGGCAAACCCCTCGTTGAGCCAGATGTTGTCCCACCAGCCCATGGTGACGAGGTCGCCCGACCACTGGTGCGCCATCTCGTGCGCGGTATCGAGGTAGATTGTCTCGCGCGTGGCAGGAGACGACGTGGCCGGGTCGAACAGCATCGCGTCGTCGATGAAGGTGATCGCACCCCAGTTCTCCATCGCCCCCGCCTCGTAATTGCCCGGGATGGCAATCAGGTCGAGTTTCGGCAGCGGGTAGGGAACGCCGAAATAGTCGTTGTAGAACGGCAGGATGGCTGTCTCGGCGTTCAGCGCGTAGCGCGCCTGCTCGGCCCGCCCTGATGGCGCCCAGGCGGCCATGTCGGCGTTGGCGGCGCGGCTGCGGACCGCCTGCATGTCGCCGGCGATCAGTGCCAGCAGGTAGGTGGACATCCTGGGCGAGGTGGCGAAGGCGACATGCCGCATGCCGCCCGCCGGCGTCTGGCTGCCGACGGGCATGTTCGACACCACCGCCATGTCGCTGGGCAGCGCCACCGAAAGCTGGAACGTCGCCTTGAACGCCGGCTCGTCCCAGCCGGGGAACATGCGGCGCGCGTCGGCCACCTCGAACTGGGTGACCAGCATGCGCTTCTGTTCGCCGGACGCGGTCTTGTAGTCGTCGTGATAGATGCCGTTGGGGGTGGCCGGGATCGGGCCGGTATAGGCGATCCTCAGCGTGTGGCGCCCCGCAGCGACCGCGTGCGGAAAACGCAGGGTGGCGGTCTGCGCGGCCTGGTCGAGCGAGATGGCGGCCTGGGTGCCATCCTCCAGCACGGCCCTCTGCAGCGCCAGGCCCGCCTGGTTCAGCACGAACTCGGCGGTGGGCGCGCGTACGTGCAGGTCGATGGATTCATCGCCGGAAAACACCAGCGTTTTGAGGTCGGGGCGAAGGTCGATACGGTAGGCGTCCGGCACCACGGTCTTCGGAAGCTTCCCGGGCGTGGTGTCGAAATTGAACGGCGCTTCGGCGCGTGCGACTGTGGCCAGAACGGTGGTGGCGAGAAGTGTGGTGGTGAGGAAACGGGCGCGCATGGACACGTGAAACACTCCGGAAACGTCGAATACTGGTTGAACGGTCACGGCCGGGGTCACTCGCCGCGGCTCCTGTCGCGGACCGCCCGGAACTCGTTGCCCTGGTGCCAGTTGGGCCAACGGTCGCTGTCGGCCAGCGCCTGGCCGAGCGCGTAGAACACCGAGAGGTCCTGCACCGGGCCGGACAGGTCCCAATGGGGGTCGTACTCGTCGGAGGGCTGGTGGTAGTGGTTGGCCGTGTAGGCGTCGCGCAGCGCGCGCCCTGCCGCCTTGCCGCCTGCGACCAGGTCGAACCCGTTATCGGGGTCCAGCATCGGCACGCCCACCTTGGCCAGGCTGATGTGGTCGGAGCGGTAGAAGCTGCCCTTCTCGGGTTCCGGATCGGGCGAGATGGTGCGGTGTTGGGCGGCAAGGGCGCGCGCGAGGTCGTCTTCCAGGTCGGAGGCGCCGTTGCCGATCAGCGCCAGGTCGTGCGCCGGCCCCTCGGGGAGGTTGGCGTCGATGTTGATGCCGCCCACGATCTTGGCGAGCGGCCAGACCGGGTGCCGGGCGAAGTACTGCGAACCGAGCAGGCCCTGCTCCTCGAGCGTCCAGCAGACGATGCCGATGGAGCGCTGCGGCGGCGGGGATGCGTGGGCGAACGCCTCGCCGATCTCGAGGATGCTGGCGACGCCCATGCCGTTGTCGATGGCGCCGTTGTAGATCTTGTCCGGTCCCGGCACGTCCGGCTTCACGCCGAGATGGTCCCAGTGCGCGGTGTAGAGCACCACCTCGTCGGGCCGGCGCGCGCCGCGCACCATGCCGATGACGTTGCGCGTGTTCACGTGGGCGACGGTGCTGTGCAGCTCGGCCGACATCGTCAGGCCCTTCATCGGCACGGGCTTGAACCCGGGCGTGTTGGCCGCGCGCTTCTCGGCGGCGTAGTCGAAGCCGGCCGCGGCGAACAGCTTTTCCGCGGTGGCGCGGGTGATCCAGCCCTGCACCGGCACGAAGGAGGCGTTGCCGTCCGCCTCGTCCAGCCACGATTTGGCGCCGGAGTTGGAGTTGCGCACCACCTGCCAGCCATAGGCGGCCGGTGCGGTCTCGTGCACGATCATGACCGCGGCCGCGCCGTGCCGCGCCGCCTCTTCGAACTTGTAGGTCCAGCGGCCGTAATAGGTCATCGCACGGCCGTGGAAGAACGCGGGATCAGGGTGCGGGTCCTCGTTGCCAGGGTCGTTGATCAGCAGCACGACGGTCTTGCCGCGCACGTCCACGCCCGCGTAGTCGTCCCAATGGTATTCGGGCGCCACCACGCCGTAGCCCACGAACACCAGGCCGGTGTCCTTGACCGCCACCGTGTCGGCGCGGAACCGGGGCGTCCAGTATACGACATCGGCCGGGAAGGCCGGCGCCAGCGTGCCCCTGGGCGTCGTGAAGGCGAGGCGGGAGCGTGCTGCGTCGAGCGTGATGCTGACCGAAGGCACGTCCTGGAAGTAGCTGCCGTGGTTGCCCGGCGCCAGGCCGATGCGACGCATCTCGTCGGCGATCCAGCCCGCCGCCGCCTCGCCCGCCTGCGTGCCTGGGCCGCGCCCCTGGAACGCATCGTCGGCGATCGCCCGGTCCCGCGCGGCGAGGTCGGCGGCGGTGATCGCAGGGGTGGTCATGGGGTGTCCTGGGTACTGCGCCCAGGCGGGGGAGGCGAGAAGGCAGAGGGCCAGGAGGCTAGGGCGGTTGCGCATGCGGTCTCCTTAAATGCGGATTTCAAAGGCTTGCCTTTGATGGGGTCCAGGGGCAACGCCCCTGGCCTTTGTCAAAGCGCCGCCGGATCGGTCAGCTGCACGGCAAGCGACAATCGCCGGGTGTCCCCGTTGCGGATCAGCCGGTCCGGCACGAAGGTGCTGTCGGCGCGGATGGCGATCTCGGTGTCGGCCGGGACGTCCACCGCGATCACCGGCTGGCCCGAGAAGACGTGGTGCGTGCTGCCGTTCGGGCCGGTCACCGTGAAGCCGGCAGGGCCTGCGCCCGCGGGCCGGAATACCGTCGGTCGCAGCGTCACCCGGCTTGCCTCGCCACGCGACATGACCCTGATCTCGCGTCCCATCCAGCCTGGGCCGCGCATGTCCGGCCAGTACTCCCCCGTGATGATGCGGTAGCGCAGCAGCCGGTCCGGCGGGACGGTGACCACGCTGACGTCGCCGTTCGGCCGCACCGGCCAGCCGAGGCGGAAGATCGCGTCCCGCAGCACGGGCGCCGTGCCTGGCCCGACCAGGACCGTGCCGATGCCGTGCGTGCCGCAATAGCCCGACATGATGTCGGCGAAGTCGGGCGGAACGACGCGCTGACGCAGCGCGGCGACGGCGGCCCAGGCGTTCTCCTCGCGCGGGGTGTAGGCGCCGTAGCCGGCGGCCTGGGTGAACGACATGTCGGCGTCCATCTGCCAGGCCATTCCCGGCCCGGTCTCGGCGAACGGCAAGATCAGGGCGTTGGCGTCCGGCCCCAGCGTGCGCAGGATGTTCTGACGCGTGAAGAACGGGTCGCGCGGCCAGTCCGACCAGACCAGCAGGGCGGGGTCGGGCAGGATCAGGATCAGGCCCAGGATCGCCAGGGCGTAGCGGCTCCATCGCGGCCTGGGCGTCGACAGCCACAGCGCCACCGAGATCGCCACGCACAGCGCCAGGTAGAGCGAGAAGCGGCTCGGGAGGATCGAGGCGCAGAGCGGCAGCCGCGCGATCACGGCCCAGGGCAGGGGGCGGGCGGACACCGACTCGCCGACATGCAGCCGCGGCCCGAGGCTCGCCACCAGGATGATCCCCAGCATGACGTTCAGCGCCACCGTGCCGCGCGGGCGGCGCACCTGCAGCATCAGCACGGCGATGATGGCGAACGGCAGGCCGATATAGCCGCCCTGCTCGCCGAAATAGCCGGTGAAATGGTTGGAGATGGGCAGGAAGAACGCGCCGCCCACGTAGTTCGCCAGCGTCGGGACGACCGGGGCGAGCGGGTCCATGGAGAACAGCGTGGCGGAGTTGAACACGTCGGGGATCGAGCGCAGCCCGAGCGCCAGATAGACCAGGAACGGCGCCAGCACGATCGCGGACACGCCTGCGGCAAGGGCCGTGTCGCGCGCCAGCGCAATGAGCCGCGTCCTGCCCTGGGCGTCGAACAGGGCGAGGCAGACCGCCCAGGCGGTCGCGCCGAACATCGCCATCGTCAGCATGATCTCGGTCGAGATGCCGACTTCGGCGATCGCGGCGAGCGCCAGCCAGAGCACGAACCGGCGCCGGCCCAGCGTGCCGTCGTAATGCTTCTTGCACAGCAGGACCACGAGCGGCAGGACGGCGATCAGGGACAGGTTCAGGTGTCCCCTGACCTGGGCGCTTTCGTACGACGAAAAGCCGAACATGCAGCCGCCGAGCAACGCCGGCAGCGCCCGCCCGGTGATGTTGCGCAACAAGAAGAAGCAGCTCCAGGCGCCCAGCGCAGGGGCGGTGATCGACAGGATGTTGTAGCTGGCAAGCGCGCCGAAGGCGGCGGTGCACGGCGCCATCAGCAGCGCCGGGAAGAACAGCGACGTGCTCCAGGTCACGTTCAGGCCGCTGTGGTGCCACATCATGTGCGTGACGAACGGGTTCAGGCCGTGGCGTATGGCGTACGGCCACCACAGCAGGAACCAGGTGGACATCACCGGATCGCTGGGCGGCCCCAGCAGCTGCGTCCGCAGCGGGTGGCCGCGCCACACGAACAGGCACGCCATCAGCCCGTATGCCGCCAGCACGTCGAGCCGGATGGAACGGGCGGCGTGCGCTGCGTGCGCGGGCAGGCGCGTGATCATCGCTTCCCGAACAGCCTGGCGGCGGCGCGCACGGGCCTGGTCAGGCGCCACGAGGTGGAGCGCTGCATCGCCGCCAGCATGGCGGCCGCACCCTGCTCGCGCCGGTCCTCCACCTCTCGGGCCAGGGCCTGGACAAGCTGCTCGATCGCCTCGCGCGCGAGGTGGGCGGGCGTCCCGGCCACCGTGCTCGCCGCCTTGGCTGCGGCCGCGTCCGCGACCGCTGCCGTCTCGGCCTCGCGGTCGACGGCCGCCTTCTCGCGCTCGACGCCGAGCGTCCGGTTGATCGCCTCGACGTGGCGGCCGATCAATCCGAGCTCCTCGACGGCGGCGAGTGCTGGCTCCAGCGCACGGGCCAGCGCCAGGTTCTCGCCGCGCAGCTGGTTGGCCGACGCCAGCAGATGGCGGTTTTGCTGACGCAGATCGTCGTTGTCGTGGCCCAGCCGGCCGACCTCGTTCTGCAGCCCTTCCAGGCGTGCCGCCATCAGCTCCAGCCTGGCGTCCCGGGCGACCGGCCCGCCGAGGCCCGCTGCTGCGCTGACACTCTCCTGCTCCTGTCCGGCCTCCACGTGCACCCCTTCCGTTCGGACGTCCTGTGTCGGCGTGTCGAGGGCCAGCAGGCGCCAGGCATCGCCCTCGCTGCCCCGCAGGCAGAGCCGCGCCACCTCCAGCAACTGCCTGCCGAAAGCCCTCTCGGCCGCGGTCTGCGCCTGCAGCGCCGCGCGCTCCGCCTCCAGCGAACGGGCGTAGGTTTCGGCGTCCGAGAACGCTGCCCGAAGCTGCCCTGCCTCCTCGCGCAGCACCGCCGCGTCGTGGCGGACGAAGCGGTCGAACACGTTGGGCGGCAGGGTGGCGCCGTCGGGCACCGGGAAATCCGCGGCGGCGTAGAAATCGTTGAGGTTGTCGAACAGGATGTGGCGGTAGCCCAAGCCCGCCAGCAGCTCGGCAATGCCGGTCGGCCTGCGAAACGGCGTGTTCGGGTAGGTGGCCTCCAGCACGATGACCGAGGGGCGCCAGCGGTCCCAGTCGTTGCCGCGCAGCACCTGCTCCTCGTAGCCCTCCACGTCCACCTTCAGCACGTCGATGCGCGGCAGAGGATGCTGGTCCAGCACGCGGGCCAGGGTGGTCGTGCGCAGCCGGTGCTGCCGGACCGTGAACCCCTCGGCCGCGTAGCTGTCCGCCTGCGCCGCGTCGAAGGTGGACAGGCCGGTGTTCTCCACCTCGTGGAACACCAGCTCCTGCCCGTCCACGTCGGAGAGCGGCTGGTCGATGGTCACGTCGCGCGGCCGCTGGGCGCGCAGCCTGGCGGCGTAGGCGGGGTTCGGCTCGACGTTGATGCCGGTCCAGCCGAGCTCGCTCAACCCGAGAAAATCGTTGTCGACGCACGGGTCCTGCGCGCCCACGTCGACGAAGAACCCGTCCGTGCGGCCGGCGAACAGGCGGCGCAGAACCACGTCCTCGTAGTTGATGCTGTAAGAGACGAACGGCGTCGCCTCGTGGCGGACGGGCGTCATCGGCCCACGCCTATGGCGCGCAGCCGGGCGAGCTGGCGTCGGGCGACCGCGTCGGGCCCGTATTCCTGGCGAAGATGCGCCCGTGCCGCAGCCACGCGGCGCTCGACCGGTGGGCCGCCGCGAAACACCTGCCGCATCTGCCAGGCTGCGTGGCCGATATCGGCTTCGGCCCAGACCTGGCCGGCGGCGAACGGGTACTGTCCCTCCTGCACCGCAACCAGGGTGAAATCGACCGGGTAGCCGGTCTGCGGGGTCACCAGGTCGGTGGTGCCGGAGTAGTCGGTCGAGATCACCGGCTTGCCCAGCGCCATCGCCTCGGCCACCAGCAGCCCCAGCCCCTCGCTCCTGTGCAGCGACACCACGGCGTCGCAGGCGGCGATCAGGGCCAGCGTGTCCTGGCGCGACAGGGTCTGCTCGATCATGATCACGTCAGGGTCGTCCGCCAGGGCGTCGCGGAGCGCGCGGCCCTGTTCCGGCACGATGTCCGCGTTCAGCGTCTTCAGCACCAGCGCTGCCCGGTCGGCGCCGCCGGCGTGGCGGAAGGCGCGCCTGAACGCCGCCACCACGCCAGCAGGGTTCTTGCGGTCCATGAACGAGAAATAGTCGAAGGCGAAGAAGAACAGAAACCGGTCGGCGGGCAGGCCGAAGCGGTCGCGGGCTGCGGCCGGCGGCGGGTCGAAATCCAGCATCGGCGGCATGTACACGACCGGCCTGGTGGTGGCGCGCGTCAGCATGGCGTGGATGAACCGCGTGGGCGCCCAGACCTCGTCGACCAGGTCGAAGGCCGGCGCCCATGCATCGGGCAGGCTCGCCAGCTCCCAGAACGGCATCGCGATCCTGTAGGAATCCTGCCGCAATGCGGGGCCAAGATGGTCGATCACCTGCCCCAGCTGGTCGGCGTTGACGGTGAAGACCTGCACGCGCGCTCGGCTCTCCTCGACCAGCAGCGGCACGCAGCTGTCGTCGCCGCAGCTCGATCTCGAGTTCAGCGCGATGGCCACGCCACGGACGCGCAGGCCCGCGCCGCGCAGCGAGCGGAGGGTCAGGCGGCCGGCTTCGCCCAGGCCCAGCGCCAGACGCAGGTAGCCCACCACGTCCAGGTCGGGCTCGTCCTCCGTGCGCCTGGGCGGCGGCGGGCGCAGCGGCCGCGAGCGGGCAAGCCGGCCCGCCACCGGCTCGACCAGCCGCTCGTCGCCCACCACCGGCCCGGCATGCTTGACGAACCAGTCGGCGAGCTCCCGGCCGTGGCCGGGCCGATCCGGCCGGTAGGTGGCCTGCAGCCAGGGTTCGCGTTTCCACACCGCCTGCACCAGGTTGGTCACCGCCGCCGAGCCCGGCCCGGCCCAGGGTTCCGCGGCCGGCAGCGACAGGTAGTCCTCGAAGCTGTCGAACGGGTCGTCGTGCCAATACGGATGGTCCTCGCGGAAGATGCGGCGGACGATGGGCGTGACCGGCGTGCCGGAGCGGCACCGGCCATAGGCGTAGCTGCCGCCAGGGACGCTGCCATAGCCCGCGGCATGGAGGTGCCCGGCATAGTGCTGCATCAGGGCGAGCAGGTCGGGCGGGATCTGGCCGCCGGTGAACGCATCGGTGTATTTCGACAGCCTGGCCAGGTTCGCAGGCGCGAACCCGCTGTAGTGGAAGAACCCCATCGGACGGCCATCGACCAGCCACTGCCCCCGCTCCCTGGCCAGCAATCGCTGCGGCAGGTTCCAGTACGCGACGTTCAGCGCGGGGTGGCGCAGGATGGCGACGCCGTCGGCAAAGCCCGGCACCAGGTCGATGAACTTCTGATCGACGAAGATGCCGTTCGGCTGGTCGTTCACGCACTGGTACTCCAGCCGGCGCGACCACCAGCGCAGCAACGCCTCGGCGGCCTGGCCGGCGCCCATCCCCAGGAAGCCGAGGTTGTAGATGCCGGCGCGCATGATTCCGGTGTCGTCGGGAAATGCGCCGTGCTCGGACGGCGCGCAGAGATGCGGCGTCAGGACCGCAGGGGCGCCTGCCGCCAGCGCATCGGTGATCTCGGTCAGCGGCCGGAAGATCTCGATGTCGGGGTCGAAATACAGCACCGACCGGTAACCCTGGGCCAGCAGGCGGCGGATCATGAAAGGCTTCAGCGCTGTGTTGAACTCCATCACGTCGTAGCGGAAGGCGAAGGCGGAAAAATCCGGAACGCCGAGGGCCCGCGCCTCGGTGACGGTGCAACCCTGCGGGTAGTCCAGCCCGTCGAGCAGGGTGTCGGCCAGGCAGAGATGCAGCACGGCCTCTGGGTGGTGGCGCCGCGCGCTGTCGAGGAAGACCGACGCCATCGGGACGTAGTTGTTCGAGCAGATGGTGAAGATCGCCAGCCCGTCAGGCACGTGTCCGGTTCCGCCTTGCCTGCCCCGAAGCTGCCGATCGCACGCGCGCGCAGGGCCATGCAAGTCTGGGCTATGCAAAGCGGGGGCCACGCAAGTCGGGGCCATGCAAGCCGGGGCCATGCAAGCCGGGGCCATGCAAGCCGGGGCCCGGTTTCAGGCGAGCAGGGCGGATGCCTGTTCCCACACCCTGGCCAGGACCGCCCCGGCAGGCTCGGCCCTGGCCAGGGCGGCGGACTGCCCCGCCCAGGCCTGCATGCGGCCCACATCGCCCGCGCGCAGCGCATCCTCGCGCAGGCCTGCGGTCAGCGCGCGCTGCACCGGGTAGGGTGCGGGCGGCGGCGCGTCGGCGTGGCCCGCGGCCAGGGCATAGCGCCCGACGACGGCGCGGCCGAGCCGGCCGCTGAACGCGCGTGTGGCCATCGTGGCCTCCGGCTCCAGTTCGGCCAGCGCATCGGCCCAGGCAGGGTGGATGGCGGCCTCGGGGCAGCGGAGGAACGCCGTGCCGATCTGCACCGCGCTCGCGCCCAATGTGAGCGCGGCGGCGACGCCCCGCCCGTCGGCGATGCCGCCGGCCGCCACGATCGGGATGCGCAGCCTGTCGGCCAGGCGCGGCAGCAGGGCCATCAGTCCGACCTGCTGCCGCTCGGCCGCCGCCGCGTCGAACGCACCCCTGTGCCCGCCCGCCTCGAAGCCCTGCGCCACGACCGCGTCCGCACCCGCCGCTTCGGCCTGCAACGCCTCCGACAGGGTGGTGGCGCAGGCGAACCAGGCGATGCCGCTGGCACGCAGCCGGGCCACGCCGTCGGGCGGGAACAGGCCCATGATGGACGATGCCGCCGCGGGCCGGATCTCGACCAGCGTCTCGAACTGCTCCGCGAACACCGGCGGCGGCGGTCCGGTCCGGTCCGGCTGCGGCGTGTGCCACTGCGCCAGAAAGGCGGTGACGCGCGCCTCGGCCGCCGCGTCGCGCAACGGGGGCGGGTCGGGCACCCACAGATTGATCTGGAACGGGCCGTCGCAGCGGTCGCGGAAGGCGCGGGCCCAGCCGCGCATCGCGTCGGGCGCCGAGAGCACCGCGCCCATCGCCCCCATGCCGCCCGCCTCTGCCACCGCGACGGCGAGCGCCACCGGGCATGCGCCCGCCATCGGCGCCTCCAGCACCGGCGCCCGCAGCCCGAAGCGGCCGCAGAACGCCTCCGCCCGTGCCCGTGCGCTCACGGGCCGCGCTTCACCGTTCCGCCCTGCATCACGAAGCGCACGTGCTCCAGCCGGCGGACATCCTGTGTCGGGTCGCCGTCCACGGCGACGATGTCGGCGAAATGGCCGGGCTCCAGGCTGCCCACGCGGTCGCTCCAGCCCATCAGCTGGGCGGCGTTGAGGGTTGCGGCCCGGATCGCCTCGACGGGCGTCATGCCCCATTCGACCATCTTGGCGAACTGGCGGGCGTTGTCGCCATGCGGATACACCCCGGCATCCGTGCCGAACGCCATCAGCGCGCCGGCGGCGTGGGCGCGGCGGAAGTTCTCGCGCTGCGCCCGGCCGAGGCGGCGCTCCTTGACGATCGATTCCTCGAGCATGCCGCCTGAGGCCGAGCCTGTCGCCAGGATGTAGTCGTCGTCGTAGATGTCCATCACCAGGAAGGTGCCGTGCTGCTTGGCCAGTGCGATGCCGCGGTCGTCGATCAGGCTGGCATGCTCGACCGAGTCGACGCCCGCCAGGATCGCGTCGGTGATCGCCTGCGTGCCGTGCGCGTGCGCGGCGACCCGGCGGCCAAGCTTGTGGGCTTCGGTCACGATGGCCTGCATTTCCTCCAGCGAGTACTGCTCGGCGCCGGGTTCGTCGCCTTTGCTCAGCACGCCGCCGGACGCCATGATCTTGATCAGGTCGACGCCGTATTTGGCGTTCTGCCGCACCTTGGCCCGCGCCGCCCAGGGGCCGTCGGCGACACCCTCGGCGGTGTCGTGGTAGCTGAAGGGAAGCAGGTTGTTGTCGGCATGGCCGCCGGTGATGCCGAGAGGCGGGCCGCTCACCTGCATGCGCGGGCCGTCGATGTCGCCGGCGGCGATGCCGTCGCGCAGTGCGACGTCGGTGTAACCCTCCGCGCCGACGTTGCGCACCGTAGTGAAGCCGGAGGCGAGCGTGGCGCGCGCGTTGCGCACGCCGATCACCACCTGGGCCGGCACCGAGATGCCCAGCCCGTCATAGCCGGAGTGGTTGGGGTCGACCGTCAGGTGCACATGCGCGTCGATCAGGCCGGGCAGGCAGGTCAGCCCGGGCAGGTCCCGCGGCGTCACGCCGGGCGGCGGCCGGGTGCTGGCGGCCGGCCCGATGGCGGTCACGCGCCCGCCGTCGAACAGGACCATCTGGTCGTCCAGCACGCGGCCGGCGCGCACGTCCAGCAGATGCGGGCAGTGCAGGGCGCCGCTCGACGATGCGGCGTGGGCCGCGCCGGCCAGGCCGGCCAGGATGAGTACGACGCGCCCGATCACTCTGCTGCCCCCGGAAGTTCGCCGGGCAATCCGCGCCGCCGGCTCGCCTGTCAATGCCCCGCCTTGTCATCGTTCGGCGTGGTAGCCCAGCGCCGCGTAGGCACGCGTGGATGGCGGCCAGGCCACCATGATCTGCTGTCGCCAGGCGACCGCGGCGGCGGCACCCGCCGAGAGCACGACCAGGCTGAGCGCCCAGCCGGCCAGAACGGCAGGCGACGCCCCGGCGCGGGCGGCGGCGGGCGGCTCGCCTTGGGCGGGCAGCAGGCGCGCCGCCTCGTCCACCTGCGGGGCCGCAACGAGGGGCGGAGCCGGAACGAGGCCGGCGGGCGGCGGCGTGGCAGATGGCGGCAAATCCGGCGGCAACTCCGGCGGCAAGGCCTGGCCGGCCGGGAACTGGGAGCCGCATGCCGTGCAGCGCAGGGTGCGCCCTGCCGCCACAACGGGCGCCGGCACGTCGTAGGCGGCGTTGCAGGTGGGACAGACGACGCGCATCGCCGTCATCCTGCGGACCGGACCGGCGCTTGGCAATCACGGGGCGCGCGAGGCAGATAGGGCGAGCGCGCGACGGAGACGAGCGGCGCGAAGCTGGGGTCGTCGGATGGATCGAGGATGGCCAGAGCCAGTGCGAATGCCGGTGCCGCCGCCATGGTGATGGGCCGGGTCGGCCGGGTCGCGGCCGTTCTCGGCGCGGTGGGCATGCTCGGCTGGGCGGCGGGGTTCGCCTGGTTCCTGCACGGCGCGGCAGCGCCGGCCCCGGTTCCGGCACGCGCGGACGGCATCGTCGTGCTGACCGGCGGCGCGGACCGGATCGCCACCGGCATCCGGCTGCTGCAACAGGGGCGCGGCAGGGTGCTGCTGATTTCGGGCGTGGGCCACAACGCGGAGTTGGCCTCGCTGACGCGCGGCGCCGGCGTGGACGCCGAAACGCTTGCCGGCCGGATCACGCTCGGACGGATGGCCACCAGCACGACGGGCAACGCGGACGAGACCGCCTCGTGGGTGGCCAGCCAGGGCCTGCATTCCCTGCTGGTCGTGACCGCCAGCTATCACATGCCCAGGGCGCTGACCGAACTGCAGCGGCGTCTGCCCGATACCGGGTTGTACGCCGTGCCCGTGGTGCCGCCTGCGTTGCGGCTGGGCGGCCTGTCCACGTGGCGGCTGCTGGCGCGCGAGTACACCAAGTGGCTCGCCGCCGAGCTGGGCCTGGCGCGGCTGCGGGCGGAACCGGCGAGGCAGGCGGAATGAGCCGCGCGGTGGAGACCATGCGCGCGGCCGCGTTCGCCGCGTGGTTCTACGGGGTGACCTTCGCGTTCTGCCTGGCCGGGGTGCCGATCCGGCTGTTCGCCCGCCGGCTGGCGCTGCCGCTGGCCAAATACTGGGCGCGCACCGTGCTGGCCGGGCTGCCGCCGATCTGCAACATCCGCATCAGGCTGACGGGGTGGCACCACATCCCGGCCTCGGGTCCCGCGCTGCTGGCGGGCCAGCACCAGTCCGAGTTCGACACGCTGGTGTGGATGGCCCTGCTGGACCGGCCCTGCTACGTGATGAAGCAGGAGCTGACGAAGATCCCGCTGTTCGGCCCGCTGCTGGTGCCGGCCGGCATGATACCCGTCGACCGGTCGGGTGCCGCCACGGCGATGCGCGGCATGCTGAAGGACACGGCCCAGGCGGCGCGGAACGACCGGCAGATCGTCATCTTTCCTGAAGGCACGCGCGTGCCCTACGGAACGCGGGTGCCCCTGCAGCCGGGAGTGGCCGCGATCGCCGCACGGGCCGGGCTGCCGGTCCTGCCGGTCGCCACGAACTCCGGCTATTGCTGGCCGCGCCGCCTGTTGGGCAAGCGGCCGGGCGTCATCCACATCGCCATCGGGCCGAAGCTGCCGCCCATGGGCAGGGATGCGCTGCTGGCGGACATCGGCGCGCACTGGACCGAAATGGCCCGATGCAGCTATCGGCAGCCTGTGGATGAGTCTGTGGAAGACGGCCGAGGCTGAACCCCCATGATCGCGTTAACTTTTGCTTAACCTACTCGGAACGTTATGGTTTCGGCGGCAATGCGCCGCGGCATCGGGTGCCGCCGGCGGCCCGCGACCGGTGCGCAATTCGACCTACATGATTGATATTGCCGGATATTGGCGGCTGCACGGGATTGTGAGCCTTCGTCGTGCTGCCGCTGGCGGTGGAACCCAATCTCGGCGCCCGGACGCGACCGGACGCGTGTGGATGACTGCGACAACCGGCGGATGATCCGGCTGATGCCGTCACGCAGGGCGGTGGCCGGCATCGCGGTTCTCGCCATCCTGACCGACACCGCGCTGTGGGCCGTTGCAACCTGGATGCTGGGCCGCAGCACCGCGCGGTGGTCGGCGCAGGCGCAGGCGCATGGCTGGACGGTGTCGTCGGCCGGCCAGGAGTGGGGCGGCTGGCCGTTCGCGGCAAGCCTGACCATCGGCAGGGTGGCCATCGGCGGAGGTGCGCGCTACGTGCCGGGCGGGTGCGACTGGTCGGCGGACCGCGTCGTGGCATCCGTGTCCGTCGCCCATCCCCTCACGCTCCGCCTGGCGGCGGAAGGCCAGCAATTCCTGCGTGTGGCGCACGCCCCGGACCTGGCGTTCGTCGCTGCCTCGGCCGTCGCCCGGCTGCCGCTGGTCCAGGGGCGCCGGACCGGCGGGACGCTCGACCTCGCCGGCGTCAGCGGGGGCATCGCCGGTTCGGGGCATCCGCAGGACGTTCAGGTCGGCGCCTTGTCGGTCGTCTTCGAAGCGGACCAGGATCAGCCGGCCGCCCGCGCGCCTGCGGTCGCGCGTCTGGGCGTCCGGGCCAGGAGAGTCGGACTGCCCGATATCGGCCGCTGGCCGCTCGGCGCGATCATCGCCAGCCTCGGCGCCGACGCCGTGCTGACCGTGCCCTCGGCAGGGCCGGGCCCGGACGGAGAGCGGCGCGACGCGTCCGACGCCGCCGCATGGCGGGATGGCGGCGGCACGCTGGTCCTGGAGAATTTCGGCCTGCGCTGGGGTCCGCTGGGCGTCGCCGCATCGGCCCGCCTGGGGCTCGACCCCCGGCTGCAGCCGGCCGGCGACGGCACGGCAGAGGTGAGCGGCAGCGGCCAGGCGCTGGATGCCGCTGCGCAGGCAGGCGTGATCGCCCCTGGCCTGGCCCTGACGGCCAAGGCTGCGCTGGCGGTGATGACGGAGGTGCAGACGCCCGACGGCCCGGCGGTCCGGCTGCCCTTCCTGCTCCGCCGCAGCACCATCTCGGTCGGCGGGATACCGGTGACGCAAGTGCCCGACATACGGTGGTGACACGCACGCCGTGGCACCGTGACACCCTGGCGTGGGATTGCTACAAGCCCGCCGACGCGGGGACGACGCGCCCGCGCAGGCAGGGCAGCTGCATGAAGATCTTCGCCTGTAACAGCAATCGGCCGCTGGCCGAAGCGGTCGCCGCACACCTGAACCAGCCGCTGACCCGCGCCTCCGTCCGCCGCTTCGCCGACATGGAGGTGTTCGTCGAGGTCCAGGAGAACGTCCGCGGCGAGGACGTGTTCGTGATCCAGAGCACCAGCTACCCGGCCAACGACAACCTGATGGAGCTGCTGATCATGCTCGACGCGCTGCGCCGCAGTTCGGCGCGCCGGGTGACGGCGGTGATGCCCTATTTCGGCTACGCGCGGCAGGACCGCAAATCGGCGCCGCGCACGCCGATCAGCGCCAAGCTGGTCGCCAACCTGATCACCGAGGCGGGCGCCAACCGCGTGCTGACGCTGGATTTGCATGCCGGCCAGATACAGGGGTTCTTCGACATCCCGCTCGACAACCTCTACGCAGCACCGCTGTTCGGCGCCGACATACGCGCGCGCTACGGAGGACGCGACATCATGATCGTCTCGCCCGACGTGGGCGGCGTGGTGCGTGCGCGCGCGCTGGCGACGCGGCTGAACTGCGACCTGGCCATCATCGACAAGCGGCGCGAGCGGGCCGGGGTCTCCGAGGTGATGAACGTGATCGGCGACGTGGCCGGACGGTGCTGCATACTGCTCGACGACATCTGCGATTCCGGCGGCACGCTGTGCAGCGCCGCGCAGGCGCTGATCGCCGAGGGCGCCGAATCGGTCAGCGTCTACGTCACCCACGGCGTGCTGTCCGGCGGCGCGGTCGAGCGCATCGCGGCCAGCCCGATCGAGATGATGACGATCACCGACAGCATCCTGGCCACCGACGCGGTCCGCCAATCGCCCAACCTGCGCGAGGCGACGATCGCGCCGCTGCTGGCCGAGGCGATCCACAGGATTTCGGACGAGAGCTCGGTCTCCTCGTTGTTCGACTGAGCCATGGAACGGCTTTGCCCGACGGCCTTCTTCTTCCTGCGCCATGGCGAGACCGACTGGAACGCGCAGGGTCTGACCCAGGGGCGCACCGATGTCGCCCTGAACGCGGCCGGCATCGCGCAGGCGCAGGCGGCGGCTCGGCGCCTCTCCGGGCGCGGCATACGCAGCATCGTCGCGTCCACGCTGGGCCGTGCGCGGCAGACCGCCGGGCTGGTGGGCGCGGTGCTGGGCCTCGAGCCGACTGGCGACGACGCGCTCGTGGAAGCCTCGTTCGGGTCGGAGGAGGGCCGCCAGATGGGACCCTGGTACGACCGCTGGGTCGCCGGCGGCGACACGCCAGAGGGTGGCGAGGCGTTCTGCGACCTGCAATCCCGCGTGGTTCCGGCCGTCAACCGCGCGCTGCTTCTGCCCGGTCCGGTGCTGATCGTGGGCCACGGCGCGATGTTTCGGGCGGTCCGCGCCGCCATGGGGCTGTCGGCGCTGGTGCGCACGGAAAACGGCGCGCCGCTGCACTGCCGGCCGGGCAGCCCCTGGAAGCTGACCGCGGTGGATTAGAGC
Source organism: uncultured Acetobacteraceae bacterium (assembly GCA_937873095.1). Classification (GTDB taxonomy): domain Bacteria; phylum Pseudomonadota; class Alphaproteobacteria; order Acetobacterales; family Acetobacteraceae; genus BOG-908. Next base: position 142 of record CALMVI010000043.1, on the reverse strand, counting down.
AGATCCCGATCAGACGGAATTGTCTGATCGGGTGAGGATGCTCGTAAAACAACGAGCTAGAGCCTGTGGAGTGAACGCGAGTGAACGGAACATGCTTGTCTGATGATGTCCCCGCCCTTTCCTGCGAGAGAGGGGTGCTGCC
>CALMVI010000042.1 GCA_937873095.1 uncultured Acetobacteraceae bacterium | reverse complement strand
TCCCCCGTCGCACCGCCCGACGCCGCCGACCCGCCGCCCGTGGAGGATCCCGAAGCCTGGCAGCTCGGGCGGGTGACGGTGTCGCTGAGCGGCCTGGTCTTCGCCGCCGACCACGGCGCCTGGGACCGTGGCTGGAAGGACGCGCTGTCGGCTTTCGTGGAGACCTGCCGCGCCGACCCCGACGCCACGCTGGTGGTGCGGACGGACGAGCTTGACGAGGTCACCCGCGCCGGGTTTGCCGGCTACCTGCGCCGGCTTGGGCCGTTCGCCTGCCGCGTGCTGCTGATCGCCGGCGACATCGAGGGCGGGCTCGACGCGCTGATTGCCGCGACCCACCTCTACCTGTGCGCCAGCCCCGGCGAGGCGGCGCCGTTGCCGATGTTGCGGTTCATGGCGGCAGGCCGGCCGGCCGTCTCCCCCGCCCACAGCGCGCTGGCCGACTTCATCACCCCCGAGACCGCCTTCGTGGCGGAGGCTGGCCGCGACTACGAGGCGTTCCCCGGCGACCTCGAGGAGCGTCTGGACGCCACCGGCTGGCGTCTGGACTGGGAGTCGCTGTGCCGCGGGGTCGCGGCCGGGCGCGCGCTGGCGCGGACGCCGGACGCCTATGCCGCGCGGTCTGCCACGGTGCGGCACAGCCTGCGCGCGTTCTGCGGGCCGGACGCCGTGCTGGCAACGCTGTCCGCCCGCTGGGCGAAGCGGCCGCCCGCTTCAGGGCTGGCCGCTTGATCATCCTGGTGCATTCCGACACCGACGAGTCCAGCCTGGCGCAGAAGCTCGGCCGGGCGGAGTACAGCTACTACTTCGTGCTGCGCTTCTTTCGCCCGGTGCTGGAGCGCATCGGCCTGGTGATCCCGGTCGTCGACCCGGCGCGCCAGGTGGACCCTATCTACGCCCAGGCCTGCGCGCGCGGCGAGGCGTGCGTGTATCTGAGCTTCGCGCCACCGCACCGCACCGTGCTGGGACTTGCCTGCCCCACCATCCCGGTCTTCGCCTGGGAGTTCGACACCATCCCCGGCGAGCATTGGGGTGAAGAACCCCGCCACAATTGGGTGGCCGTGCTGCGCCGCCTGGGCCGTGCCGTCGTGCACAGCGAGGGCACGGCCGACGTGGTCCGTGCGGCGCTCGGCCGCGACTTCCCCGTGACATCGATCCCGGCGCCGGTCTGGGACCATTTCGCGCCGCCCGACCGCACGACGCCCCGGCTGGAGCGCACCACGCTCAGCGTGCGCGGCACGGTGATCGACACCGCGGCACTCGACATGGCGGCGCTGCGCCACGACGAGAACTGGGTGGAGTGCGTCCACATGGAACGCACCCGTCGCGGGCGCACGACCCGGGTGGAGCTGGACGGGGTGGTGTACAGCTCGGTGTTCAACCCGGAAGACGGGCGGAAGAACTGGCCGGACATGATCGGCGCGTTCTGCCGCGTGTTCCGCGACACGCCGGATGCGACACTGGTGCTGAAGCTGACGCATCACGACGGCACCTGGGGCATGGCGCTGATGCTGCGCCACCTGTTCCGGCTGATGCCGTTCGCCGCCCGGGTGGTGCTGATCCACGGCTACCTGCCGGATGCCGATTACGCGCGGCTTGTTGCCGTGACGACCTTCACGGTGAACACCTCGCATGGCGAGGGCCAGTGCCTGCCGCTGATGGAGGCGATGTCGGCGGGCAAGCCTGCGGTGGCGCCGCCGCACACCGGCATGGCGGATTACGTACACGCCGGCTGCGCCTTCCTGGTCGACAGCAGCGCCGAACCCGCGGGCTGGCCGCAGGACGGGCGCGCAGCCATTCGCACACGGCGCAGGCGGATCAACTTGACGACGCTGGAGGCGAGCTACCGCAACAGCTACGATTCAGCGACGCGGCAGCCTGAGACGTATGCCGACATGAGTCTGGCGGCCGCAGAGACGCTTCGCCGTCATTGTTCTTGGGACAGGGTGGAGATACTGCTGCGAACCCTGCTGATGTCGGGGAGCGCGCCGCCGGTGTCGCCTGACGCGCCAGAAAGGTCTCGGATGCGCACTTCGTATCAGCTGCTTGCCAAACTGGACGGGCGTCTTGCCTCCCTGCAGTATTTTCAGCAACGGCCGCCGCCCAATCTAGGCGACTACGATCAGTTCGACCCGTCCGACGTTGCTGACAGAGCCGCACTCTTGCGGCTGTCCAATTTCCGTGGCGAGGCTGGTTCCGGAAACGCGATACTCCTGCATCGGGGGGCGAAAAAGGCACTGTCGGAAACGCCGATCCGCATGCGCGGCACCGGCAACATCGTCATCATCGATCGCAATTGCGCCGTGCACGGCAGCATCGACATGACCGGTGATGAGAACCTGGCAGTCTTTGAGGGCGACCAGAGTTACCTGGCGATCTCAGCGACGTTCTATGGCAACGATACTCTGGTGTGGGGACGCCGCGCGTCCAGTTGGGGCATCCGGGTTTGGGTGCAGGGCGGCACGGTTTGCACGATCGGCGAGGACTGCCTTTTCTCCGAAAACATCACGATCAGGGGTACTGACCACCATACGATTTTCGACCTGGACACCGGCGCCCAGATTAACCACCCGGCCGGTGTGACGATCGGACGGCACGTCTGGGTGGGGCAGGACTGCGCGATCGGAAAGGGCGTCTCGATCGATGACGGCTCCATCATCGGCGCACGCTCGCTTGTCGTCAGCGATGTTGGCAAAGCCGAGCTTTGGGCGGGATCCCCGGCACGCAAACTCCGCGAACGTGTCTCCTGGACGCTGTCGCACCCCGCCGTGGACGGGGAGGAACGAGACTCGGTAAGGGCACTGCTTGCTTGATCCGAAGCGTTGGCCGCGCAGCTCGAGCTGGACGGTATTGGCGCTTGTTCTTGTGCCCTGTGTTCTACAATCGCCGGCGCTGCTCGGCTGGCTCAACTGCAACCCCATCTATTCGACATCAGGACTGGGCGCCGCCGGCTTCAGCCCTCTGACCCATGGCGCCTGTTGGGTGGACGGCAATGTCGGCCAGACGGTGCAGTCATTGTCCGGCCTTTCCGCTCGTGAGCTTCTGTCGGGGCATCTGCCGTGGTGGAACCACTTCTCGGGCGCAGGTCTGCCGCTTGCGTCGGAAATGCAATCCTCGTCGTTCTTTCTGCCGTTCATCCTGCTGCTTAGACTCTTCGACGGCATCCTCTACCTGAACATCGTTCTGCGTGTTCTGGCTGGCATTTTCACCTTTGCCTTTCTGAGGGAGTTTGGGCTGGGCCGTTTCGCCGCCTTGCTCGGCGGCATCCTGTTCGAGCTGAACGGGACGTTTACCTGGCTGGGCGATGCTCCGATCCATCCAGTCCCGTTCCTGCCGCTGCTATTACACGGCATAGAGCGTTGCCGGTCCGCGACGATCATTGGCCGAGCTGGCGGTCAGCGGTCTGTGGCGTTTGGGATCGCCTTCTCGGTTCTCGGCGGCTTTCCGGAAGTCGCCTTCTCCGACGGCATCTTTGCCCTGCTATGGTCCTTGTCGCGCCTCGACATGGAACCGCGCCTTTCGCTGATCTATCTTGGCAAGATCGTGGCGGGTGGCCTTTGCGGACTTCTGCTGTCATCACCCGCGCTCATCCCTTTCCTGCACGACCTGCCTCTCGCCAGCGTCGGAGGACATGTGTTTGCCGAAGCATCTACCGTGCGGCCGGAGCATCTCGCATCAACGGTGTTTCCTGCCATTTTCGGCGCGCCCTATGCCGACGGCAACATGGAGGGCTGGAACCATTTCTGGGGCTACGTAACACCTGCGACGGCCCTGCTCGCATTGCTGGCACTCGCTGCTCGCCCGCGCGACCCGCGTCGATTGCTGCTTCTTGCCTGGTTCGTTTTCTGTCTGGCCGGTGCTTACAGGACCTCGGTTTTCGGCTACTTGCGCGATGTACTGCCGGGTTTCAACCAGATTGACTTCGCGCGCTATGTCGGGCCTTCGGCTGAATTTGCCGCCATAACGCTCGCGGCCATGACGCTGGATCAGTGGGATTCCGCCACCACTCGTGTGCGGATGACGGCAGCCCTGTCCGTGCTCCTGGCAGTCAGCGCTGCCGTCCTGTGGGCGAGCGGTGATCTGCTTGAGCGTGACGTGGCGGTGGTCCCGTTCGGCCATGTTGCCGTCTACGGGTCCGTTGCCGAGGCGTTGCTGGCCGTGACGGCCATGTGCGCTCTGTTGTGCCATGCCCCGGGCAGGCGCCCGCGCCTGATTCTTGGCGTGATCATAACGGGGGAAGCGTTGCTGCTGGCACTGCCGCCAGTCCTGTCGGGCACACGTGACGTCCGGCTGAATACCGGGCCGGTCGACTTTCTTCGGGCGCATCTCGGTCTCTCCCGGTTCTACGCCGTCGGCGGAGCGCTGTTGCCGAACTACGGAGCGTATTTCGAGCTTGGCATGGTTAACGAGTTCTACGTACCATTGCCAATCATCTGGAACGACCACGTTCGCACACTGACGACACTGGAAACACCGACCTCCATGCTTGGCGCCGGTGGTGATGCCGCCAGCACGATCGTGGACTTCGAGGCTCACAGAAAGGCTTTCGCGGATGTCGCGACACGCTACCTGGTCGTTCCTGGCCATGCAGACCCTTTGGCAATCCGGCATGACCCTCACTACGAACTCGCTTTCGACAACGGTGAAACTCACATCTACAGACTTCCCGACGCGGCCCCGTATTTCGAAATCGTCGAAGGCCAATGTGCGATCGCTGCCGAGACGCGCGACGTGGCCGAGCTGGATTGCAAGCAACCCGCGCGGCTCCTGCGACGTGAGATGGCGTTCCGAGGCTGGAACGCCAGCGTCAATGGCGTGACGACAAAGGTGCATACGGCCATGAACCTGTTTCAGGCTGTCGACGTGCCAGCCGGGGTCTCGACCGTGCGATGGTGGTTTCAGCCAGCTTACGCCTGGGTTGTCGGGGCGGCGTTGACGGCGGGCTTGATATATTGCGTGGCCGCTCTCGTTAAGCCCTGGACCGGCCGCGGGCAGCCTGAACGACGCGGCAGAGACATCAAAGCGGGTTCATGCTGACTGTGTCAGCCTGACCCGCTCACGGCTTGTGTTTGCCAGCAGCTTTATCATCCTGGCTGATGCCAGTCTGGATGACGCTGCTCTAATCAGGCTTGTGAGCCAGTATAAGCTGCCTGTTTGGCGCGAACGCATCGAGCACGCTTTTTACTTTGGGTCCATCCTTGGTAGCGAGAAGCGCCGCCCAGCATCTTTCCCAGTGGCTCAGGGCTGGGTGCGACTCTCCCAGGCCCACGTCGCAACTCCAGAACATTGCCGAGTATATGGACCAGTAGAAACCATCCACCTGCCGGTGGTCGACGACCAAACCGTGTCGTGTCACCAGCTCCTCGAAGGTCTCGCGTTCGAAAACGCGAACATGGAACGGCGGCTCGAAATGACTTGCCGGCGCAAGCTGCTTCTGAAGCCGCTCGCCAACAGCATCGGGCACAGTCAGCAGGTAACGCGCTCCCTTCGATCCGATCCGGACCAGTTCCGCCATCATCGCGTTTTCGTCGTCCACGTGCTCGAGGACTTCGGTGCAGATGACACGCGTTGCAAACCCGTCCGGCAACGGGATGGGACTGCAATCGCTCACCAGCGGCACGATGCCGCGAGCCTTGCTGCTCGCGACAAGGCGCTCTGTGTGCGCCACTCGCTCGGCATCGATGTCGGCGAAAGCGACATGGGCACCCAGCTCGGCCGCAAATTTCGTGTAGGCGCCCATCCCGCACCCTATGTCGGCCACCGTGTCGGCCGCGCCGATCGAGAACCCCTTATACAGCTCGCCCGTTTCAGCGCGGCCCCATCCGCTCAACGACGCATCCAGCAATCCGACTTGCCATCGATGATACTGCGGACTGTCGGGATCAGGGCGGTCGCTCACATCTGTTCCTCAACAGTGACGGACACACCGTAAAGCGCGAACACCGAACAACAGTTCGCTACAGCGCCCCCCCGCGCCCCCGCCGCCGCGCCCAGCCGCAGGCGCAGCGCGTTCAGACGGATGAAACCCTGCGCGTCCACCTGGTCATAGGCGCCCTGGTCGTCCTCGAACGTCACCACGCGCGCGTCGTACAGGCTGTTCGGGCTCTCGCGCCCCACCACCGTCACGTTGCCCTTGTAGAGGCGCAGCCGCACCGAGCCGGTCACCGATACCTGGCTCGCGTCGATGGCGGCCTGCAGCATGCGGCGTTCGGGCGAGAACCAGAAGCCGTTATAGATCATCGAGGCGTAGCGCGGCACGAAGCTGTCCTTCAGGTGTGCCGCCTCCCGGTCCAGGGTGACCGATTCGATCGCGCGGTGGGCGGCGAGCCAGATGGTGCCGCCCGGCGTCTCGTACACGCCGCGCGACTTCATGCCCACGAAGCGGTTCTCCACCAGGTCCAGTCGGCCGATGCCGTTCTCCCGCCCCAGCGCGTTCAGCCGCGTCAGCAGCGACGCGGGCGAGAGTTTCGCGCCGTCGACGCCCACAGGATCGCCGCGCTCGAACTCCACCGAGATCACGCGCGCCCGGTCGGGTGCGGCCTCCGGGCTGATGGTGCGCTGGAAGACCATCTCGTCGGGGGCGATGGCGGGGTCTTCGAGGATTTTCCCCTCCGACGACGAATGCAGAAGGTTGGCATCGACCGAAAACGGCGCGTCGCCCCGCTTGTCGCGGGTGACGAGGATCTGGTGGCTGTCGGCGAACTCCAGCAGCTTGGTCCGCGAGGTAAGGTCCCACTCGCGCCACGGGGCGATCACCCTGATGTCGGGTTTCAGCGCGTAATAGGCGAGCTCGAAACGGACCTGGTCGTTGCCCTTGCCGGTGGCGCCGTGGGCCACCGCGTCCGCGCCCACCGCCTCGGCGATCTCCACCTGGCGCTGGGCGATCAGCGGCCGGGCGATGGCGGTGCCGAGCAGGTACTGGCCCTCGTACAGCGTGTTGGCGCGGAACATCGGCATCACGAAGTCGCGCACGAACGTCTCGCGCAGGTCTTCGACGAACACCTGGCGGACGCCGGCCTGCTCGGCCTTGCGTCGCGCCGCGTCCAGCTCGGCCCCGCCATCCTCGGCCGACTGTCCGAGATCGGCGGTGAACGTCACCACCTCGCACCCGTAGCTGGCCTGCAGCCAGCGCAGGATGACGCTGGTGTCCAGCCCGCCGGAATAGGCCAGCACCACCGTGTTCACCGTTCTTGCCAAGTCGCGTCCCCGTTCTGCGCGCGCCGGCGTGCGCCGGGCCGACCCGGCGTGCAGCCTGCATGCGCTGGCGCCAACCGTTATCAGGGTTCCTGCCGGCGGGGCAGTGGGGCATTGTGCGCCGCGCGGCGCCGCCGATGGTGCTTGCTGCGCTTACGATGAATGGCCGAACCCCTGACCCCCGATCCCGCCCCTTTCGACGACATGGCGTTCGTCTCGCGCCTGCAGAAGCTGCTGTCGATGCTCGGCTCCGAGCAGCCGGGCGAGGCCGATGCAGCGCGACGCAAGCTGCTGGAGCATCTGGGCCACCACAGGCTGTCGCTGACCGAGCTCGGGGCCAGGCTGCGCGCCCCGCCGGTTTCGGGATACCGGCCGGCCAGCTTCGGCGGGGCGGAGATGGGCCTGGAGCGGCAGCTTCATCTGGCCCGCACGGCGCGGCAGGAGGCGGAGACCGACGTGCAGCGGGCGCGCCAGCGGGTCAGCGAGCTGAGCCGGTCGCTGCAGGAGGCGCAGATCGATTCATCGCGCGCGCTGAGCGGCCAGGCCAGGCTGCGGGTGCTGGCCCTGGCCGGCTGGCTGCTGGCCGCCGGCGCGGGTGCCGCGGCCTGGCGCCAGCACGCCCATCCGGCGGCCGATGCCGCGCCGCGCGGCGGGCAGGGCAGAGAGGCCTTGGCGCGGCCCGCCGACCAGGACGACGCACAGGTGCCGCACGCCCTGCCGGACGAGCGGGACGGCACGGTGCTGGTGCAGGACCTGCCGGTCCGCCTGAGCCCGAACGACAACGGCGAGGTGCGCGCCTTTCTCAACCGCGGAACCCGCGTGCTGATCGGCCGACAGGTCAGGGTCGGGCCGCAGACCTGGCTGCTGATCCGCACCGTCACCGGCTCGGGCTGGGTGCGCAGCGGAGACGTGCTGCATTGAAAGTCGAGGCCTGGGGCGCCGCCCCAAAAACCGGGATCCAAACGCCCGGCGTTTGGCGGGGTGCGGGGCAGCGCCCCCCGTTAAGAGCGGGTTAATGCTGACAGTGTGAGCCGGACCCGCGCGAAGCGTTTGTTTTGGCGAGCAGC
>CALMVI010000041.1 GCA_937873095.1 uncultured Acetobacteraceae bacterium | reverse complement strand
GAGTTCGCCCGCCGCGGCGTCGGTCGAGCTGCAGGTGCCGCTGATGGCCGGGTCGCTGGCCTTTGCCACGCCGCCCTACTCGGTCGACATGGGCCCGCTCGGGACGTGGTATGCCGACGGCGTGCTGTCCGGCCTCGGCCTGGTGCAGAGCAGCCCGGTGCGCAACGACCGGGCGGGGCTGGCCGACCTCAGCAACGGCCAGGTCATCGTCCAGAAAATCGACGGCTTCGTGCAGTTCTACGCCCAGCTCGGCGCCTATGCTCTCCCGCAGCTGGGGACGCAGTACGGCCACCTGACCGACGTCAGCGACGCGGTGGGCAAGTATTTCGGCGCGCTGCCGCAGGCCTTCGTCCGACTGGTGCCGGATGACCGCTTTTCCCTGCTGGTGGGCAAGCTGCCGACCGTGATCGGGCCCGAGTACACCTTCGACTTCGAGAACTTCAGCATCGAACGCGGCCTGCTTTGGGACCAGGAACCCGCCGTCAGCCGCGGCGTGCAGGCCAACGCCACGCTGGGGCCGGTGACGCTCAACCTGTCCTGGAACGACGGCTACTACTCCAACCGGTTCAACTGGGTTTCGGGTGCGGCGACCTGGACGATCAGCCCGGCGCACAAGGTCGCCTTCGCCGCAGGGGGCAATTTCGGCCAGACGCCGGTCAGCACGACGGCCACGCCCGCGGCGCAGAACAACGGCTCGATCACCGTGCTGTCCTACACCTACAGCCATGGCGGGCTGACGCTGACCTCCTACCTGCAATACGGCCACGCGGCAGCGCATCCGAGCCTGGACCTGTTCCATACGGCTTCGGCCTATGGCGGCGCGGTGCTCGCCAACTATGCTCTGTCGAAGGATTTCGCGCTGGCCGGGCGGGCCGAGTACATCGCCACCTCCGGCAGGCGGTCGGCGCCCGACGCCACCAACCTGCTCTACGGTGCCGGCAGCGATGCGGCCTCTCTGACGCTGACCCCGACCTACACCTACCGCCACCTGTTCGCGCGCGCCGACCTCTCGCTGGTCGCGGCCGACCGCACGCAGGCGGGCCAGGCCTTCGGGCGCGACGGAAACGCGCGCACCCAGCTCCGCGCCCTCCTGGAAACCGGTATAGTTTATTAAGCTTTTTGGCGAGCAGCTTTATCACCCAGACTGATTCCAGTCTGGATGATGCTGCTCTAACAGGGGTGAAGGGGACGACTGTCCCCTTCCGGGTGAAGGGCAGAGCCCTTCGACCTCACGTCGAAGCCCTAAACGGCCTGCCCCCCACGCTCGCCAGTCCTGATCCGCACCACCTCCTCGACCGCGGTGACGAAGATCTTGCCGTCGCCGATGCGGCCGGTGCGTGCAGCGGTCACGATGGCCTCGACCGCGCGCTCGGTCATCGCGTCTTCGCAGATCACCTCGATCTTCACCTTCGGCAGGAAGTCCACCACGTATTCGGCGCCGCGATACAGCTCGGTATGGCCCTTCTGACGCCCGAAACCCTTGGCCTCGATGACGGTCAGGCCCTGCAGCCCGACCTCGTGCAGCGCCTCTTTCACCTCGTCCAGCTTGAAGGGCTTTATGACCGCCTCAATCTTCTTCACGCGCACCTCCCGGCGTTTTCGCTGGTTTGCACGCTGAAACGCGGTCGCGCAAACCGCTGGTGACGCGGGCTTGGGCGCACTGCCCGATTTCTAGGCAGGCCCGGCAGCGGGCAGGCCCGACGATCGGGCAGGCGCGCGCCGATCGGGCCGGGTAGCAGGGGACAGCATTTTGAAGCCAGCCAGCCAGCAGCTCTCGACCGTCGGCACCACGATATTCACCGTCATGTCCGCGCTCGCCGCGCGGCACGGCGCGATCAACCTCGGCCAGGGCTTCCCGCAGACCGAGGGCCCGGCAGACGTCGTCCGTGCGGCCGCCGACGCGCTGCTGGACAACCGCAACCAATACCCGCCGCTGACCGGGCTGCCCGAACTGCGCCAGGCGGTCGCCGACGCCAACCGCAGGTTCTGGGGCCTGGACATCGACCCGGCGCAGGGCGTCGTGGTGACCAGCGGTGCCACCGAGGCGCTGGCCGCCTGCCTGATGGCGCTGCTCGACCCAGGCGACGAGGTGGTGCTGTTCGAGCCGCTGTACGACACCTACCTGCCGGTGATCCGCATGCTGGGCGCGGTACCCAGGCTGGTCCGGCTGGAGCCGCCCGACTGGGCGTTGCCGCGCGCGGCGCTGGCGGCCGCCTTCGGCCCGCGCACCAAGGCCCTTCTGCTGAACACGCCGATGAACCCGACCGGCAAGGTGTTCCGCGCCGACGAGCTGGCCTTCCTCGCCGGCCTGCTGCAGCAGCACGACGCCTATGCCGTGTGCGACGAGGTGTACGAGCACCTGGTGTTCCCGCCGGCCCGGCACGTGCCCCTGATGGCCCTGCCGGGCATGGCCGGGCGATGCCTGCGCATCGGCAGCGCCGGCAAGACCTTCTCGCTGACCGGCTGGAAGGTGGGCTATGTCAGCGGCCCCCCGGCACTGACCGCCATCGTCGCCCGGGCGCACCAGAACCTGACCTTCACCACGCCGCCGAACCTGCAGCGCGCGGTGGCGCTGGGGCTGGCCAAGGACGACGCGTATTTCGCCGCACTCGCCGCCGACCTCGCCGGCAAATGCGCCCGGCTGACCGCCGGGCTGACGCGCGCGGGCTTCGGCGTGCTGCCCAGCCAGGGCGGCTACTTCGTCATCGCCGACATCGGCGCCCTGGGTTTTACCGGGGACGACGCGGCGTTCTGCCGCCACATCACCGAACATGCGGGCGTCGCGGCGATCCCGGTCTCGGCCTTCTACCAGGGCGACGCACCAGGCGGCTGGGTGCGGTTCGCGTTCTGCAAGACGGACGCCGTGCTGGACGAAGCCTGCGCCCGGCTTGCCGGCCACTTCGCGGCCAGTGCCCGCCCGCAAGCCGCAGAGTAGCAGAGTCGGACGGTCCCAAGCCGTTACGAATCCGGTTGCAATAGCCTTTCGCCCGCGACATTCTGTTGCTGTTACGGAAGGAGATGGACGATGCGCATCCTGTTCGTGCTGGCGCCGATCGCAGCCGCCCTGTCCTGCGGCGGCCCGGCGCAGGCGCAGTACGGCCGGTCCGGCGATCCCTGCTCGGCGCCCGCGATCATGCCGAGCGGCAACGCGGTCACCGCCCTCATCGGCATGCTGGGGCAGCACAGCCGCGACGAAGCCTGCGCCGCCGAACGCCGTGCCCAGTGGGACGAGTACAACGCGCGCCAGAAAGCGGCCCACGACGAGGCGGAGGCGGCCGCGACCCGGGCGCAGGAGCAGCAGGCAGAAGCCGCGCACCAGAAGGACGCGGCGGCCCAGCAACAGGTTGAGGTGGCGGCCCGCACGCAGCGGCAACACGCATCGGCGGCACTGCAGGCCAGGCGCCTGCGGGCCGAGCGGCTGGCCCAGGCCGGGCGGGAGGAGCAGGCGGTGCAGGAGCGGCGCCGGCTTGCCGCCGTCACCCTGGCCCGGGCAGAGAGCGCGCCGGACAATCACTGCCGCGAGCCGGACCTGGCGCGCAGCGTGATCGGCGCCTGGAACGGCCTGGACGCGATGAAGGCCGCGGGCGTCAAGGCGATCGACATCGAACACCTGACCACCGTGTCGTTCGATGCGCAGAACCGCGCGGTCGCCTGCCACGGCGTGTTCGTCACCAATCGCGGCTGGAAGATCATCGGCACCGCCACGGTCAGGAAGAACGTGGCGGGCGATCCGATGTTCGTCTGGGAGCGCGACGAGAACCAGGACGCCGCCAGCCTCGCCGCCCCGCCGCCGGCGACCGCGGACTCGCCCGAACTGGCCCATGCGGTCCATGTCGAGCAGGCATCCAGCGCCGGCGCGGCCCCCGTGCTTGGCGCGCCGGCAACGCTGTCGCTGGCGGCTGCACCCCGCTGACGGCGGCGCCGCGCTCGCTATGGATGATGCTGCTCGACAAACAGAAGGTTGAGCGGGTTTAGGCTGATACAGTCAGCCTGAACCCGCACTAGGCGTTTGACGCGGGCCGGCCGGACGCCCTACATCGCGCACGATGTGGCGGACGTAGCTCAGTTGGTAGAGCGCCGGTTTGTGGTACCGGTTGTCGCGGGTTCGATCCCCGTCGTTCGCCCCATTCCTGTTGGCCGTTGCCCGTTGCCAGTTTGCGGATGCTAGCCGGGCTGGTGCTGGCGGGCGGGGCCGGGACGCGGCTGGGAGGCGTGGACAAGGCGCTGCTGCCGCTGGGCGGGCGGGCCATCATCGACTTCGTGCTGGAACGGATCGAACCGCAAGTCGGCGTGCTGGGCGTATCGGCCAACGGCGACCCGCAGCGCTACGGCCATCTCGGCCTGCCGGTCCTGGCCGACGAGCTGGCCGGGCGCGGCCCGCTGGGCGGCGTGCTGCGCGGGCTGGGCTGGGCTGCCGCATGCGGCGCCGAGGCGCTGCTGAGCGTGCCGGGCGACACGCCGTTCATCCCCACCGACCTTGCGCGCCGGCTTGGCGCGGCACCCGCCTGGGCCGAGAGCGCCACCGGCCTGCACCCCCTGGTCGCCCTCTGGCCGGTGGGCTGTGCGCCCGCCCTGGCCGCCTGGCTCGCCTCGGGCCCGTCAGGCAGGGTGCGCGCCTTCGGCAGCACGATCGGCATGCGGGCGGCCCTGTTCGAGGACAGCCCGGACCCGTTCCACAACGTGAACACGCCCGATGACCTCGCCGCGGCGAGGGCCAGGGTGGTGAGTCGAAGGGGGGGGGGGGGGGGGGGGGGGGGGGGGGGGGGGGGGGGGGGGGGGGGGGG
>CALMVI010000040.1 GCA_937873095.1 uncultured Acetobacteraceae bacterium | reverse complement strand
GGGGGGGGGGCCCCCCGGCCCCCCAAAACAAAAAAAACAATTGGCACCCCACCCCCGGGGGTTGGGGGGGGGGGGGGCCCCCGCCCCGCTTTCCTGCCTGTTGCGCCTTCGACGCCTCAGACCCCTGGCCTGTCAAACACCGGTCAGGAACCGCGTCACCACCGCGACCGCTCGGCCGGGTATGCCCATGCGGCCCACGTCGTCGCCTGCCACCAGGGCGACCTCGGCCTGCGGCACGCCCTGCCCGCTGACCGACATCTTGCCCACCACGTCGCCGCGCCTGATCGGCGCAGGAATCGGGCTGTCATAGGCGATGGTGACGTGGGCGTGCTGGCGCCACGCCCGCGGCATGGTCAGCGTCAGGTCGTGCGCGCCCACCAGCGGCACGGTGTGGCTGGTGCCCAGATAGACCGGCGCGTTCTCCACCGTCTCGTCGGCCGAGAACAGCTTCACGTTCTCGAAATTGGCGAACGCCCAGCCCATCAGCCGGACGCTCTCCTCCACCCGCGCGCGCGCCGTCGGCATGCCGTTCAGCACCATGATCACCCGCCGCCCGTTATGCTCGGCACTGCCGACCACGCCGAACCCGCCGGCATCCGTGTGCCCGGTCTTCAGCCCGTCCGCCATGCCGCGCTGCACCAGCGGGTTGCGGTTGTACTGGACGATGCCGTGATAGGTGAACGTCTTTTCCGAATCGTAGTGATAATACTCCGGGAAATCCTTGATGATCGCCTTGGCCAGGGTCGCGATGTCGCGCACGCTCATGTGGTGGTCGGGGTCGGGCCAGCCGGTGCAGTTGCGGAACACGCTGTGGGTCAGGCCGAGCGTCCTGGCTTGCGCGTTCATCATGTCGACGAACTGCGCCTCGCTGCCGGCGATGCCTTCGGCCAGCACGATGCAGGCGTCGTTGCCGGACTGGATGATCATGCCGCGTATCAGGTCCTCGACCTTGATCTGCCCGCCCAGCTCCACGAACATCTTCGAGCCCTGGGTGCGCCAGGCCTGCTCGCTCACCGGCAGGCTCTGGTCCAGGCGCAGCGTGCCCGCCTTCAGCTTGGAATAGACGATGTAGGCGGTCATCAGCTTGGTCATCGAGGATGGCGGCATTTCCGCATCGGCCAGCTTGTCGAGCAGTGTGGCGCCGGTGTTGAAGTCCAGGATCACCGCCCATTGCGCCGACGTGTCCATGGGACCGAGCGGCGTGTCGGCAGCACCGCCGCCGCCTCCGGCATACGCGCCCGCACCCTCCTCGTCGTCGCCCGCCGCACCCGCATGGCGGGGAGCGCCCGCCTCCTTGGCATGGTGCGGCCGTGCGGCGGCCTGGCCGGCGAGCGCGAAGGCGGCGCCTGAGAGCAGAAGAAGACGGCGCGTCGGTGTCATGGGCTGCTCCTCATTCAACGGTGATCCGCGCGTCGACCACGCCGGCCCGCAGCGCCTGGTCCAGGGCCGCATCGGCCTGCGCCACCGTCGCGAACGGCCCGGCCCGCACGGCGTAGCTCGTCTGCCTGCCGTCGCGGGACCGCACCACATCGGCGGCGAGTCCGTAAAGTTTCGCCGCGACCTGGTGGGCGTAGGTGAAGCGGCCGAACACGCCGCAGCGAAGATAGAGCGTGCCCGGGCTGGCATAGGTGGCCGTCACCCGCTCGGGCAGCCGGTCAGGCACCGGCTGGGCGGACGGTTCGGCCGCGGGCGCGCCGATCGTGGTGACCGCGCCGGCAGGGCCGCCGCCGGCCGGGAGCGCCTGCGCGGTGACCGCACCGGAGGGGGCCGCGGCGATCTGCAGCTTCGGCCCGCCCCCGAGCTGGTCGGCCAGGCGGCGGCTCAACGCGCCGTCGATCCGGACCCTGACCCGGGCGGCGCCGCCCGCCGGCATGGCCAGCAGCGCCGCCGCGCGCGGCGAGACCGCGATGATCCGCCCGGGCGAGGCCGGCCCGCGGTCGTTGACCCGCACCTCGACCTGCCGGCCGTTCTCCAGGTTGGTGACCTCGACGATGACGGGCAGCTGTATGGTCTGCATCGAGGCGGTCAGTGCGCCGGGGTCACGCAACTCGCCATCTGCGGTCAGGCCCGGCCGGCCCTCGTCCTGCACCGCGGCGATCCCGGTCGCGTCCAACCCGTCATCCTCGGCCGGGTAGAACCAGGTGCCGCCCGCCTCGTAGGCGGCGCCGAGCACGTAATGCGGTGCTGCCACCGGGGCGGGCGGGGCCGGCCGGCGGTGCACGCAGCCCGCCACTGCCGCCAGCACCACGGCCCAGAGTGCCGCCAGGCGCCGCATGCGCGCGCGGGGGTCAGACGACGGCGTTGGCCAGCAGGCCCACGCCCAGCGCATAGAAGTCGGACGGGTTGTAGCGCCGGATCACGTTGAAGTTGGTGTAGACCATGTACGCCTCTCCGCCCTCGCCGTCCGGCAACAACACGGCGCCGCGAACATCGCCCCTCGAGAAGCCGCGCCCGTCGATCCGGCGCACGCCCTCGGCCTGCCACTCGGCGAGCGGGCGCACCACCTCGCGCCCGGTGCGGCCAGCCATCCCGTCCGGCACCCGCACCGGCTGGCCCCATGGCTCGCCGGGCCGCCAGCCGCATCGCGCCAGGTAGTTGGCCACCGACCCGAAGACGTCGGCCCTGCTGGTCCAGATGTCGCGCCGCCCGTCGCCATCGGCGTCGACCGCGTAGCGCAGGTAGGAGCTCGGCATGAATTGCGGCTGGCCCATCGCACCCGCCCAGCTTCCGGTCATGGCGTGCGGGCTGACGTCGCCCGCGTTCAGGATACGCAGCGCGTTGATCAGCTCGCCCCTGAAATAGCCTGCGCGTCGGCCGTCATAGGCCAGCGTCGCCAGCGCCTCCACGATCCGGTAGTTGCCGGTCTTGGCCCCGAAACCGGATTCGAGCCCCCAGATGCCCATGACGATCCCCGGGTCGGCCGGGTAGCGGTCCATCAGCGACCCGAGCAGGCTGGCCTCGCCCCCATAGGCGCGCCGGCCTTCCTCGAGCCGCGAGGGCGGCAGCACGCGCTGCTTGTACTGCGCCCAGCTCATGGTGAATTCCGGCTGGTGATGGTCGAGCTCGATGACCTTGGGGTTCGGCTGCACGCCTTCGAACGCCGCGTCCACCGTCGCACCCCGTATGCCGGCGCGAACCGCCTCGGCGCGCAGGCCTGCGGCGAAGCTCGCAAACCCGCCCTGCGCCCGAGCGGCGGGCGGGGCGGCGAGCGGCAGCGCGGCCAGCGGCAGGCTGAGGGCGACTCGGCGGGTGATCATCGGAGAACTATGCCACGCGCTCAGAACTTTGCCGACAACGCGACACTTCCGAAGTTGAACAGCCCCGAGCGGGCGTGGCGGAACTCCTGCGTCTGCCAGGTCTGCGTGTAGGTCAGCCGCAGGCCGAACGCCATCAGCGCCGCGCCCGCCTCCAGCTCGCCCACGTCCCAGCGGTGCTGCACGTTGCGCGAATCGCTGCGGAACGTGCTGCCGTCCAGGGTGACGTCGTAGCCCACCGCCTGGCCGTCGACGCCGGCGAATCCGTACCAGGCGATCGGCCGCACGGCGGTGTAGGCGTCCGACCCGTTCAGCCCCGGCTCGATCCTGGGCGTGCCGAAATCGCTGGAGAGCCCCTGGCCGAAGCGCAGGATGCCGCCGAGCTGCACGTAGTCGCGTATGTCGCCGATGCTGGCCGTGGCCGACGGCAGCACGTCGGTCTCGACCGGACCGAGCTGGACCAACGGCATGCGGTAGGTGCGCTGCCCCACGATCTGGAACGCCGGCTGGTCCGGCAGCTGGTAGTGCCAGCCCCTGTTCTCCGTGTCGCCGATCAGGTCGTGGAACCCGTTCTGCACCTGGCGCGCGAGTGCCGACGGCCCGATCACGCCCAGGCTGACCGAGACGAGGTCGCGCGTGTCGGCCGTGTCGTGCACCAGCCCCGCTGTGCCGATCAATATGCCGGCATAGGGCCGGTCATGCGGGTCCGGCGGGCTGATCTGGGTGTCGTGCGGGGTGAAGATGCTCTGGCTGATCTCCAGCGAGAGCCGGGTGGTGCCGCCGCCCCAGATGGTCTGGCCCAGCGCCGCCACCGGCCCCACCGCATCCTGGCCGGAAGTCCAGCCGAGCCGCAGGCCGCTGGTGTAGTACTGGTCCGAGGTGCCGTGCAGGGTGGAGACTGCGTCGTTCTCCACCTGGATCGTCCAGATGCTGTCGGTGTCGAGCGGCTGGGCGGAACGGGCGGTGCACGGCGCGGCCAGGGCGGCGGCCAGGGGAACGCACCAGGTCCAGCGTAGCATGTGGGCATCCGTCACCAGTTTGGGCGGTTGTAGGGCCTCGCAGGACGGGAAGAAAGACCGCAGCGCCGCCGCGGGCCACCTTGCGCCGCGCCGGGGCGTGTGGGATTTCCGGGGCAGGTGCAGGATGGGTGGCCGAGCGGTTTAAGGCAGCGGTCTTGAAAACCGCCGAGGGTGCAAGCCCTCCGTGGGTTCGAATCCCACCCCATCCGCCAGCCGGCACGGCGGGAGGTGCGCAGATGCAACACGCGGCCGACCCGCCATCCACCGTCGAAGCCGAGGTGCTGCGCATCCGCTTGCTGCTGCAGCGCGGCGACAACCAGGGCGCGCTGCACGCCGGGCGGGCGCTGCTGGCGCAGGTGCCGCAGAACCGGGACGTGCTGTACATGATCGCGGTCGCCGAGCGCTATTTGCACGCGCCTGGGCAGGCGCTGACAACGCTCGCCCGGCTAGAAGCGGCTCATCCGTCCTACAGCCGGCTGTATCAGGAGCGTGGGCACTGCCACGTGGCGCTCGGCGACCCGGCCGCGGCACTGCAGGCCTACCTCCGGGCGGTCAACATCAACCCCTCGCTGCCGGCCAGCTGGCACGCGCTGAAGGTGCTGTTCGGCGCCGCCGGCCGCCCCGCCGAGGCCGCCGACGCCGCCGGCCACGTCAGCAAGCTTGCCAGCCTGGACCCGGCCATCGTGACGGCGTCCAGCATGTTCGCCGACGGCGAAATCCACGCGGCGGAGGACGTCGTCAGGGCGTTCCTGAAGGACCACCCGACCGACGTGGAAGCCATGCGGCTGCTGGCCCGCATCGGCATCAAGCTCGACATCCTGGACGATGCCGAGTTCCTGCTGGACAGCGTGCTGGCGCTCGCCCCCGGCTACCACCTGGCGCGCTACGACCACGCGCGCGTGCTGCTGCAGCGCCACCAGAACGCCCGGGCGCTCGCGCAGGCCAGGATACTTCTCGACGCCGACCCCGCCAACCGCGACTACCGCGCCGTTTACGCCGCCGCGTGCCTGGCGCTGTCGGAGTACGACGAGGCGCTGCGCGTGTATCGCGCGCTTCTGCAGGAGCGCCCGGACGTGCCCGAGCTGCACCTGTCGGTCGGTCACGCGCTCAAGACGCTCGGCCGGCAGCAGGAGGCGGTCGCCGCGTATCGGGCGGCGGCTGCAGCCAGCCCGGGTTTCGGCGACGCCTATTGGAGTCTGGCGAACCTGAAGACCTTCCGTTTCGGGCACGACGAGATCGGGCGCATGCGGGCCGAGGAGGCAGCGCCCGGGACGTCGGCGCCGGACCGCTATCACCTCTGCTTCGCGCTGGGCAAAGCGCTGGAAGATTGCGGAGCCTTCGAGGAGTCGTTCGCCTGTTACGCGCGCGGCAACGCGCTGAAAAAGGACGAGGTCAAGTACCGGCCCGACATCGTCGAACGCAACGTGCGCCAGCAGACCGCGATGCTGACGCAGGCGTTCTTCGCAGGCCGCACAGGCGCCGGATGCGACAGCGCCGAGCCGATCTTCGTGGTCGGCCTGCCGCGTGCGGGATCGACGCTGATCGAGCAGATCCTCGCCTCCCACTCGCAGGTGGAGGGCACGATGGAACTGGCCGACATCCCGAGGATGGTGGCGCGGCTGCAGGGCCGCGCCCATACGGGGGCCGCGCCGCGCTATCCCGCGGTGCTGGCGGAGCTGCCGGCCGCCCGGCTGCGTCAGCTGGGCGAGGCCTACCTCGCCGACACGCGAATCTATCGCAGCGGGCGGGCGATGTTCATCGACAAGAACCCCAACAATTTCCGCCATATCGGGCTGATCCACCTGATCCTGCCGCGGGCGCGCATCATCGACGCGCGGCGCGAGGCGATGGCGTGCTGCTTCGGCAACTTCAAGCAGCTTTTCGCCGCCGGCCAGGAGTTCACCTACGACCTGCGCGACATCGCGCGCTACTATGCCGCCTACGTGACGCTGATGGCGCATTGGGACCGCGTGCTGCCAGGCAGGATATTGCGTGTCCAGCACGAAGACCTCGTGGAAGGGCTGGAAGCGAACGTGCGCCGCATGCTCGATTTCTGCGGGCTGGCGTTCGAGCCGCAATGCCTGGAGTTTCACAAGACGGCGCGCAGCGTGCGCACGGCCAGCTCCGAGCAGGTGCGCCGGCCGCTCTACCGGGAAGGGCTGCAGCAATGGCGCAATTACGAACCCTGGCTCGGCGAGTTGCGGCACGCGCTAGCAGACCTGGCCGTGCCCTGACCAGGCTCGGACTCGTGTCGCTCGCCTGCGCAGGCCTGGCATGGCTTCCTGCGGCCGCGCAGGCGCCCGCGCGGCCGGGTGTCGACGCGCCGGCCCTGGCGGCGCCAGGGCCCTACGGCGCGGGTTGGGCCACCCGCCGCATGGGCCGGGCGGACCGCATGCTGACCGTGGACGTCTGGTACCCCGCGCGCCCGGGCGGCTCGCCAGTCACCTACCGCTCGTCGCTGGTCGGGCCGGACGGGCAGCCGGCCGCGTTCTCGTTGCCAGGCACCGCGGTTGCCGGCGCGGCTCCCTCCGCCGGCCGCTTCCCGCTCGTCCTGCTCGCGCACGGCTTTTGCAACACGCCGGAGGTCCTGGCCTGGCTGGCCGAGAACCTGGCCACCAAAGGCTACGTCGTCGTGGCACCCGCCTTTGCCGACCCGCCGAAATTCGACGCGGGCAGCGCGCTGTTCGCGTTTGCGCACCGCGCGCCAGACATCGCCGTCATCGCGGCCGAGGCGCAGCGCCTGGCCGTCTCGGGCGACGCCATCCTCGCGCATGCCGACCCCGGGCGAAGCGCGCTGATCGGCTATTCGATGGGCGGCTACGGCGCGCTGGCCGCCGCCGGCGCGCCGCTGGCCCCCGCCCTGCAGAAGGCGGCAGGGGCGAGCGAACCGAACGGAACGGCGATGGCGCATCTGCGCGCGCTGGTGGCAATCTCGCCTGCGACATTGCTGGGTTCGCTGCCGGCCTTCGCGCCGGACGCCTTCGCCGCGATCACCGCGCCGACCCTGCTGATCGCGGGCAGCCAGGACCACGTGGTCGGCTACGATGCGGTCCGCCGGGTGTTCGAGACCGAGACGCGGGCGACGCGCTACCTGCTGACGTTCCGCGAGGCCGGCCACAACATAGCGCTGAGCACGGCGCCCGCCGAGATGCGCGCGCGCCTCTGGGACCAGGACTGGTTCGAGGACCCTGTGTGGAGCAAGCAGCGCCTGATCGGCATCGAAGCGCATTTCATCACGGCCTTCCTCGACCGCTTCGTGAAGGGAGATGCCAGCCGCGCCACGTACCTCGACGGCCTGGTGCCCGACTCCGACCAGGGGCGCTGGCCGGACGCGCCGCCGCAATACGGCGCCTACAGCCCAGGACCGCCCGCGGCCAGTCTGTGGACGGGCTTTCAGGCGGCCCACGCAAACGGGATGATCTTGGAGTACAGGCCGGCCGGGTAGCAGGGCCAGGGGCGTCACGCGCTAGCCAGACGCCCATTCCAGGGGCGATGCCCTGGCCTTGCTAGAATCGGTAGCTCAGCTTCACCCCGCCCGTCAGCGGACGGTCGACCACGACCGATTCCACGAACTGCGTGGAGGTGATGAATTCCTGCCCACGCTCGTTGGTGACGTTCTCGACGTAGAAATTGGCGGCCCAGTTCTCGTAACGAAACCCCGCCGACAGGTCGAGCCTGGTGATCGGTTCCTGGTAGAACGCGGGGATCGTGCGGTTCGCGACGTCATACTGAAGGATGCTCTGGATGTTGTTGCCGACCGATTGCAGCACGCCGCCGACGTTGGAGCGTTCGTGCGAGCTGTGGCTCAGCACCAGCTGCACGAAAGGGGCGTAGGGCAGCTCGTCCCATTCGTAGCGCGCGCGGAAACCGAGCTTGAACGCCGGCGCCTCCGCCAGCACGCCGCCCGTCGGCGCGAACAGGTTTGTCGTGCCGGGCAGGATGCCGCCATTGGCCGCGGTGATGCCTGGCGCGTTCAGCTGCTTGCTGTCGTTCAGCGCGACGTTGAGGTTGAGCGTCAGGTCGTCGATCGGACGGCCGGTGGCCTGGAACTCCGTGCCGAGCACGCGGTAGTTGGGGCCGTTGACGGTGAAGGCCAGATTGCCCAGCACGCCGGGCGCGAATATGGATTCCTGGACGTTGTTCCAGTTCTCCAAGTAGAACGCGCCGTCGAGGACCAGACGGTGATCCAGCAGGCTCGTCTTGTAGCCGATCTCGTTGTTGGTCAACGTGTCGGACGCGTATCCGTTCTGGCCGAGCATGCCCTTGTCGTCCGGCGGCTGCCGGTTGAAGCCTGGCGGCCTGTAGCCCTGCGACCAGGTGTAGTACACCATGATGTCGGGCGTCACCTTGTAGGTGACGTTGGCGCGGCTCTTGAAGCCGTAGGTGCGTGTCTGAAGATTCTTCGCCGTCAGGTTGTTGTCGTTGCCCTTGCCGCCGGTGCAGGGCGGCGGGCCGGCATAATCGGTGTAGGGGCCGGTCAGCGAGCATCCGAAACTGCCTGCGACGTAGCCCTGCTCGTAATCGTAGAAATCGTACCACCGCGTGCCGAACGTCGCCGTCAGCACGTGCGGGATTATATCGAAATCGGCCGAGCCGAAGATCGCATACTGCCTGTAGCCGCGAGCCGCATCGGTGAAGAAGCCGGTGTTCGGCGAGCGGATGTTCGGGTTGCTGACACCCTGCACCGGAAGCGGACCGATCTGGGTAAAGTTGCCGGTGTCGGTCAGGTAGTCGAAATTCGTCTGTTCGTGGATCTCGTAATCTTCCCAGTAGAAGCCGCCGATCGCGCGCAGACGCAGATCGTCGGGCGTGCTGACGCGGAACTCCTGGCTGAGATGGGTGTCCTGCTCGTGATCGTTCCAGGTGGACGCTGGCGAAAAACATTGCGGCTTGACGTTCGGGTGCGCCTTGTTCGGGCCCTGGCACTGGTAGTAGTCGCCGTAAACGCCGCGCGCGTAGTTGGTGTAATCCTGCTGCTGCGTCGTGTGGCGAACCAGGTATGCGCCGTCATAGACCAGCTTCAGTATGCTGACGCGCCCGTTGATGGTGAGCGCGGTGTTCTCGAACTGGTCCTCGTTGTACGACGGCTCGAATTGCTGCACGGACAAGTCCGGCAATTTCACCGGATTGCTGCCCGACGTGTAGGGCTGCTCGTAGAACACGCCGTGGGCGTCCAGCCGCTGCGCCGACTCGGTCAGCAGCGCGTTCCAGTCGTCGTTGAACTTTGCCAGCACCTCGCCCCGCACGCCCTCGTAGCGGACGGGGTTGATGTCGTGCTTGGCGATGCGGAGGTTGTTGGCCGAGTTCGTGGCGTTCGGCGGGCCGGGAATGTTGTTGGTGTAGCCGGCGTAATGGATGCCGATGTCGGTCGACTGGCGGACGAAGGTGCCGGGCACGTTGTTGATGTAGCCGCCGCGGTCGTCGTCGTAGCCGGTGATGCGCACCGCGAGCTTGTCCTTCACGACCGGTATGTTGATCGTGGCGTCGACGTTGCCGCTCGGGTCGCCATGCGCGGTCAGCGCGCCGCCGACATCGACCGTGCCGCCGTACTTGGTGAGGTCCGGCTTGTTGGTGATGTAGCGCAGCACGCCCGCCTGCGCGCCTGAACCGAACAGCGTGCCCTGCGGACCCTCCAGCACCTCGATCTGCTGCAAGTCGACCGCGTAGATGTCGAGGTTGCGGCCCGGCACCTGGGCCGATTGGTCGTCGAGGTAGAGGGCGACGTTGGGGAAGGAGCCGATGACGCCGCTTTCCTGGGTGCCCTGGGTCCCCACGTTCAGCCCGCGGATGAAGATGTTTTCCTGGCCCGGGCCGATGCCCTGGGCCGTCACGTTGGGCAGTTGCGCCACCAGGTCGTCGAAGTTCTCTATGTTCAGCTTCTTCAGCGTGGCGCCGCTCAGCACCTGGATGGAGACCGGAACGTCCTGCAGGTTCTGGGTGCGCCGCTGCGCAGTCACGATGACGGTTTCCGCCCCCGCGGCCTTCTTGGGTGCCGCCGTCGCCGGCGCGCCGCTGCCGGTGTTGCCGGGCGGCTCGTCGGTCACCGGCGGCTGGGCCCTGGCGGACGCCGCACAGACAACGCTCAGGGCGACGCCCGAGAGCAGCAGCTTCCTCAAGCCGAACCAGACCGGCCCGTCATGAACGCGCGCGCCAATTGCAGCCATCGATCAGGCATCCCCCTTCATGACCCCAACACGCCGGCCGCACCCTTACGTCCTCGCGCGCCGGCTGCCCCCCGAACGCCCGGCCGCGTGGACTTCGGCGCTGGCGCCTGGCAAGTTCCAGAACCAGCCGTGTCGGCAGCGACCGGAGAAGCACACGATCGCGCGTCGGATCATTCCCCTGCAATCATGGTTGCACGAGATTCGGCAGGTCACGCAATCGTTAATTGTCATGGGGTCATGGCTTTTTGGGCAGGCTCCCCGAGCCCACCGATCTGCGGTTCGTGCGCCAGCGGGTGCGGCCCGGGGTGATGCGGCCGCCAGGCATAGCGCCTGGCCACCTCGCCATACCCGTCATAGACAGGACCGCGCGTCGCGTGGAGCCCGGCGCGCGCCAGGCGCCACTGCGCCGGCAGCGCGAACCACGGGACGTGCGGCCGCTCGTGATGCAGCGCGTGCAGGTTGTTGTGCAGGTAGAGCAGGCCCAGCAGGCCGGGGCGCTCCACCACCGCGGTGCGGTCCTCCTGACGGTCGGCGGCACGGTGTTCGGCCAGCGAGCGCAACAGGATCAGCGCCGTGCCGGGATAGACGAAGCAGGCCGCGTAGCCGAGCGGGTCGATCCGGCAGACGCCGCACACCCAGCCCAGCACCGCGCTTGCGTCATGGCGCGTGCCCCAGCCACACGCGCCATGACGCAAGCGAGCGCGCATGGCGCGCCTGGCCGATCCAGAACGAGGCGATGGCGATGCACGGCCCCGCCAGCAGCCGGCCCAGCAACGTGTTGCAGATCGTGTGCAGCGCGCGCCGCAACCGCCCCGCCTGCGCCCACGCCTCCCGCGTCATGTACGTGCTCTCGGGGTCCTCCAGCGGGTCGGTCAGCTGCGCGGCGCGGTGATGGCGCAGGTGGGACCGGCGGTACAGCGCATAGGGCAGCCACAAATTGAGCGGCGGCCAGGCCAGCGCCGCGTTGACGCGCTCGCTTCGCGTCGGGTGCCCATGGATCAGCTCGTGCTGCAGCGACATGTGCCAGGCGCACAGCCAGGCCCCCGCCGGCAACACCACCCAGCCCGGCAACACGGTCCACCAGGCGGTCAGGGCAAGCCACCCGCCATAGATCAGGACCACCAGGGCCCAGGTCGGCGCTTCTCGTTCCTCGGCTGCCCTGATCCAGCGACGCACCGGACTGCTCCACCTGTCGTTACGGTTGCCGAGTCGTATGGCCGCCCGAACTGCTTGACCATGCTGCGTTTGCGCTGTAGCTGCCGCATCCGCGCCATCGGCGCCGACGATGCCGCGCCTGCACCGCATCTGCTGCGGAACTTCAACAGTTTTCGGGTGAGTCCCATGCCGGGTGCCGGCGCGCTGGATCGGCGCAACATCCTGCCCTGTTTCCAGCAGCGGCTGCGCCAGGTGCTGGCGCGGTCCGAGATGAGCCAGACCGAGTTCGCCCGCGCCGCCGGCATCGACCGCAGCACGCTGTCCCAGCTGCTGACCGCCGGGGCGGACAGGCTGCCGCGGGTCGAGTCGGTCGCGGCGATCGCGCAGATCGGCAACACCTCGATGGACTGGCTGCTCGGCCTCAGCCAGGGGGAGCAGCCAGGGTCGGACATGGTCTCCGAAACCCTGCAGATCGAACGCGACGCGCCCAGCCCGCTCGACGAACGCCTGCTCGGCTGGCTCAAGGAAGCGTCCGGCTACCGTGTCCGGCACATCCCGACCACCTTCCCGGACGTGCTGAAGACCGAAGCGGTGATCGAGGACGAGTACAGCCATTTCGTGGCGCTCGGTCCGCGCCGGCAAATCGAGATCACCCAGTCCCGCCTGGACTACCTGCGCCAGCCGGAAACCGAGATCGAATGCTGCACCGCCATCCAGACGCTGGAGGCGTTCGCCATGGGCGAGGACATCTGGAGGCGGCTGAAGCCCGCGCATCGCCGCGCCCAGCTGGAGCAGATCGTGGCGCTGTGCGACGAGCTTTACCCGCGCCTGCGCCTGTTCCTCTACGACCGCCGCGCGATGTTCTCCGTTCCGCTGACGGTGTTCGGTCCGTTGCGCGCGGCGATCTATCTCGGCCAGACTTACTTCGTCTTCCACTCGACCGAGCACATCCGCGCGCTGACCCGCCATTTCGACCAGATCGTCCGCGGCGCCGTCGTCGAGCCGACCGGCATCGCCGATTACGTGAAGACCCTGCTGGCGCGCGGCGCATAAGCGGGGTCTGGGGTTTCAAACCCCAGCGGGGTCCCGGGGCAGAGGATCCGTCAGCCAGATGCAGTCTGCATGCCCGTTCCCCTCGACATCGCCCTTCGCTGGGCGGACCTGATCAGGCGGCCTCCGCTCGATCTCCCGCACGACCACGGCCGCCACTCGCGCCCCCATTCCGAGCCATAGATTCTGGATTGGGTGGTTTCTCGACTTTCCGAATTTCGCGCAACGAATGCGGTGAGCGGACCTTTAGCTGCCCTGGAACATATGACGCGTTGAGTCCCCCACCCAACCCATGGGGGCTACTTGCCGCCATCTTCGGATCGCCTAGCATGGCGCTCTCCCGGTGGTCACCGCCGCCCAACTTTCGGGGAACTCATGGCCGCGCTGCTACCTGACTTTGATGCATTCCTAACCTCCTGGCGCGAAAGCGTCGTCGAGGGCGACCCGTCCACAACCGAACTCGGCCGTCGCTTCGCGCACAAGATTGTAACGCAGTGGCTCGATGCACCCGAGAGCGGGCTGGAAATCGTCTACTGCGACGGTGCCGGCGACGGCGGAATTGACATCGCGGTGCTGGACGTAGGTCCTGAGGACGAAGCGGCGGGGCAGCCCGGCCACACCTGGTATTTAGTTCAGAGCAAACACGGAACCGCCTTCTCTGGAAATCGCACGCTGCTAGTTGAGGCGCAGAAGGTAATCGAGACACTCGATGGCCGACGTGGGGGACTAAACTCATTTGCCGAGGGGCTGCGCGAGCGTTTGGCGGTGTTCCGCGCGCAGGCAGGGCAGAATGACCGTATCGTGCTGGTCTTTGCGACCGAGCGTCCGCTCACCCCCGACCAGCGCATAACGTTAAACGATATCCGCACAATAGGGCGCGGGCATCTGGGCGGCATGTTTGACGTAGAGACGATCTCCGTTGAGACGATCTACGCACGGCTGAGTGAAGAAGCGGCCGAGCCGGGGCTACGCGTTCCGCTCCACTCGCATCTTGTGCCTTCAGGGGCTGACCTCTTAGTAGGATCGACCCGACTGGCTGACCTCTACCAGTTCCTCATCGTATACCGCGACGCGACCGGCGATCTCGACGGCATCTACGAGAAGAACGTGCGCAGGTTTCTGGGTGGCCGCGGCAAGGTCAACAAGAGCATGCAGGAGACGCTTCGC
This sequence comes from uncultured Acetobacteraceae bacterium, assembly GCA_937873095.1. Taxonomy (GTDB): domain Bacteria; phylum Pseudomonadota; class Alphaproteobacteria; order Acetobacterales; family Acetobacteraceae; genus BOG-908. The sequence goes on along the minus strand of CALMVI010000040.1, from coordinate 65,927 downwards.
GATGCACCTGAGCGATTTGGCCTGTACAACAACGGCATAACAGTCGTGGCATCTGATTGGAAGGAGAACGGTAATGCGATCGAGTTGATCGAGCCATATATTGTGAACGGGTGCCAGACTTCCCGGACCATCTGGGAGGTATTCAACCGCTATTACCGCGCAGGCGGCACAGGTGTGAACCCCGAAGTCGAGGCTTGGAAGGCGAGGGCGACGGACGGCGCAGTCGTGACCAAAATCGTGAAGGTCGGCGCTGGCGGCGAGCAGATGCTGCAGGCGATTACGCGTTACACTAACAGCCAGAATGCGGTGCGCGAGAAAGACTTCCTCGCATTGTCCGGAGACTTCGCCAGTTGGAAAAGGGAAATGGCCGACCGGCACGGCATCTACCTGGAAGTGCAGCGCGGCGGCTGGGATTCACAAAAGGCATTGCAGAACGCCAATCCTTCCACGCGCCAATTCAGCCAGCACGTTAACGCGGCCGACCTGATCAAGGTGTATGGTGCCGGCTGGCTGGGCGAGGCGGGCTTGGCTTTCGGGAAAAACCCGCCGTTCCTGCCTGGCGGAGCCGTATTTAAGCGCATTACGGCGCTGCCCGAGGAAGGGCAGGCCGCGTTCGGCGTGGAAGACCTCTATGCCTGCTTCCTGCTGCAACAGGCGGCGGACAGCCTCGACTTTGGCCGGGGGGGTCCACCAGCTCGTCGGCAGAGCCGGTTCATCTTCTACATGATCACGGTGTCCTTGTTGAAAGACGTGCTGAACCGGGTGCACCGATCCACCGAGCACCGCGACATATCGGTCGCGATGGCTCGGGTAATGCAGGACGGAACCGCGCGGAGCGCGCTGATCGACCAGGCCGTCGAGCTGATCGACAGCTACTTCACGCAAGGCAGCGAGGACAGCGTATGGGAGGAGCCGGCGCTGCGTAACGCCCACTTCGGCGACATAAACGCGTTTCTCAAAGCAGAGAAGTTTGGCCGATCCCGCGATTTCACGCCCAAGCTGTTTGATGGACTGGCGCTGACCCATAAGGCGATGGCAAAGGCCTATAATGGCCAGCCCTCGGCGCGTGACACCATCGCCGCTGCGGCGGCTGATGCTACGCTTTGAGTTCGACGGATCGCTTGCTCCCTAGCGCCCCCGGGGACGTTCAGGCCTGCCACTAACGACGCGCCGTCGGGCGCCTGGTTGGCGCCTTGCCGCTGGGATACCAAAAGCGAACCGGTCGTCCAATGCGTCCGACATTGGCGCAGTGCCGTCGACTGCCCCGGTCAACAAATGACCGCTTTCGGCGTGGCCACTCCTACGGCCTTGCGGCTACGTTGGGTCGCCAGCAGACGTCCACCCTCGGGCTACGTAGAGCAGGTTTACCGACGGCTAGCCTAGTTTTGCGGCCCAGATACCTGGGTTCGCGCCCATGTGGGCAGAGCCGCTGGCCTTCTTAACCGTCGTCGAGAAGCGACCGCCCCTGTCCCTCCAGCGCCAGCAACGCGTCGTACGCGTCCGGCTCCAGCCGCGAAAAACCCTCCAGCAGCAGCGCGTCGCGGACCAGCGCTAGGGCTGGATCGCGCGCCACTTCGTCCAGCGCGGCGCGCAAGGCGGCCAGCGTCGACGCGTCCGTGCCGCTGCCGGTGACCAGCGGCAGGCCTGGGCTGGATGCTGTCCAGGCGAGCACGCGCAAGCCCGCCGACGCGTCCGGGCGGACGCGCCGCAGCAGCGCCCAGGTGACGCAGTCCACCGCCGCCACGTCGGCCCGGTTGTCGGCCACGGCGCGCAGGCTGGCCACGTGCGCGCCGGTCCACACGGTTTCGCTGAAAAAGGCCGCGCCGCCTCGGGCGAACGGCATGACGGCGTGGCGCAGCAGGTTCATGCCGCTGTTGGAGGCGGCGTCGTTCACCGCGCAGCGCCGCCCGCGCAGTGCGGCCAGCGAGTCGGCCGGGTCGGCCGCGCGCACCACGATGGCGCTGCGGTACGACGCGCCGTCGCAGCCCTCCGCACCGTAGCAGGGGGTGGCGACCAGGGTGACACGCCCGCGCAGCGCGGTCGCCAGCGGGTAGCCGCAGGTCTGCGCCAGCAGCAGGCGCGGGTCGGTCCACAGCGCCTCCGGCGTCGGCCCGCGCGTCAGCTCCACCGGCGCCTCGACCCCGAATTCGGCCAGCCGCCCTGCCACCGCCGACCACAGCGCGTCGGTCGCCGGGCGCAGTTCCGGCAGGTCGTACATCGGCAGCGCGGCCACCCAGGGCCGGGTCAGGACGGCACGCCGCGGGCGAAGTTGCGGATCATCCAGCCCCTGAACACGGCGATGACAGGGTCGGCCAGGTCGTCGGCCGACAGATGCAGGAAGTAGCCGTAGCCGTCCTCGAACGTCTCGGCGAAGGGGGTGACGAGGGTGCCCGCCGCGATGTCGGTCGCGAACAGGTCGCGGTCGAGCAGCGCCACCCCCTCGCCGCTGGCGGCGTATTGCGCGGCCAGCGCCGCGGTGTCGAAGGCAAGGCCGCGGCTGGTGCGCACGCCGAGCCCGAAATGGCGGGAGAAGGCCTGCCAGATGATGCCCGGCGGCTCCCCCTCCAGCTTCACGTGCAGCAGCTCGTTGTCGGCGATGAAGCGCTCGAGCGTCTTGCCCTGGTGGGCGGCGGCAAGGGCAGGGCTGCAGCCGGGCGTCACGCGCGACATCCACAGCAGGTCGGAAACGGCCTCCCCGGTGCGCGGCCGGTCATAGATCACCGCGACGTCGGTCTCCGTCCGCGGCGCGCCGGTGATCCCCAGGCTGGAAAAATCGATGAAGATGTCCGGAAAATCCTTGCGGAACGCCTGCAGGATTGGCAGCGCCAGTTTCTGCGCGAAGGAGGGCGGCAGCTGCAGGCGCAGGGTGCGCAGGCCGCCGCCGTCGCGCACCACGTCGTTCAGCGCGTGCTCTATCCGGTCGAACGAGCCGCGCACCGTCGGCAGCAGCGCTCCCCCCGCCTTGGTCAGCACCAGCGATTGCGGCCGCCGCTCGAACAGCGCGTGTCCCAGCAGCTCCTCCAGCCCGATCACGTGGCGGCTGACGGCACTCTGCGACACGCCGAGCGCGTGGGCGGCGGCGGTGAAGCTGAGGTGGCGCCCGACCGCGTCGAAGGCGCGCAACGCGTTCAGCGGCAGCCAGCGCCTGTCGAAGGTGACCAACGGGTGAAGCCTCCTGCACGATCGCACGATCGCACGATCTTCGGCCAGGCCCAGCGATACCAGAACCGGCGGCCAGCCAAAACCGCCCGGCCGGGCTGCACCTGATCGGCTCATGCCGATAAGGCATTATCGCGCGGCACGGCGCTGTGGCATGTGGGCGTCGGACGGAGCCCGAACCCGCCGCACGAGGATGCCGATGTCGGATTTCAGCCGGGTCAGGAAGTTGCTGCACGCCCGCAGGCCCGGACACGCCCTGCCACAGGCGCTGTACTCCGCCGAGGAGGCGTTCGCCTTCGACATGCGGGCGATCTTCGGGCGAAGCTGGGTGCTGGCCGCCCTGGAATCGGAGCTGCCTAGGCCGGGCGCGGCACTGGCGCTGACCGTCGGCACGTCGCCCATCGTCGTGCTGCGCGACAGGGCCGGGGTGATCCGCGGCTTCCACAATTCCTGCCGGCACCGCGGCGCGATGGTCTGCCCGCCCGGACGCAGCCAGCGGCCGGTGCTGGTCTGCCCCTACCACCAGTGGAGCTACGACCTGACCGGCCGCCTGGTCAGCGCGCGCCGCATGCAGGAGGATTTCGATCCGTCCGCGCACGCGCTGCTGCCGATCCAGGTGCGCAACGTCGCCGGCTGCATCTATGTCAGCCTGTCGGACGACCCGCCGCCCTTCGACGCGTTCTGCGAGGGCCTGGCGCCGTTGCTGGCGCCGCACGACCTGGCGCACGCCAAGCTGGCGCACGAGGCGGTGTTCGTGGAGCGTGCGAACTGGAAGCTGGTGATGGAGAACGCGCGCGAGTGCTACCACTGCGCCGTGCGCCACCCGGACCTGTCGGTCGCCTTTCCGGTCGAGGTGCGCGCGCATTTCGAGGGCGACGAGGAAGGCCGGGTCGAACGGTTCAACGCGCGCATGGCGCGCGCCGGCCTGCCGGTCGGCCCGACGCTCGGCGATTGGTGGGGCGCCATACGTTTCCCGCTCAACGAGGGGGTCGTGTCGCTCACCATGGACGGCAAGCATGCGGTGCGCCGCCTGATGATCGAGCAAGAGGCGGGCGATGTCGGGTCGGTGCGCTGGGCGGGCGAGCCGAACAGCTTCTGCCACGCGGTGGCCGACCACGTCTTCGTCTTCACCGCCGAGCCGACCGGGCCGCAGGAGACGCTGGTGACGGCCAAGTGGTTCGTCCACCAGGACGCCGTCGAGGGCGTCGACTACCACCTGGACAATTTGGTGGCGCTGTGGATGACCACCAACCGGCAGGATATCGAGCTGGTGGAGAACAACCAGCGCGGGGTGAACTCCGTGGGCTACGTGCCGGGCCCCTATTCCGAGGAGGCCGAAGCGCTGGTCGGCCGCTTCACCGACTGGTACTGCGCCCAGGCCGAGCGTGCGCTGGAGCTGATGGACTGACATGGACGGCCCCGCACATCGCTATCTGCGGCCAGAGACGCTGACGGTGAACGCAGGCTACGCGCCGGCCGCGCATCACGGCTCGATCAAGCCGCCGCTGTTTGCCACCTCCACCTTCGCCTATCGCAGCGCGCAGCACGCCAAGGACGTGCACGAACGCTATTTCCGCACGACGCCGCCGGAGGCGGAGGCCGAACCTGAAGCCGAGCGGGGCTACATCTACGCGCGGCTGGACCACCCCAACATGGCGATGCTGCAGGCGCGGCTGGCCCTGCTGGACGGCGCCGAGGATGCGGCCGTGTTCAACTGCGGCATGGCAGCGATCAATGCCATCACCCAGGCGTTCCTGCGGCCTGGCGACACGGTGCTGCACACCAGGCCGCTCTACGGCGGCACGGACGGGCTGCTCTACGGCCACCTGGCCGCCTTCGGCATCACGCCCTTCGGCATCGACGACGCCCTGGACGAGGCGGCCATCCGCGCCGCCGCCGAACAGGCCGCAGCGCTCGGGCGTCTCGCCCTGGTGATGGTGGAAACGCCCGCCAACCCCACCAGCGGCATCGCCGACATCGCGCTGATCGCGCGCGTTGCGGCCGAGATCGGGCGGGTCCGGGGCAGCCGGCCGCTGGTGGTGGTGGACAACACGTTTCTCGGACCGTTCCAGCAGAACCCGCTGGCCCAGGGCGCCGATCTGTGCATGACGTCGCTGACAAAATACGCGGGCGGCCATAGCGACTGCCTCGCCGGCGGCGTCAGCGGTGCGGCCGGCCCGATCCACACGCTGAAGCAGCTGCGCACCCTGCTGGGCAGCCAGCTCGACGGACACTCGAGCTGGATGGTGCTGCGCTCGCTGGAGACGATGCATCTGCGCACCGAACGCGCCGGCCACAACGCGCGCGCGGTCGCCGAATTCCTGCGCGGCCATCCCGCCGTCGAAACGGTGAACTACGTGGGGTTCCAGCAGCCCGGCAGCCGGGCGCACGTGGTGTTCGCGCGCCAGTGCCGCGGCGCCGGCTCCACCTTCACCTTCCGCATCCATGGCGGCGAGAATGCCGCGTTCGGCATGCTGGACCGGCTGCGCGTGATCCAGATGGCGGTCAGCCTGGGCGGCACGGAAACCCTGATCTGCCATTCCGCCACCACCACCCATGCCAACGTGCCCGCCGCCCGCCGGCTGGATGTGGGCATCGACGACAGTTCGCTGCGCATTTCCGTGGGCGTGGAGCACCAGGACGACCTGATCGAGGATCTGCGCCAGGCGCTGGAGTCGGCGTGATGGACGCGGCGTTTCCCGAGGCTGCGCGCGGCGCCGACCCCTGGGCGATCGACGGCAAGTTCGCGCTTCCCGACGAGCACGCCCAGCTTCTGGTGGTGGGTGCGGGCCCTGCCGGCATAGCGGCGGCACTCGAGGGCGCGCGGCTGGGCCTGCGCGTGGTGCTGCTGGACGAGAACCCGGTTTCGGCCTCGCTGATGGGCCTGGACGTGCCGCTGTTCTACGGCCAGCGCATGACCGCCGCGGTCCAGGAACCGGCCCGCATGGTGGAGCGGCTGGTCGCCTCCTCGCCAGGGCTGGAGGCGGCCTTCGACGCCGGCGTGGATGTGCGGTTGGGCATCACCGCCTGGGGGGTGTTCGCCAACGGCGCGGCGCTGAACGCCCTGCCCGCCCGGGTCGCAGGCCTGTCCGACGGGTCACGCAGCTGGATGTGCGGCTTCGACGCGCTGGTCCTGGCCACCGGCGCGCGCGACCTGGTCCTGGGCTTCCCGGGCGTGGACATCCCCGGCGTGATGGGGGCGCGCGCGCTGCACAGCCTTCTCGACCGCTACGACGCGTTCGACGGCCGACGGCTGCTGATCCTCGGCTCCGGCGACCTGGCAGCACGGACGGCGCTGCTGGCGCTGGATCGCGGGCTGGAGGTGGCGGGACTGGTCGAGGTGCTGCCGCAGGCCCAGGCCGCGCCGGCGCTGGCGGCCGCGCTGGCGGCGCGCGGGGTCTCCGTCCTGACCGGCACGACCATCCTGCGCGCCGAGGCGGGCGGGCTGACGCTTGATGCGGTGGTGGTGCGCCGCGACGGGGTGGAGCACCGCATCGCCTGCGACACGGTGTGCCTGGCCATCGGCGCGGTTCCGGCGATCGAGCTGGCGGGTGCCGCGGGCTGCCGGCTGGCGTGGCGCGGCGACCTGGGCGGGCACGTTCCCGCCCTGGCGCCGGGGGGCGCCACCTCGCTGGCAGGCATCTTCTGCGCCGGCGATTGCGCAGGGCTGGCAGAGGAGGGCGCCTGCACGGAACAGGGTGCCGCCGCAGCGCAGGCTGCCCAGGATTGGCTCGCATCCGGCACGCAGCAGCACCGCGGGTCGCTCGCCCCCGCAGGGGAAGACGGCACCGCCTATCGCCTGGCCTGGATGCGGGCGCTGCTGGTCGAGGAGAGTGTGTCCGCCCCGGTCTGCCTGTGCGAGGAGGTGAGCCGTGCCGAGCTGCTCGGCATCAGGCCGCCGCGCTATCTCGGCTGCCGGTCCGACCGCATGGACGCACGCGACGGCGCCACCCTGTTGCGGGACGGGCCGCTGCATCCGGACCAGATCAAGCGGCTGACCCGCGCCGGCATGGGCGTGTGCCAGGGCCGACGCTGCCGCGAACAGATTGCGCTGCTGCTGGCGCTGACGTCAGGCGCGTCGCCGGCCGACATCCCTCTGGCGAGCTACCGCGCCCCGGTCAGGCCGCTGCCGCTGGGCGTGCTCGCCGATGGCGACACCATGCAAGACGGGTGGGATGTCTGGTTCGGGATACGCACGCAGTGGGTGCCGTACGATGCGATCGGGACGGCGGACGAGGCGGCGTTGTTGCACGGGAACATGCACGCGTGAGGAAGAACTCCTCCATGGCGTACGCTGCCAGAAAGAACCGCGACAGCGAACCAAAAGTTCTTTGGTTCTTTCTTTCAAGAAAGAACATCCTTCCATGATCGCCATCATAGGCGGCGGCGTCACCGGCCTCAGCGCCGCCTGGTGGCTCGCCCGCGCCGGCCACCCCGTCACCGTGTTCGAACGCTTCATCGTCGGCTGGGAAGCCTCCGGCCGGAACGGCGGCGGCGCCACGCACTACCAAAGCCCGCTGTTCCACGAGGAGCAGCGCCTGTGGCCGATGATGGACGAGCTGCTCGGCTACCCCACCGAGTACCGCCGCCGGCGCATCGTGATCAACCTGACGCAGGAGGATGAGGCACGCTACCGGTCGATGGCCCTGCTGACCCGCGCGATGGGCTACGACTCCGAAGAGCTCGACATCAAGCAGCTGCGCGAGCTGGCGCCGCTCGTCACCGAGCAGGCGCTCAGCGCGCAGTACTTCCATTTCGGCGGCCACGCCAACCCGCAACGCACCGTGCAGGCCTATGCCTGGGCGCTGCAGGACCATGGCGGCCGCATCCTGCAGCACACCGGCGTGGACGGTTTCGTCACCCGCAACGGCCGCGTCGTTGAAATCCTTGCAGGCGGGCACAGTCACGGTTGCGACGCGGTCGTCATCGCGGCAGGACCGCAGACCGCGCCGCTTCTGGCGCAACTCGGTGTCGACCTGCCGCTGGCGGCAGCACGCGCGGAAATGATCGTGACCGAGGCGCTGCCGCTGATGCCGGTCGGCGGCGTGGACGGCAACGGGCTGTACGGGCGGCAGACGCTGCGCGGCAACCTCGCCTATGGCGGCGGCCCGCATGAGTGGCTGGACGACGATGCCTACCGGCAGCCGGCGCGGCCGACCACGCCGCTGCTGCGCAACCTGTCGGCGCGGCTCGCCACCCTGTTCCCCCGCGCGGCGCATGCGCGCGTGCTGCGAAGCTGGGCCGGCATCATCGAGAACACGCCGGACGGCCGCCCGGTGATCGACCGACTGAGCTCGCCCGACAACGTTACCGTCGCCACCCTCTCCAGCGTCGGCTTCGGCCTGTCGCCCGCCACCGGCCGCGCCATCGCCGAGCTCGTGACGACAGGCGCCTGCAGCTTTGCCGACATCGCCAAGCTCGGCCTCGGCCGGTTCGCAGGCCTGCCCGCCGACTGGCGCGCCGCCCGCGGATGGCAGGCGCTGGTTCCTGCATGACCAGGCACTTCTCCATCGCGGCGCTGCTCGCCCAGGCGGCGAGGGGCCAGAAAGGCTGGGCGCCGCAATGGCGCACACCGGCGCCGAAAGCCGAGTACGACGCGCTGATCGTGGGCGGCGGCGGACACGGCCTGGCCTGCGCGTACTACCTCGCCAGGCGCTACGGCCTGACCAACATCGCGGTGATCGAGAAGGGCCTGGTCGGCTCCGGCAATGTCGGGCGCAACACCACCATCATACGGTCGAACTACCTGCTGCCCGGCAACATCCCGTTCTACGAAACATCGCTGAAGCTGTGGGAGGGGCTGGAGCAGGACATCAACTACAACGCGATGATCAGCCAGCGCGGCGTGCTGAACCTGTTCCATTCCGACGGCCAGCGCGACGCCGCGGTCAGACGCGGCAACGCCATGCTGCTGCACGGCATCGACGCGCAATTGCTGAGCCGGGAGGAGGTGCGTGCGCGCGCGCCGTTCCTGGACTTCGACACGGCGCGCTTCCCGATCATGGGCGGATTGCTGCAGCAGCGCGGCGGCACCGTGCGACACGACGCGGTCGCCTGGGGCTACGCCCGCGCGGCGGACAAGCTCGGCGTCGACATCCTGCAGCATTGCGAGCTGACCGGGTTGCGCATCGAGAACGGCGCCGTCATCGGGGCCGAGACCTCGCGAGGGTTCATCCGCGCCAGGAAGATCGGCCTGTCGGTGGCCGGCAATTCATCGCGCGTGGCAGCGATGGCCGGGCTGCGGCTGCCGATCGAAAGCCACGTGCTGACCGCCTTCGTGAGCGAGGGCATCAAGCCGCTGATCGACTGCGTGATCACCTTCGGCGCGGGCCATTTCTACATCAGCCAGTCTGACAAAGGCGGTTTGGTGTTCGGCGCCAGCGTGGACGGCTACAACTCCTACGCACAGCGCGGCAACCTGCCCTGCATGGAGGAGACCTGCGAGGAGGCGATGGCGCTCATGCCGTCCATCGGCCGACTGCGCATGTTGCGAAGCTGGGGCGGTGTGATGGACATGACGATGGACGGCAGCCCGATCATCGACCGCACGCCGGTGGACGGACTGTACCTGAACGGCGGCTGGTGCATAGGCGGCTTCAAGGCGACCCCCGCCGCAGGCCTGTGCCTGGCCCACCTGATGGCCAAGGACGAACCCCACCCCGTCGCCACCGCCTACCGCCTGGACCGCTTCGCCACCGGCCAACTCTTGGACGAAACCGGCGGCGGCACCAACATGGCCCTACATTAATGAAAGTCTTTTGGTTCTTTTCTTCAGAAAAGAACGCTCTTCCTTGCGCCTGACCTGCCCCTTCTGCGGCGAGCGAGGCTTGGAAGAATTCGTGTATGCAGGAGACGCCACCCTCTCCCGCCCAGGCTCCAACGCCGAGCTGTCGGCCTGGGTCGACTACGTGTATTTCCGCGACAACCCCGCAGGCCCGCACAGCGAACTCTGGTACCACGCGGCCGCCTGCAGGCAGTTCCTGAAAGTGGAGCGGGACACGCGCACGCACGTGATATCGTCGGCCGAGCTCGCATGATGCAGGCGTTCCGCCAGGAGACGGGCGGCCTGATCGACCGCGCCAGGCCGGTCGCGTTCAGCTTCGACGGCAGGCGGCTGCAGGGCTACCAGGGCGACACGCTCGCCTCCGCCCTGCTCGCCAACGGCGTGCGCCTGGTTGGCCGGTCGTTCAAATACCATCGCCCGCGCGGCATACTCTCGGCCGGACCCGAGGAGCCGAACGCGCTGGTCGAGCTGCGCGAGGGCGCGGCGCGCGAACCCAACACGCGCGCCACCGTGGCCGAGTTGTTCGACGGGCTGTCGGCCAGAAGCCAGAACCGCTTTCCCAGCCTCAGGCACGATGTGCTGTCGATCAACGGCGCGCTGGCGCCGATCTTCGCGGCCGGCTTCTACTACAAGACGTTCATGTGGCCGGCCGCGTTCTGGGAACGGGTGTACGAGCCGCTGATCCGCCGCGCCGCAGGCCTCGGCCGCGCATCCGGCCTGCCGGACCCCGATCGCTACGGCAAGCAGACCGCGTTCGCCGACGTGCTGGTGATCGGCGCGGGACCCGCCGGCCTGTCGGCGGCCCTGGCTGCCGCGGGCCAGGGCGGGCGCGTCGTGCTGGCCGAACAGGACTCGGCCCTGGGCGGCCGACTGCTGTCCGACAGGCGAAGCATCGACGGCCGGCCCGCCTTGGCCTGGCTGGCGGAGGCGGAAGCAAGGCTGCGCGCCGCCGGCGTGCGCATCCTGACGCGCACCACCATCACCGGCGTGTTCGACGGCGGCACCTATGCCGGCGTGGAGCGTGTGGCCGACCATCTGGCCGCGCCCGGCACGCTGCCGAGGCAGCGCCTGTGGCGCGTCGTGGCCAGGCGCGCGGTGCTGGCGACGGGCGCCATCGAACGCCCCATCGTGTTCGGCGGCAACGACCTGCCCGGCGTCATGCTGGCCGGCGCGGTGCGCAGCTACGTCAACCGCTTCGCCGTGCGTCCAGGCGCAAGGGCCGCGGTGTTCGCCAACAACGACGACGGCGCGGGCACGATCGCCGACCTCGTGCAGGCCGGCATGGAGGTCGTGGCCCTGGTCGACCCGCGGCCGCAGACGCCGCCCGCCCTGCGCGCGGTCGCGGCCTCGCACGGCGTCCCGGTGTTCGAGCAATCGACGGTGCGTCAGGCGGTGGGCGGCACGGCGCTGTCCAGCATCGTGCTCGGCGGCAAAGCGGACGGTGTCAGGCTGTCCTGCGACCTGCTCGCCATGTCCGGCGGCTGGAACCCCGCCGTCCACCTCGCCTCGCATCACGGCGGCAGGCCGGTCTGGCATGACGCGCTGGCCGCCTTCGTGCCCGGCCAGATGCCCCCCGGCATGCGCGCCGCCGGTGCGGCCGCCGGGCATGTCTCCACCGGCGGCGCGCTGCGAACGGGCAGCGAGGCAGGCGGCGGTAAGGAGAGTGCGGTCCCGTCCACCGGCCCCGAAAGCGACGCCGTCACGCCGTTCTGGCAGGTGGTGAACCCGACCGGCAAAGCCTTCGTCGACTTCCAGAACGACGTGACCTCGGCCGATGTGGCGCTCGCCGCGCGGGAGGGTTTCACCAACGTGGAGCATCTCAAGCGCTACACCACGCTCGGCATGGCGACTGACCAGGGCAAGACGTCCAACGTCACCGGGCTGGCGATGATGGCGGCCCTGACCGGCAGGACCATCGCGCAGACCGGCACCACCGTGTTCCGGCCGCCCTACACGCCGGTCGCGATCGGCGCCATGGGGGGCACGCATCGCGGCGCGCGATACCGGCCGACCCGGCGCACGCCGGCGCATGACTGGGCGGCGAGCCAGGGTGCGCCGTTCACCGAGGCGGGCGAGTGGCTGCGCGCCACGCATTTCCCCAAGGTGGGCGAGACGATGCAGCAGAGCATCGACCGCGAAGTCCGCACGGTCAGGCAGGCGGCGGGGTTCTGCGACGTATCGACGCTCGGCAAGATCGACGTGCAGGGCCCGCACGCCGGTGCGTTCCTGGACTTCGTCTACGCCAACACGATCTCCAGCCTGGCGCCCGGTCGCGCGCGCTACGCGCTGATGCTGCGGGAGGACGGTTTCGCCTTCGACGACGGCACCGTCGCCCGGCTGTCGGACACGCATTTCGTCGCGACCACGACGACCGGCAACGCATCGCGCGTGCTGCAGCACCTGGATTTCTGCCGCCAGATGCTGAAGCCGGATCTCGACGTCTGCGTGGAGCCGGTCACCGACCAATGGGCGCAGTTCGCCCTGGCGGGCCCCCATGCCCGCTCCGTGCTCGAACAACTCGTGGGGGCGGGCAGCGATGTCGGCGGCCGCAGCCTGCCGTTCATGGCCGTGGCGCAGGCGGCCGTGTGCGGCGTTCCCGCCAGGATCTTCCGCATCTCGTTCTCCGGCGAGCTCGCCTACGAGATCGCCGTCGGCGCCTCTCACGGCGCGGCCCTGGCCCGCGCCCTCCAGTCAGCCGGGGCGGCGCCGTACGGCCTGGAGGCGCTGAACGTGCTGCGCCTGGAAAAGGGCCATCCCGTGGCCGCCGAGCTGAACGGCCAGACCACCGCCGCCGATCTGGGGCTCGGCCGCATGCTGTCGCGCAAGAAGGATTTCATCGGCCGGGCGCTGTCGGAGCGCGCCGCGTTGCAGGATGCCGACCGGCCGGCGCTGGTGGGCCTGCGCCCCCGCGCTGGGGGCACGCTGCAGGCGGGCGCACATCTGGTGCCGGCCGGCGCGCCTGCCAGGATAGAGCACGACCACGGCCACGTCACCTCGGCCGCCTATTCCGCAACACTCGGCTGCTGGATCGGGCTCGGCCTTCTCGCTGGCGGCCAGCGCCGGATCGGCGAAGTGTTCCGCGCCGTCAACCCGCTGCAGAAAATGGAAACGGAGGTGGACATCGTCCCACCCGTCTTCCACGACCCGGCTGGCGCCGCCCTGCATGGCTGACGCGCCGGTCTCGGTCAGCCTGGCTCCGCCGCGCTCGGTCGCCGGCATCGGCGCCTTCGCGGGCGGCGCAGGGCTGCCGGCGGCGTTGCGCGCGGAACTCGGCGCGGACCTGCCGGCGCCGTCGCGATGCGTGCAGGCCGGCGGCGTTGCGGTCTCCTGCCTGGCGCCCGGCCGCTTCCTGGCGTCGGGCGGCCGGGCGGCCGACCTGCCCGCACGCCTCGCCCGCAGCCTCGCCGCTCTGGCCGCCGTCACCGACCAGAGCGACATGTGGGCCGTCTTCGCCGTGTCCGGCGAGGCGGTGCGGGACGTGCTGGCCAGGGTCGTGCCCCTCGACCTCGATCCCCGCGTGTTCCGCGAGGGCGACCTGGCGCTGACACGGGCCGGCCACCTCAACGTCCGCCTCTGGCGCCTCGGCGCCACCGGCTACGAAATCGCCGTCGAACGCTCCTTCGCGCCAGACCTGCACCACGCCCTGCAGGACGCGGGCACCTAGAGCAGGATTACCCGAGACCGGACTCAGCCTGGATGATCAAGCTGCTCGACAAAGCTGAGGTTGGGCCGGTCGGGCTGATGCCGTCCGCATGAAGCCGCTCCAGATCATGTTCGGTTCAAGTCGAACCGAACATGCTTTCTTCTTGCATTTGGGCGAGTCGGCACCCCGGGACGAGAGACAAGTCTGGTCACCGCGCGCACGATGCGACGCGACCGTCGCATCGCACGTTGCGCAATTGACGTGCCGCGTTCGTTGGCGATACGTTTCGCGTGACACACGAAACGCCCTAGCGCGGGGCCTACATCAGGTAGCATTTTCATCCTTCTTTAACATGTCGAGCCCGCTCTGCATGCAAGGGTGCGGTGCTTCGTGCGAACAGGCAGGTTCACCAATGCAGCTGGATGGAGTGAGGATGCTTACGCCACCGACACAGCGGATAGTTGCGACTGCCATGGTCGCCGCCTTTGGCCTATGTCCGGCCGCTGCGGCCGGTGCCGCAGCCGCGGTGAAGCCGCCCTTCCCGCTCGCCGTCTACGTGGGCGACCCGAACGGCAGCGATTCGAACGCGGAGGCGCAGTTCGTCGCCGATTACCGCAACTTCACCTTGTCGATGCATGCGCGCGCTACCGAGTTGGTGACGTATATCGACTATACGCAATCCGTCGACATGTGGCCGAGCATGTCGTCATGGTCGGCGTGGTCGACCCGGAAATCCACGGTCGGCAGCAAGCTGGTGCCGCTGCTGGGACTGCCGCTATCGTCCACCGCCGCCGGTTCGCCCACGCCGGATGCGCAATTCCAGGCCTTCGCCAATGGCAGCTACGATGCGCAGGTCACCCAGGTGATTGCAGCCTGGGGGCAGCAGGGCTTTCGCCACCTCGTCGTCCGTATCGGCTGGGAGATGAACCTGACCGGGCCCAACTACGCCGGCGGCGATGCGCAGACGCAAGCAGACTGGGTGGCGGCCTTCCAGCACGTCTCCACGCTGGTCCGCAGCACCGCCGCGACGCAGACGCCGAGGATGCGGGTCGAGATCGTCTGGAACCCCGCCGCCGTGAACTGGAGCTACGCGCCGGCCACGACCGCCCTGTATCCGGGCGACGACTATGTCGACATCATCGGCGTCGACGTCTACGGCGACATGTACCCTTACGCCGATGCCCAGCCTGCGACGTACTGGGATTGGGATACCGGCCAGCAGGACGCTACGGTGCCGCAATTCATCGCCGACCCGGTCAACCGCGCGCATTACTGGACGTATCCCGCAGCACTCTATCCCGCGGACCTGGACGCCAGCGCCGGACACGCCCAGAGCTTTCTCAGCATCCTCGATTTCGCCTTGCAGCACCACAAGACGTTCGCGGTGCCGGAATGCGGCGCCGGCAACTCCAACGCAGGCACGGACGTGACCGACGATGCGACGTTCCCGCAATGGCTCAGCGCGCAGCTGGCGGCCGGAATACAGGCGGGACTGAGCGTCGGCTTCGTCGGGATCTGGGACAGCAATGCCGGCGGAAACTACGCATTCTCGTACGCGGCCGACGGCAAGCCGACAGAGGCCGCGGCTTGGCGGCAGTATTTCGGCAGGCCGGCGCAGTAGCCAGTGTAAGGGGCCCTTACCGGCAGCGATCTGGCACGAGCCGGGGTCGGCGTGGTCTTGAAGCGCGTGGTGTCAGCCGAGACCGCGACGCGCCGGTGCCTTGGACGGGTCTGAAGCTATAGAAATCCACTGTGTCCAAGACGAGACACCAACTTTGCCAGGTCAGGCCGGCTCGACAGCAGGTCGTCGAGAGTGAAAGGACATGTCCCGGCCAAGTTGTCCGCCACAGATGTCTGTCCGCGTTCGGTCTCGACGGCCCTGAACGCGTCCGCGTAGATGCCGGCCAGGTCGATGCGCTGCCTCATCGAGGGAGAAAAACGCCGCCGAGCGCTGCCGAGGAAGACGACGATCTCGCCGCGCCAATGCGCCGCCGATTGGCTGTCCGGCCAGACATGAAGCTTCAGCAGATGCCGCAACGCCTGCTCCAGCAGGCTTTCGCACCCGTGCAACTCCGACAGACCCACGTCCTGGACTTCCTCGATCACGTTGGCCCAGTCCACCGACTCGTTCACCCGTTCGCCCGCCGCCAACCGACGCAACAGCGCCGCCTGCCGCTCGGACCAGGCCAGCGCATCCTGCTCGTACAGACCGTCAGGCATGACAAGTTCCTCCGGCCGACAGCCTACCCGACCTTACGCCGCCGCCGCAGCACCGAACTGCAGCGCCGCCAGTCGTGCATACAGCCCGCCCTCGCGCGCCAAGGCGTCATGCGTCCCTTGGGCCACCACGCGCCCGCGCTCGATCACCACGATGCGGTCTGCCCGCCTGATCGTCGCCAGCCGGTGCGCCACCACCAGAGTGGTGCGGTTGCGCCCCAGCACCGTCAGCGCGTGCTGCACCGCCTGCTCGCTTTCGGCATCCAGCGCGCTGGTCGCCTCGTCCAGCAGCAGGATGGGGGCACGGCGCAGCACCGCGCGCGCGATCGCCACACGCTGCTTCTGGCCGCCGGACAGCCGCACCCCGCGTTCGCCCAGGAACGTGTCCAGCCCGTCCGGCAACTCGAACAGGAAGTCGGCCGCCGCCGTCTCGGCCGCCCGGCGGACCTCCTCGTCGGTCGCATCCGGCCGTCCGTAGCGTATGTTCTCCCACGCGTTGGCCGAGAAGATCACCGGGTCCTGCGGCACCACCGCCAGACGCTGCCGCAGCACCGCCGGGTCGGCGTCGCGCACATCCACCCCGTCGACCACAACCTGGCCGGACTGCACGTCGTAGAACCGCTGCAGCAATTGGAACACCGTGGTCTTGCCCGCACCCGACGGTCCGACCAGGGCCACCGTCTCGCCGGGTGCCACCTGCAGCGACACGCCGTCCAGCGCTGGGGCATCGGGCCGTGACGGATAGCGGAACACCACGTCGTCGAACCGCACCGCGCCTGGCCCGGGGGCCGGCAGCGGCACCGGGCGGTCGGGGGCGGCGATCGCCGGCCGCTCGGCCAGCAGCTCGGCCAACCTGTCTGCAGCACCGGCGGCCCGCTGCATCTCGCCCCACAGCTCGCTCAGCGTGCCCCCCGCCCCCGCCAGCATGACCGCGTAGAACACGAAGGCGGCCAGATCCCCGCCCGTCATCCGCCCGGCGATCACGTCGCGCCCGCCGACCCACAGGCTGAAGGTGATCGCCCCGAACCCGAGCAGGATGACCACCAGGATCAGCAACGCGCGCGTCCGGATGCGGCGCACGGCGGCGGCGACCGACTGCTCGATCCGGGTGGAGTACAGGACGCGGTCGACCGGCTCGTGGGTGAAGGCCTGCACCGTCGGCAGGGCGGACAGCGTCTCCTCGGCATAGGCGCCGAGGTCGCCAACCCTGTCCTGGGCGATGCGCGACAGCCTCTTCTCGCGCCGGCCGAACACGATCAGCGGCACCACCACCAGCGGCACCACCAGGACGATGATCCCCGCCAGCTTGGCGCTGGTCGCCACCAGCAGAACGAGCGCACCCACCGCCGTCAGCGCACTGCGCACCCACATCGAGATCGCCGAGCCCACCAGCGTCTGCAGCACGCTGACATCGGCCGTCATTCGGCTGAGGATGTCGCCGGTGCGCGCGGTCTCGAAATAGCCTGGTGAGAGCGTGATGACGTGGTCGAACAGCGCCCGCCGCAGGTCGGCGCCCACGCGCTCGCCGAGCCAGGATATGAGCGTAAACCGTGCGTAGGTCGCCACCGCCAGCGCCGCGACCACGCCGAACATGCCGAGTGCGGCGCCGTTCAGCGACGCGGCGCTGTGGCTGCCGAACCCGCCATCGATCAGGCGCCGCAATCCCTGCCCGATGCCCAGCACCAGCCCCGCCGCCGCCAGCAACGCCACGCTCGCACCGGCCATGTGCCCGGCATAGGGCCGCAGGTAGGGCAGCAGCAGCCGGAGCGAGGCTGGGTTGGCGTGCGGCTTCACGGAATCGGGCATGGCGCCTGATGTGAGGCGAGGCACCGGCCCGGCAAGGCGCCCCTCAATTCTGTCGCGCCGCGCTGCCGATCGTTAACGGCCGCGAACGGCGCCGGCAGCGTCGCGCGGCGCACGCATCACCCTTCGCCGTTCACGTCAGGGCATCCGCATGGTGGCGCAGATGGTCCTCGATCACGGTCTGGATGAACCAGTAGGAATGATCGTAACCGTCATGCCTGCGCAGAGTCAGCGCCTGCCCCGATTTCTCGGCCGCCGCTTCCAAGGCCTCGGGCCGCAGCTGCACCGCCAGGAATTGGTCCGCCAATCCCTGGTCCACCAGCACCGGCCCCGGAAACGCGCGGCGCGCCATCAGCACGCTGGCGT
The DNA here is from genome assembly GCA_937873095.1 of uncultured Acetobacteraceae bacterium. Classification (GTDB taxonomy): domain Bacteria; phylum Pseudomonadota; class Alphaproteobacteria; order Acetobacterales; family Acetobacteraceae; genus BOG-908. The sequence goes on along the minus strand of CALMVI010000040.1, from coordinate 47,955 downwards.
CGTACTCGTCCCACGCAGCGCGGTCCGGTCCCAGGTAGTTGCCGAACGCCTTGTGCCCCCACGGCACGTCGACCGGATGACAGATTGGCGCCAGGGCCGAGACCGACTGCCACTTGCCGGGATGCCGTAACGCCGAAACCAGCGCGCCATGCCCGCCCATCGAGTGGCCCATGATGCCGGCCGCCCCTGCCTTCACCGGAAACGCCTCGGCGATCAGCGCAGGCAGCTCCTCGTTGACGTAGCTGCCCATGCGGTAGTTCTTCGACCAGGGCGCCTGCGTCGCGTCCAGGTAGAACCCGGCGCCGGTGCCGAAATCCCAGTCCGCGTCCTCGCCTGGGATGCCCGCCCCGCGCGGGCTCGTGTCGGGTGCGACCAGGATCAGCCCCAGCTCGGCCGCCACCCGCTGCGCCCCGGCCTTCTGCACGAACGTGTCCTGCGTGCAGGTCAGTCCGGCCAGGTAATACAGCAAAGGACACGCCCCGGACGCGGCCGCTGGCGGCAGGAACACCGACACCGCCATCTCCGTCCCGGTCTCCCGCGACTGGTGGCTGTACACCCCCAGCCGTCCGCCGAAACACGCGCTCTCGCTGCGCTTCTCCAGCGCCATGTCAGTAAACGACCACGCTGCGGATGCTCTCGCCTCGCGTCATCAGGTCGAACCCGTCGTTGATCTTCTCCAGCGGCAGGATGTGCGTGATCAGGTCGTCGATGTTGATCTTCTTGTCCATGTACCAGTCGACCATCTTCGGCGTGTCCGTCCGCCCCCGCGCGCCCCCGAACGCGCTGCCCTGCCACACACGCCCCGTCACCAGCTGGAACGGCCGTGTCGAGATCTCCTGGCCGGACGCAGCAACGCCGATGATGGTGCTCTTGCCCCAGCCGCGATGCGCGCATTCCAGCGCCTGCCGCATCAGCGTGGTGTTGCCCACGCACTCGAAACTATGGTCCGCCCCGCCATCGGTCAGCGCCACCAGATGCGGCACGATGTCGCCCTCGACCTCCTTGGGATTGACGAAATGCGTCATGCCGAATTTTTCGGCGAGTTCCTTGCGGCCTGGATTGACGTCCACGCCCACGATCATGTCGGCCCCTGCGATCCGCGCGCCCTGCAACACGTTCAGCCCGATTCCGCCCAGCCCGAACACCACAACCTTGTCGCCGGGCGCGACCTTCGCCGTGTAGATCACCGCCCCCACGCCTGTCGTCACACCGCAGCCGATGTAGCAGATCTTCTCGAACGGCGCGTCCTCCCGCACCTTGGCCAGCGCGATCTCCGGCAGCACCGTGAAGTTCGCAAAAGTCGAACAGCCCATGTAATGATACAGCGGCTTGCCCTGGAAGCTGAACCGGCTCGTCCCGTCCGGCATCACGCCGCGGCCCTGCGTAGCTCGTATCGCCGTGCACAGATTGGTCTTCCGGCTGAGGCAGCTTTTGCACTGCCTGCACTCCGGCGTGTACAGCGGAATCACGTGGTCGCCTTTCTTCAGGGCCGTCACCCCCGGCCCGATATCGACCACCACGCCCGCGCCCTCATGTCCCAGGATGCACGGAAACAGCCCTTCGGAATCCGCGCCGGACAGCGTGTACTTGTCCGTGTGGCAGATGCCCGTTGCCTTGATCTCGACCAGAACCTCCCCCGCCTTCGGGCCTTCCAGCTGAACGGTCTCGATCGTCAGCGGCTTTCCCGCCTCGAACGCAACGGCCGCGCGAACATCCATGCTCTCTCTCCCAAAACCCCAGAGCAGCCCCGTCCGGACTGGAATCAGCCTGGGCAGGAAAGCCGCTCGCCAGAACCAAGACCAGAGCGGGTCTGGCCGACACAGTCGGCGTGGACCCGCACCGGCCTGCCATCCCATCCCACGCCCCACCGCGCGATAGAACCTTCGTCCCCGTTGACGCCCACCCTGGCACGTCCGCCCCGAACCCCATAGGGTGCCGCCCGGGACGCCCAACAACCACGAGGCCAACATGCGCGACTACACACAGTTCTACATCGACGGCGCCTGGGTCGACCCCGCCGCCCCGAAAGCCCTCGACGTCATCAACCCCGCCACCGAACGCCCCTGCGGCCGGATCTCGCTCGGGGCAGGGGCCGATGTCGACCGCGCGGCCCACGCCGCCCTACGCGCCTTCGAATCCTTCTCCCGCACCACCCGGGACGACCGCCTGGCCCTGCTCGGCCGCATCATCGACGTCTACAAATCCCGCTACAACGACATGGCAGCCGCCATCACCGAGGAGATGGGCGCCCCGGTCAGCCTCAGCCAGAACGCGCAAGCCGCCATCGGCATCGGCCACTTCCAGGCCGCCCAGGGCATCCTCGCCAACTACGTGTTCGAGGAGATGCGCGGCACCACGCTCATCGCCCGCGAGCCCATCGGCGTGTGCGGCTTCATCACCCCCTGGAATTGGCCGATCAACCAGATCGCCTGCAAGGTGGCCCCCGCCTTGGCCGTCGGCTGCACCATGATCCTCAAACCCAGCGAAATCGCCCCGTTCAGCGGCATCATCCTGGCCGAAATCCTCCACGAGGCCGGCGTTCCCCCAGGCGTCTTCAACCTCGTCAACGGCGACGGCCCAGGCGTCGGCGCCGCGATCAGCGCCCACCCCGAAATCGACCTCGTCAGCTTCACCGGCTCCACCCGCGCCGGCATCGAGGTTGCCCGCGCCGCGGCCCCCACCGTCAAGCGCGTCCACCAGGAACTCGGCGGCAAATCCCCCAACATCATCCTGCCCGACGCCGACCTGCAATCGGCCGTCACCCGCGGCGTCAAGCACGTGATGCAGAACACCGGCCAGTCCTGCAACGCCCCCACCCGCATGCTCGCCCCGCACACGCTGATGCCCCAGGTGATCGACATCGCCCGCGCCGCGGCCGACGCCACGACCGTCGGCGACCCGCAAGGCAACGCCGAGCTCGGTCCCGTCGTCAGCGAGGCGCAATGGACCAAGATACAGGGCCTGATCAACCGCGGCATCGAAGAAGGCGCCAAACTCGTCTCCGGCGGTCCAGGCCGCCCGGAAGGCCTGGAGGTCGGCTACTACGTTCGCCCCACAGTATTCGCCCAAGTCACGAACGACATGACAATAGCGCGCGAGGAAATCTTCGGCCCCGTCATCGCCATCCTCGGCTACGACACGGTGGACGAAGCCATCGCCATCGCCAACGACACCCCCTACGGGCTGGCCGCCTACGTCCAGGGCCGCGACCCAGCCCAGCTCCGCCACGTCGCCTCCCGCCTCCGCGCCGGCCAGGTCAACATAAACGGCGCCGGAATGGACATCATGGCCCCCTTCGGCGGCTACAAACAATCCGGCAACGGCCGCGAGTGGGGCGACCTTGCGTTTGGCGAGTTCTTGGAGACCAAGGCGGAGATTGGATATGGGGCGATTGCGGCGGAGTAAGTCAGCAAGCAGTTCTTTCTTGAAAGAAAGAACCAAAGAACTTTTGCTTCCCTCTCCCGGCCGGCGGGAGGGGGGCGGCTCTAACGTCCGTTCGTGATTTCCACGTCCAGCTTGTAGTTGCTGCCACCCCTGCTGGCGCCCACCACAAGCAGGAACGACCCCGTCTTCGGCAGCGCGCCCGACCACTTCATCGCGTCATCCCCCTCCGCCGCACCTTTCAGCGCCTTGCCTGTAAACCGATAATCCCCGTCCACCTTGGCCACTTTCCAACCCGGCTGGTAAACCTGCATCACCGCGTTCTGACCCGTGCTATCGACAGTCGCCGTCATGACCTGCCCCGACTTCGCCGACACCGTCCAGCACGCCAACTCCCCCTGCGTCACCCCGCCCGAAACTTCACCTGAACTCGACCCGGTCGCAAAACGCAGCGCCGCAGGCGCGTCGCAAGATGCAGCCGGCGCGGCCGCACAAGTCGCGCAGAAAACCGAGCCCATAACGCCAAAGACGCTCACTCTGGAAATCATATCCTCGTCCAGTAACCAAAACGGTAATACTGAGTGTAAGCAGGAGGTGCCTCCTTATAACCTGAATGATGCCCGTTCACGAGACTGAGTCCCGGCACGTTCCCAACCCGGTTTACCCGATCGTCTTCGCCGACGCCTCGGCGGCTTTTCACGGTTGGATAACCCTCTCGTTTCAAGATACGATGCGCCGCCGGCAGACGGAGACCCAAGTGACGCTCATGCTGACCCCGGAATGGGGCCCGTACGCCGACCAGAACGAGGCCCGTACTTGCCTGACCCGCTTCGTTGACCGCGCTTGCGGACCCGACACGGGCATCGTCTGGACCGCCAACGGCAACCTCTACCCCTTCCGCGCGCCCAAACGCGACGGCGAAGGCATTGGCGCCGTCTCCATCTTCGAATGGAACAAACCTCCACCTCCACCCAAGCCGCCCTCCGGCTTTCTGGGCAAGGTGAAGACCTTCATCCGCGACGCCCTCGAAGCCCAAGGCAAGGCCGCCCTCCAGGAAAGCCAAGCCAGCCTCGCCATGAGCCAGGCCATGGGAAACGTCCTCAACCGCATGTTTACCGCGCACAAGGATGATGGAGTAGGGGTCGCCCTCGACATTCTTTGCATTGCTCTGTCCGTCGCCCTTCTGCCGACCGGATTGGGCGTGTTGGGCGCGGTTGGTTTGGTCGGCGGCGTCATCCTTTTGGGCGCCGATGGTGGCGCTTACGCAATGGAACTCGGTGGAGAGGACGAGCGCGCAGAGAACTTCAAGAAGCAGACTGAGCGGTTTCGCATCGTTGCGACGGTCATGACGCTGCCCGACGTCGCGTATGGCGGGGTGAAACTCGTGAAGGAGCTGGTCGAGATACGCGAACTGCGCGCGATGGATCGTATAACCGCCCAGGCTGCCACTAACATGAGCGCCCGGACGACAAACGCTGCCCGCGCCGAGCGCTTGCATCAAATTGCCGCACGCGCCAACTTGCGCGCACAGGTACGAACCGAACAGATATCAGCAGCCTTGAGGTTGGAAGCGACCGGCAAAGCTGCCGGCGCCGGCTCGGTTGGTCTGCTTGTCCGAGAAGAAATACAAACAGACAAGTCGTTGCTACATCAGTTTTTCAGCTACTTGCAGGTGCACTGCACAGCGGTTCACGCATGACGATATCAACCGATAAGTCGTCCACTCGCCCTAGTGCCTGGTATCTTTTTTCCCTGGCCATGGGGTGTGTCGGCCTGACTTTCATGGCCGTCGGACTCGGGGGCGCCCTCATCGGGCGCGGTGGCGGCAATCCAGATGACGCCGTGAATGTCGACGGTTTCGTCATGTTCATTTTCAGCTTCGTCATCGTGTTTTCAATGCGCCTAATATTCTGGCCGCCTGTCCCGCCAAGTGTGCGCACTCTCGTGCGAGCGGCCATTACTGTCATCATCGCCCTTGGTGTTCCACTCGCGCTACTGGGTTTGATCCTAGCCTGGCAACTCCCGCCTGCTACGCACCACACCGACCTGCCGATAGGCTCGTCCATCCTCGCCGTCCTCTGCCAACCCCTCGCGCTGCTTTGGCTGACGCGCTACCGCCAAGAGGGACTCTGAGCAGTTACGGCGAGGGCTGATAAGGTGCGACCACGTTGCAGCCGGCCGCCATCGCCGACGACCGGGTATCGCCCCCAGCCCCTCTGCCCTACCGACAAGATTCTGGGCCTACCCCGGCCCTGTCTCCCCGGAACCCCGGCGCCGACCCCTGGACCCTGCCGCCAGCCATCCCGATCGGCCGCCCGACACCGGCTGACCCGCCGTCGCCGCGTCACGCACTGTGCTCCGCCGCGTTCGCCGCCGTCCCATCGCCTCGGCGCGCGTCCTCGGCCTTGCTGCCCGGCCAGGCGCGTAGCGCGGCTTCGACCACGGCCAGCAGCGACGCGCGCGAGGCGCCTTCCCGGGCGAGGACGGACATGCCCTGCGTGACCGCCAGGACCAGCCCTGCCAGCGGGGCGGCCTGCGATCCGGGTGGCAGGACCCCCTCCTGGATGTCGCGCTCGATCCGCACCCGCAGGCAGGCTTCGATGCCACGGCGCAGCGCGGCCACGGCGTCCTGCACGTCGGCGGCCGCCGCCGAGCCGCTCGCGGTCGCGCTGGCGAGCAGGCAGCCTTTGGGGGTGGCCTCCCCCGTGTAGGTCGTGGCCGCACCGGTCATCAGCGCGCGCGCGGCGTGGAACGAGGTCGGCGCACCGGCAATCGCGCGCTCTACGTCGGCCGGGTCGCCTGCGTAGAGCCGCACGGCTTGGAGGAACAACTGCTTCTTGTCCCCGAACGCCGCGTACAGGCTGGGCGCGCTGATCCCCATCGCCGCGGTCAGCTCGGCCACCGAGGTGGTCTCGTAGCCATGATGCCAGAACGTCAGCATGGCCTGCTGCAAGGCCGCGTTCCGGTCGAAGGAGAGCGGCCGGCCAGTCCGGCGGGGCGGGGTATCCATCGAGACTTCCATAACGCGCACTATGAAATGGGTTGACCTGGCCGGCATTACGGCCCATCAGTTTCATAGCATCCATTACGGAAGTCTGGAACCTCGATGTCGCTCACGTCCTACCGTACGCTCGGCCGCTCGGGCCTGGTGGTCAGCCCCATCGCACTCGGGACGATGACGTTCGGGCCCGGCGGGTGGAACGCGGATGACACGGCGGCGCGAACGATCTTCGATGCCTACCGTCAAGCCGGCGGCAATTTCATCGACACGGCCGACATCTACTCAGGCGGCGGCAGCGAGTCGCTGGTCGGCCAGTTCATCAGGGACACCGGCTCGCGTGACGAGGTGGTGCTGTCCACCAAGTTCGCGTTCAACGCCTCGGCCAGCCCGCTGGCGGCGGCGCAAGCCGGCGCTGGCAACCCGAACGCAGGCGGCGCGGGCGCCAAGAACATCCATCGTGCGCTGGAAGGCTCGCTCCGGCGTCTCGGCACCGACACCATCGACCTGTACTGGATGCATATCTGGGACGGCGTCACACCGGTCGAGGAGATCGTTCAGACGTTGGGCGACCTCGTGCGGGCCGGCAAGATCCGCTACTACGCCTTCTCCGACATGCCCGCCTGGCTGGCGATGAAGGCCGCCACCATCGCAGCCGAGCGGCGCGTTCCAGGCCCGGTCGCCATCCAGGTCGAGTATTCGCTGGTCGCGCGCGACGTCGAGAGCGAGCACGTCCCTGCGGCCCGCGAGGCCGGCATGGGCGTCATGCCCTGGAGCCCGCTGGCGGGCGGCTTCCTCACCGGGAAGTACCGGCGCGAGGACACCAGCGGCTCCGGCCGGCTGAGCGGCCCCAATCCGTTCGGCAACAGCAAGTTCACCAGCCGCAACTGGGACGTGCTGGCGGTGCTGAACTCGGTCGCCGCCGAACACGGCCGGCCCGCCGCGCAGGTGGCACTGGCCTGGGTCATGGCCCGCCCCGGGGTCGCCTCCACGCTCATCGGGGCGAGCAAGCCGGAGCAGCTTGCCAGCAACATCGCCGCGGCCGACGTGATCCTGAGCGAAGACCAGACCAGGCGCCTCGACGAGGTCAGCGCGCCCCCACCGAGCTTCAGCGCCGGCCTGACCTCGTCGATGATCCGCCGCATGGTCTTCGGCGGAAACGACGTGACCGGCTGGGCCGAGTAGCAGGCGGTCCGAGATCGGTTCCTCTAAGCCGGCCCAGGCCCGATGTCCGGCGCGTGATCCGCCTGCGAGGCCAGCCCCCTGATCCAGGCGCGCACCTGGGCGGGCGTGCCGAAATCTTCCGGAACGAACAGCCCAAGGCCGCCCTGGGCGCGCGCCTCCGCAATCCCGTCCTGGTCGGTGACGTCGTCGCCCACGAAGACGGGGGTCCGGCCCCGGAACGGTGCGTGCTGCATCAGCGCGCGCAACGCGGTTCCCTTGTCGATGCCGGTTGGGCGTATTTCCCAGGCCATCTTGGCCGGCAGCAGCGTGTAGTCGCCCGGCCGGTCGGCGAGCAGGGCCAGCAATCCGGCCCGCAGCGCCTCGCCGGCCTGGGGCGCCGCACGGTAATGCACCGCCATGCCGTGGCTCTTGGGTTCCAGCATGGCGCCCGGGTGCTGGCCCACGATCCGGGACACCGCCGGCATCCAGCGCGACGGCATGTCTGGAAGCGGCAGACGCAGCACCGGCTCGCCAGGGCGACGCCGTATCGCCGCGCCGTGCTCGCCCGCGACGGCGAACGGGATGTCGGGCAGCAGGCAGTCGATCTGCGCCACCGGACGGCCGGTGACGATGGCGAGCGCGTCGCCGCACAGGGCGCGCAACCGGCGCAGGTCGTCGGGCAGTTCTGGCGGCACGACCACCTCGCCCGGCGTCGGCGCGATGTCGAGCAGCGTCCCGTCCAGATCGAGCAGGAGCGCATAGCGGGACAGCGTCGGCAATTCGGTCGGAGCGGCCATGCTCCCCGATAGCGGTTCGGACGCCGAACCGCCATCGGGACGCAGACGGATTAGAGCGGGTTCATGCTGACTGTGTCAGCCTGACCCGCTCTAATATTTTGTTCTGACGAGCAGCTTTATCACCCAGACTGATCCAGTCTGGATGATGCTGCTCTAATGCCCCGTATGGGTCACGGCCAGGCTGATCATGGCACCGGCGCTGGTCTGGGTCAGCGTGAAGGCGTTGCTGGCGTAGCTGCCCGCGAACTGGACGTGGTCGACCGTCTGGCCGCCGGCGCCGAGCGTCAGCACGTCCGTGCTGGGATTCCAGGCGAGCTGGTCCACGCCGGCCATCAGGATGTGGTCTCCCCCCGTGAAGCCGGTCACCGTGGTGCTTCGGTCGTCGATGCCGTGGGAGAGCACCAGCGTGCCGTTGCCGCCCATGAAATGGATCGTCGGCACGGCCACGCTGGCGCCGTTGAGAACCATCGTGCTGCCATCGGCGATCTGCGCCTGGCCCGTGCCACCTACGGGCGCGTTGATGGTGAGCGTGCCGCCCACGGACTCGACGGTGCCCGACACCATCAGGCCGCTGACCTGGCCTGGCGCGTGGTTGGGAACGTTGAGTGTGCCGAAGCCGGACAGCGTGCCGCCGGCGCGCACGTCGATGCCGGGAAAGGCGCTGGTGACCGACATGGTCCCGCCGGCCATCACCACTGCGCTGCCGGCCATGACGTGCACCGCCTGGCCTGCGGTCAGGCTGCTGCCCGCGCCGACGGTGAGCGTGCCGGTGCCCATCGGCGTGCCGGCGGCAGCCGGTGTCACCTGATCGACGCAGTTGCCGCCGAGCGTGACAGCACTTCCGACCGTCATCTGCGCGCCGCTCGACAGGGTGAGGTTCCCGGTTCCGCCCTGGTCGGCGCCAAGCATCAGGAACGCGCCGACGGAGACCGTGCCGCCGTTGCTGACCGTCAGGCTGCCCTGCCCGCTCAGGCCCAGATAGAGCCAGTTCGCCACCGTGAAAGACGCGTCGTCAACGCTGACCACCCCGTTGCTGTTGGCGTGGAAGCCGACCTGGCCATACTGCACGTCGATCTTCGATTGCGTGGTCCCGCTGCCTTTTGCGGTGAAGGAGCCGAAGGCATGCACGCCCACTTCCAGCCCGCCCGCGTCGTTCAGCGTGGCGCCCGGCGCGAAGGTGACGGTGGCGCCGTTGCAGATCATGAAGGCTTCGCACTGGTTGAGCGAGGTGGTGGTCAGGGCGCCGTTCACCGTGATCGCCTCGGTGCCCAGCATCATCAGTCCGCCGACCGTGAAGCTGGTGTTCAGGGTAGCGTCGGACGTGAAAAGCGCCCTGGCGATCAGTGCCGCCGAAGGCACCTTGCCGCCGACCCAGTTCGCCGGATCGGACCAGTTGGCTGCCTGGCCATGCCCGTCATAGACGACGGTTCCGGGGGTAATATTTGAAGCCGACACGATTAATCGTCCTCTGTGCTAAGATTAACGAACTAAAAATCTCTTCTCGAACAGCGCTTGGCTTTACTGCATGTCTGGTTCGCTGCCGGCCGCGAGCCGGTCAGTGCCCGGTATGGGCTGTGCCGAGCGTGATCATTGCGCCCGCGCTGGTCTGGGTCAGGGTGAAGGCGTTGCTGGCGTAGGTTCCGGCAAACTGCAGCGTGTCGACCGGCGTCGCGCCGGAACTGAGCGTCATCACGTCGGTGCTGGCGTTGAAGCTCATGTGGTCGACACCGGACTCGACGATGCTGTCTCCGGCAGCGAAGCCGGTGATGGGCGCGTGCTCGCTCAGACCGTGCGCCAGGACCAGGGAAGCGTCGGCTCCGACAAAGCCGATGGTTGGCAGGCCGACATGGGCAGAGTTCAACGCAAGCGTGGCGCCGCCGTCGATCTTCAGCGCGCCGTTGCCGGTCACCCAACCGTTCAGAGCCAGGGTGCCGCCGCTGGCCTCTATGGTGCCGTTATCGATGATGCTGACGGACTGGCCAGCGGGAACGGTGACGTTGACGGTGCCTGAACCCGACACCCTGGCGCCGGACGCGACCTCAAGCCCCATGTTGGAGTTGGTGACGTTTATCGTGCCGCCCGACAGGGTAACGGCGCCGGTCTGGGTGACCCAAAGCGCCTCGGACACCGAGAACGTGCTGCCGGACGCGACCGACATCGTGCCCGTCCCGTCGGCGTCGCCGTCGGACCCACCGCCGACCCTGGCGTTGTCGGCGACGGTGATCTGCGCGTTGTCCGACAGGGCAAGGTGCCCGGCGCTGCCGACCTGCGAGCCGATGTAGAGGCCGACGCCGACGGTGATCTGACTGCCGTCGGTGACAGTCAGGCTGCCCTGGCCGGCCAGGCCCACGAACATCTCGCCACGATCGGTCCACTCGGCGTTGTCGATGGTGACCGTGCCGCTGCTGCCGGCATGCACGCCGATGCGGCCGTTTTGCGAGGCGAGCATGGCGTGCTGCGATCCGGACCCTTGCGCCGTCATCACGCCGGCATTGATGTTGCCCACGATCAGGCCGCCCGCATCGTTGAGCGTGGAGGTGGGCGAGAACGTGGCAACAGCGCCGTTGCACACCATGAAGCTGGTGCAGAAGCCGGGCGACAGCGTGGTCAACGTGCCGTTGACGGTGACCGTCTCGTTGCCGAGGAGCATGACCGAACCGGTGGTGAAGCTGGCGTTCAACGTTGCCGAAACAGGGATCAACGCCACGCTGGAGACGTCCGTCGGGACCGTGCCGCCGACCCAGTTCGCCGGATCGGACCAGTTTGTCGCCTGCCCCTGTCCGTTGAATGCGACCAGGTCTGCCGGAAGTGTGTTGGCCATTCTCGTTCCACCCCTGTGTGAGTGGGCGGAGTTTGCCGTGGCGGACTTGCTGCTTCGTTAAGAGTTGAGCACGAAAACGAAACATCCAGCTTCGGTTTGAAACGCTACCGTTGCGAACCGCGGACGCGGTCAGCCGCAGGAGGCGAGCTGGATGTCGTACACGGGGTGCTCGAGCATGTTGGCCGCCGGTTCGTTCTGCAGGATCCAGCCGTCGAAGCCGGGCGCCTCCGGCCGGCTGTCGGCGACAGTGAGGTGTGCTGCGGCGTCGGCCGGCAGGTCTGGCGGCCGGACCGCACAGGCGACCAGGGTGATGGAGAGCGATTGCAGGTGCACGGTCTGTCCGGTGTGCAGCGTCAATGATTGCAGCGTGGAGTCGATCTTGTTGAGCACCCGCACGGTGCCGGTCTGGCGCGGCTGCCAGGTGTCGGGGGGCGAGATGGTGGGCGGCGTCACCGGTTCCGCCCAAGCAGGCCCCGCCAGGACCGCCAGCACGGCCAGCGTCGTGCGGGTCATCGGTTTCTCGGCGCCTTCAGCCCGGCCACGAGCTGCCCGATCAGGGCGCGCATGGCGGCCTCGTCGACGCCCATCAGCAGCGCGTCCTCGAAGGCGTCCTGCATGACGTGGCGCAGCTCGTCGAAGTTCTCGTCGAGGATCTCGATCTTTTCGCGGCACGAGACCGGGTCACCGTCCGGCTGCGGCCAGATCATTTCGGGGCGGTCTGGGCCTGACCGGCCGCTGCCGTCTTGCCGGCCGGGGCGCCGCCGTCCTTGCCGGTGCCGCCGAAGATGTATTTGCCGATCAGCGCCTCCAGGTTCAACGATCCCTGGGTGATGGTGATCGTGCCGCCCGGCTTCAGCGTCGCGTCCTCGCCGCCGGTGGCCAGCGAAAGGTACTTGCCGCCGAGCAGGCCGTCGCTGGCGACGGTGGCGCTGCTGTCGATGGTCAGCGACACGTCGGGCTGGACGCTGAAGGCGACCTCCGCCTGGTAGGTCTTCGGGTTCAGGCGGATCGACATGATGCTGCCGATCTTGACGCCGGCGATGCGCACGTCCCCGCCCGGGGCCAGGCCGTCGACATGGTCGAAGCTGGCATGCAGCTCGTAGCCGCCATGGGTCAGGCTCTGGCCGGTATTGGCCAGGGCGTAGACCAGGAAGCCGCCGGCCACCAGCAGGACAACGGCGCCGGTCGCGATTTCGGCCGCACTATGCCGGGGCACTCAGGACTCCGGGGTCCAGGATTCGTAGTCGCCGGTGGCCGCCGCGCGATGGCCGCCCTTGTAGTCATGTCCGGGCGGCAGGTAGTTGAGCGCCGTGCCGGTCATGTTGGGCAGATGCGGCTTCTGCCAGGCCCGGCGAGGGGCGCCGGTGAGCGGCGCGTCGGTGGTGTAGTGCAGCCAGGAATGCCACTCGGCCGGTATCGCGCTGGCCTCCTTGACGCCGCCATACATGACCCAGCGGCGGCGGCGCTGCCCCGGCGGCGGCAGCCTGCGGTCCTGGTAGTAGCGGTTGCCGTCGGCGTCGCTGCCGACAGGCGACCCCCGCAGCAGGGTGAACAGACGCGTGCCTATGGTCATGCGGGAGTTATACGGCCGGGTAGCCGGGGCTGCAAACCGGCGTGTCTCAATTCGAATGTCGGCCTACTACTTCAGCAGGCTCTCGCCATCCTACCGGCATCGTCCAAGTTTTGCTGAAAAGGATGGCTGATCAGGAACGCGGATGCCTTGCCGAAACCACCAAAGCAGAGGTTCGGGAAGCTCTGGGTCGTCTAGGCGGCGTTCACTTGCGTCCGGGCCTGTCGAACGTCGCGGGCGGGGGGCAGCCCGAACATGCGGCCGTACTCACGCGTGAACTGCGGCACGCTTTCGTATCCCACGCCGTAGGCGGCGTCGCTGATCGCCTCGCCCAGCGCCAGCATTCGGCGCCGGGCCTCGATGAGGCGGAGCTGCTTCTGGAACTGCAAAGGCGACAGCGAGGTGATGCTGCGGAAATGGACGTGGAAAGCCGACAGGCTCATGCCGGCCGCCTCGGCCAATGTTTCAACCTTCACCGGCTCGGCATAGCGCGCGCGAAGCATGGTGACGGCCCGTGCCACCCGCTGGGCGTGGCTGCCGGTGACGCCCAAAGTTCGGATCGCGCCGCCATGCCGCCCGCTGAGCAGCCAATAATGCAGCTCGCGGCTGAGCTGAGGTCCCAGAACTGCCAGCGCGCGGGGGCGGTCGAGCAATCGGAGCAGGCGAAAAGCCGCGTCGGCGACCTCCGCCTCGGTCGGATCGACCCTGACCGGACGGTCCGCCTCAAACGGAACCAGGCCGATCTCGCCCACTAGCCCGGCAATGGTGATCGGATCGAGTCCGAGAACGAGGGAGTAATGAGGCAAGACGCGGCTGGCTTTCGTGATCTGACTGACGGTCGGCACGTCCGTGGTGATGAGCAAGGATTCGCCCGCGCCGAAGTCGAAGGTCTGGTTGCCCATCGTCACGCGTTTGCGGCCTTGCAGCACCAGCGCCACCAGCGGCTTCGACACTGCGTATTGCAGCATGCTCGGCGCTGTCTCGCGCAGGATCACCAATCCATCGATCGGGGTCGTCGCGACCCCCGTCCGGTCGGCGTGGGCATCGGCGTAGCGCCCGGCACAGTCGAGAAGCTGATCGGTCATGCGCTCCAGATAAGGAGACGCGACGATCCAACAACGAAATTGGACAATCAGGCAAGTCTCGCGGCTGATCGCGTAACTTCGGCGGTGCAGTTCGATGCATAGGATCGGCAACAGCAACCGGAGTGCTTCCATGACCACCCTTTCCCTAGTGACCGGCGGCAGCCGTGGCCTCGGCCGCAACACCGCGATCAGCATCGCCCGCCGTGGCGGCGACGTGATCCTCACCTATCGTAGCGGCAAGGATGATGCTGATGCCGTCGTGGCCGAGATCGAGGCGCTGGGCCGCAAGGCAGCGGCGTTGCAGCTCGACACCGGCACCGTGTCGACCTTCCCCGCCTTCGCCGACACCCTGCGCCGCGCGCTGACCGACACCTTCAACCGCGACACGATCGATCACCTGGTCAACAATGCCGGCCATGGCGAAATGGTGGATTTCGCCGCCACGACGGAGGACCAGTTCGACAAGCTGTTCGCCGTCCACGTCAAGGGCGTGTTCTTCCTGACCCAGGCGCTGTTGCCGATGCTGGCCGATGGCGGGCGCATCATCAATCTCTCGTCGGGCCTGACCCGCGTGTCGTTCCCCGGCTTCTCGGCCTACTCGGCCGCCAAGGGCGCGGTGGAAATCCTGACCGTCTACATGGCAAAGGAGTTGGGCGCGCGCGGCATCACCGCAAACACCGTCGCACCCGGCGCGATCGAGACCGACTTCCTGGGCGGCGCGGTGCGCGACATCCCCGACTACAACACCACCTTCGCCGGCATGACCGCACTCGGCCGCGTCGGCCTGCCCGACGATATCGGCCCGATGGTCGCAAGCCTGCTCGGCCCCGACAACCGATGGGTGAACGGCCAGCGCATCGAGGTGTCGGGCGGCCAGACGATCTGACGTCTATTGGCGGGTGCCGCAGAGCGGCACTTGCGCTCATACCGGAGGCGACGCGCCATGCCGAAGCTCAGCATCCACTCGCCCGCCGGCGCGTTCGATGCGCCCGATCGGCCGAGCGTCGCCGGTGCCTGACGGCGTTAGGGCTCGATTGAACGGCTGCCGTCCTCACCGATGGTACGCAGCACCGTATGGACTTACGTCGCCGACTACGCGGCCGACGCCGTGTTCATGGGCGACGGCTCAGACACGAGCACGGCTACTCGCTCCGTGTAGAGCTCGAAGCGGTTCCCACCCGAAGCAGACTTTGGACTCAGACATTAGCGCAAACGGGTGTCCGACGGCGTTGTCCACAAGATAGTGTGGTCAACCTGCGTTTTATCCGCCGCATCTAGGTTTTCGAGTCGCGCGTTCCATGCTTACGTGCTCGCCATGAGAGCATTGCGGCTGTGGCAGGGCGTCAGGATGCGGCAGGTGTCGGCCAGGGCCGATGCCGACCAGCGGGCCCGGCTGGTGCGAATGCCGGCCGCCTGGGACGACCGCGCGGCCGACGCGCTGGCGCAGCTCGTGCCCGGAGCGGACGCCGTCAACGTCGCGTCCGCCTCGGCCACGTGGCTCGGCGCCATAGCGTCGCGAGCCCGACAGGCTGGGCAGAGCGACGCGATCGCTGCTTGCCTGCTGACCTTGCTGCAGCGCCGCCAGGCGGCGCCGAACGAGTGGGTCTGGCGCATGGGCGATGCGGGCGGCGTTCCCGGCTTCAGGCTGAACGTGGCGGGCTTCTACCAGCCCGGCGCGGGTTATGCTGCCCTGGATTTCGCGCGCGCGGCAGGCCTGGCAACACAGGCCTGCCGGCTGCTGGCCCCTGGTGCGGAACGCTACGAGATCGGGCTGACGGGCCTTGATGACCTGCTGGCCTGCGCCGGGCTCGCCTATGACAGCCGAGCGGCGCGCGAGGTGGCAGGATGCCTGGCCGCCGTGCTGCGCGGCGCGGTGGAACACGGTCTGGAGGGCGACCAGCGCGACCTGCTGGCGACGGGCGCAGCCTGGCCGGCACCGCCCGCCCGTTGCGTGCTGCCAGGGCTGGCAGAAGCGGCCGCGGCCGCACGGGCGAGGGTTGCCGGGACGCCTGGGCCAGTTCCGGCGGCGGGCGTGTTCGCGGCGGGGCCGGCCGACGCGCTGCTCGGCGTGGAAACCGGCGGGATCGCGCCCGCCTTCTCGCCGGTACGCGACCAGCATCTGACCCGCGCGGCGCTGGACCGGCTGGCGGCGGCCGCGATGTCGCCCGAAGCGGCACTGGCCGCCGTGCTGGCGGGCGACGTGCCGCTGCCCGTGGCCGGGTTGCTGTCGCACGAGGCGATGCACCGGGCGGTGGCCGCCTACCTGCCGGTGATGCCGCCGGTGCCGGCGGGCCTGCCCTCGCCAGACCCGGCCCAGGCATTGCCGGCGGACGGGGGGCAGCGTGGCGGCTACGAAGGCCTGCCTGCCCGCCATGGCGGGCTGACGCGAAAGGTATCGGTCGGCGGTCACCGGGTGTTCCTGCGCACGGCGGAGTATGCCGACGGGCGGCTTGGCGAGATCAGCCTGGCGCTGCCGCGCGAGAGCGCGGCGGTGCGGTGCCTGGCCGATTGCTTCGCGCAGGCCGTCAGCCTCGGCCTGCAGCACGGGGTGACGCTGGACGCGTTCGTCGAAGCGTTCACCCTGACGCGGTTCGGGCCTGCCGGCACGGTCGAGGGCGACCCGGAGGTCGAACGCGCGACCTCGGTGCTGGACTACGTGTTCCGCGCGCTGGCCGCCGAGTATCTCGGGCGCGTGCTGCCCGTGCCGGAGCTTGCCCAGGCGCCGGCTGCCCCGCCCGCCGCCGCACCACTTCTGCCGCTGGACCTGCCGCAGGCGGCCGCGCGGCGCGGACGCCTGCGCCTCGTCGCCTAACCCAGTAGCCCCAGCAGCCTGCGCAGGGTGGAGATGTCGTGGTCGGGCATCGAGCGTTGGCCGGCCAGGGCGACCAGTTCTTCGGTCAGTTCACGTCCGGTGGCGGTCAGCGCCTTGCCGCCTGCGGCTGCGGCGGCGACCAGGCCATACCGTTCAAGCCCCGCCAGTCCGGAGATTGGCCCACCACCGGCTTGCTGGCCGGGCTGGGCGGTGACGGAGGCGTAGCGGCCCTGGTGGTAGACGAGGGGCGCCTGGCCGCTCTGCTCGAAGCTGTGCACCTCGCCCAGGAAGATGGCGTGGTCGCCGCCCTCGTACTCAAAAGCGGCGCGGCAGACGAAACGGGCGGCCGAGCCGTCCAGCAGCGGGATGCCGCCTGGGCCGGGCATGGTCGGCACGCCCTGGAACTTGTCGGCGTCGCGTCGGGCGAACTGGTTGGAGAGCTGCTCCTGTCCGGTGGCCAGCACGTGGACCGCCCACCAGCCGGCCTGGCGGAAGGCGGACAGGCAGGTGCTGTCCAGCGCCAGGCTCCACAGCACCATAGGCGGGTCGAGCGAGACGGAGTTGAAGCTGTTTGCGGTGAGGCCGGCCGGCCGGCCCTGCTCGTC
Organism: uncultured Acetobacteraceae bacterium; assembly: GCA_937873095.1. GTDB lineage: Bacteria > Pseudomonadota > Alphaproteobacteria > Acetobacterales > Acetobacteraceae > BOG-908. The sequence continues at coordinate 30,722 of CALMVI010000040.1, read as the reverse complement.
GAGCGTGGTGATGATGGTGACGCCGGTGACGAAGCTGCCGAGAGCGTTGCGGAACGCTCTGCTGTCGATGCCAGGCGGCGTGTGCTGCTCGGTGTCGGACGGGCCGGCGGTGTCGCGCATCGAAATGTCGTCCAGCTATGCTGACCGGGGCTTAGCAGCCCAAGTGGCGGAGACCAATGCGGGACCGCGTGCGCCCGTCCCGATGCGGGACCGCGTACACCCGTCCCGATGCGGGACCGCGTGCGCCCGTCCCGATGCGGGACCGCGTGCACCCGTCCGGTTGACAGTCCGGGGTGTTGCACGCAGAGGCCTTTGGCTGCCCTCGTCGCGCAGGCGCGTGCTGTTTTGTGGAGTGCCCGATGCCCAGGATCACCTATGTCTCGCATGACGGACAGTCGCGCAGCGTGGACGCCGCAATCGGCATGACCGTGATGCGGGCGGCGGTGACGAACGGCGTCCCAGGGATCGACGCCGATTGCGGCGGCTCGTGCGCCTGCGGCACGTGCCACGTGTTCGTCGACCCCGCCTGGGCGGACCGCCTGCCCGCGCCGACATCGGCGGAGAACGACATGCTCGACCTGGTGAGCGACCTGGAAACGACGTCGCGGCTGTCATGCCAGATCGACGTCACCGCCGAGCTGGACGGCCTGATCGTCAAAACGCCCGCCAGGCAAGGCTAGGCGCGTTCCTTTCGCTCAGGCGGCTCGCCTGCGCTCAGGCGGACCGCGCCTGGAGCCGCTGCGCCGGCGGTGCGGGGACCAGCGAGGGGGCCAGCACAAACCCGACCTCGCCGCTGATGCGCTCGGCCGCCTGGCTGATATAGCCGCGGAAATGGGTCCATTCGGGGCTGTCGAAGCTGCGGATGTCGTAGCTGCGCTGGGCCTGCGCGGTGATGCGGAACTCGGCAAACTCGGCATCGGCGACCGGGGCGGGCGGACCGTCCAGCGTGTCCAGGGCCGCGTCCTTGGACACCCACATCTCGCGCACCGTCTGCGCGATGCGCTGCACCCGGTCCATGGCCGCCTCGAAGCTGGCGGCGGTCTCGTAGGCGCCGTCGAGCGGGTTCCACACCTCGAAGACGTAGTCGGATGGCGGCATGCGCGCTTCGAAATGCGTGATCCTGAGCGAAGGCTGAGACACTGACGAAAACTCCTGGATCGGTAGCGCCAGGGGCGCCGTCCCATCATATGGGCGGCTCGCTTGGATTGTCCTGGGCGGGGTGGGGGCTTATGCCAGCAGGCCGGCAAGGCTGGCAAGCCGAATTCCGCGTGTCGCCTGTCTCATCCCGTGTCCGAGCGGACCCGACGGATGCGCGTGCCGGAGCGTGTCGCGACTCGCGCGTGCTGCTAAGCATCGTCCGACCGGCATGGCGCCGGGTGCGGGATGCCGGGGCATGGCGAAGATCGAGCGTGTCGTGTTCGTGCCGTATGCGCGCGGGCGGCGGGGCGGACTGACAGCCGGTGCGCCGGTGCCGTGCCGCGACGCGGCCGAGGGGGAGCGGCGGGCGGAAAAGGCGATGGCCGCAGGATCGGTGGTCGGCGCGCACGTTGTGCAGATCAGTGCCGACGAGGCGTTGGGCGATTACGACGACCCGGTCTATCTCAGTAGCTACGGGGTTGTGCCGGAGGCACAGTAGCGAACGAAGGCCAGGGGCCTTGCCCCTGGACCCCATCAAAGGCAAGCCTTTGAAATCCTCATAGAGAAGTTGGGGGTCTGGGGTTTGCGCATGCGTCAGGCATTTCCGTTCTCGGCGATCGTTGGTCAGGAGGAGATGAAGCGGGCGCTGCTGGTCGCGGCGGTCGACCCGACGATCGGCGGCGTCCTGGTGTTCGGCGACCGCGGCACGGGCAAGTCCACCGCCGTGCGTGCGCTGGCGGCATTGCTGCCGCCGATGCGCGTGGTGGATGGATGCCGCTACGCCTGCGACCCCGCAGGCGCGTTGTGCGACGAGTGCCTGGCGCGGCCGGAGCCCAGGGGCGAGCGGCTGGCCCCGGTCGCCGTGGTCGACATGCCGCTCGGGGCGACCGAGGACCGCGTGGTCGGCGCGCTGGACCTGGAGCGCGCGCTGACGCGCGGTGAGCGGGCGTTCGAGCCGGGCCTGCTGGCGCGCGCCAACCGGGGCTTCCTCTACATCGACGAGGTGAACCTGCTTGAAGACCACCTCGTCGACCTGCTGATCGACGTCGCCGCCTCGGGCGAGAATGTGGTCGAGCGCGAAGGGCTGAGCGTGCGCCACCCTGCCCGCTTCGTGCTGGTGGGCAGCGGCAACCCGGAGGAGGGCGAGCTGCGGCCGCAGCTCCTGGACCGGTTCGGGTTGTCGGTGGAGGTCGGCACGCCGACCGACATCGCCGAGCGGATCGACATCGTGCGCCGGCGCGACGCCTATGAGCGCGATCCTGCCGCCTTCTGCGCCCGCTGGCAGGGCGAGGACGAGCGCCTGCGCGCGCGGATCGAGGCGGCGCGCGCCCTGCTGCCGTCGGTGGACGTGCCGGACGCCGTGCTGGAACACGCCGCACGCCTGTGCATGGCGCTGGGCACGGACGGGTTGCGGGCGGAGCTGACCCTGTTGCGGGCCGCGCGCGCCCTGGCCTGCCTGGACGGCGAGACCGCGGCGTCGGTCCGCCAGGTCGAACAGGTGGCGCCGTCGGCCCTTCGGCACCGCCTGCGGCGCGACCCGCTGGACGAGGCCGGGTCGACGGTCAGGGTGGAGCGGGCGATCCTGCAGCTGGCGGGCAGAAGCGGGGCGGAGCCCGCGCCCACACCCACGCATCCCCCCATCCTCGGTGCGGCGGCTTGACCGACCCGTCCGCCTCGGACCGGCCCGGCTTGGACCCGTCGGTCTGGGACGACGCGGTGCAGTCGGCGGCGCTCTACAGCGTCGACCCGGTCGGAACGGGGGGCATTGCCGTGCGGGCGCAGGCGGGCCCGGTGCGCGACCGGTTCCTGGCGCTGATCGCCGGGCCGATGCGGCGCATGCCGGCCAGCATCGCCGACGACGCGCTGCTCGGCGGGCTCGACCTGGCCGCAACGCTGCGGGCCGGGCGTCCGGTCCGCTCGCGCGGGCTGCTGGCAGAGGCGCGTGGCGGCACCCTGCTCGCCGCGATGGCCGAGCGGATGACGGCGGCGCTGGCCGCCCGGCTGGCCGCGGCGCTGGATAGCGGGGCCGGCATCGGCATCGTGGCGCTCGACGAGGGCGCGACCGAAGACGAGCGGACCATGCCTGCCCTGGCCGACCGCCTGGCCTTCCACCTCGATCTGTCCGGCGTGAGCCATCGCGCGGCCGGCGCCGGGCTCCCCCAACGCGGCGCCATCGACGCGGCGCGCCGGATGCTGCCCGAGGTCGCGGCCGAGCCGGGCGTGCTGGAAGCGGTGTGTGCGGCGGCCGTGGCACTCGGCATCGGTTCGCCGCGGGCCGTCCTGCTGGCGCTCAGAGCGGCGCATGGCGTGGCCGCGCTGGATGGCCGCGGCGTGGCCACGATGCAGGACGCCGCCGCAGCGGCGCGGCTGGTGCTGGCGCCGCGGGCCACGCAAGCGCCGGCATCCCCGCCCGGCGAGGCGGCGGAGGCTGAGGCCCCGTCCCAGCCGGGCGACGCGCCGGCGGATGCGGGGTCGGGCGAGGCCGAGCGGGCCTCCGGCTCGGAGATCGTGCTGGAGGCGGCGCGTGCCGCGATCCCGCCGGGTCTGCTGGCCCGGCTGCAGGCGAAGGATTTTCGCAGCACCTCGCGGTCGCAGGGGAGTGAGGGAGCGCGCCAGAAAGCGCGCGAAGCTGCACCGAGGGGCCGGCCGGTGGGCGTGCGCGCGGCGGCGCCAGGTCCGGGAATGCGGCTGAACTTCTTGGAAACCCTGCGCGCCGCAGCGCCCTGGCAGCGCGTGCGGGCGGCCGAGGACAAGGCGGCCCCGAATGACGGGCGCATCAGGCTGCGGCGGGAGGATTTCCGGGTGACGCGTTGCGAGCAGCGGACGCGCAGCACCACGGTGTTCGTGGTGGACGCGTCCGGGTCGTCCGCGCTGAACCGCCTTGCCGAGGCGAAGGGCGCGGTGGAGCTGTTGCTCGCCGAATGCTACCGGCGCCGCGACGAGGTGGCCGTGCTGGCGTTCCGCGGCCGCGGGGCGCAGGTGCTGCTGCCGCCGACGCGCTCTCTGGTGCGGGCCAAACGCAGCCGGGCGGCCCTGCCCGGCGGCGGCGGCACGCCTCTGGCCGCCGGCATCGACGCCGGTTTCCTGCTGGCCGAGACGCTCCGCCGGAGCGGTTGCGCGCCGACGCTCGTGTTCCTGACCGACGGCCGGGCGAACGTGACGCGGGCGGGGGCGGCCGGGCGAGCGCAGGCCGCGCAGGACGCCCTGGCGGCGTCGCGCCGGCTGCGGGCGGGCGGCGTGTCGGCGCTGGTCCTGGACACGTCGCCGCGTCCTGGGGCCGAGGCGGGCGCGTTGGCCCAGGCCATGGGCGCGCTCTACGTTCCCCTGCCCTACGCCGATGCCGCCGGCCTCTCGCAGGCGGTGCGGGCGGCGGCGCGATCGTGAACCCGGCCGGCGATGCGGCCCCGCCCGCGCGCTGGGCGCAGGCGGCGGACTGGCCGAACCGCGACGCGAGCCGGTTCCTGCGCGTGGGGCCGCTGACATGGCACGTGCAGGTCGGCGGCGCGGACACGGCACCCGTCATGCTGCTGCTGCACGGGACCGGCGCGTCCACCCATTCCTGGCGCGGCGTCTGGCCGTATCTGGTGCGGCACTTCCGGGTGGTGGCGCCCGACCTGCCCGGGCACGGCTTCACCAGCGTTCCGGGCGGGCACCGCCTGTCGCTGCCGGCGATGGCGAGGGATCTTGCGGGATTGCTGGACGCGATCGGCAGCGAGCCGGCGCTGGCCGTGGGACATTCGGCAGGGGCCGCGGTTCTCGCGCGCATGTGCATCGACAGGATGATCGCGCCGGCCGGGCTGGTCAGCCTGAACGGGGCGTTCATGCCGCTGGCCGGGCCGGCGGGCCAGGTGTTCGCGCCGCTCGCGCGCCTGCTGGTGGGGCTGCCGGTGCTGCCGCAGCTGTTTGCCTGGCGGGCGGGCGACCCCCGCGTGGTGGAGCGGCTGCTGGCCGGCACCGGGTCGCGGCTCGATGCGGCGGGCGTCGGATACTACGCGCGGCTGGTGCGCGAGCCCGGGCATGCGGCGGGCGCGCTGCGGATGATGGCGAACTGGGACCTCGTTCCGGTCGTCAGGGACCTGCCGCGGCTGGCGACCCCTCTGCTGCTGGTGGCGGCTGACAACGACAGGGCCATCCCGCCCCGCGACGCGGACCGGGTGGCGGCGCTGGTGCCGCACGCGCGCGTGATCCACTGGGCGGGGCTGGGGCACCTCGCGCATGAGGAGGCGCCGGAACGCGCAGCGGCGGCGGTCGAGGCGTTCGCGCGTTCGGTGGGGGCGGCGTGACGGCGCTGATGGCGCATGGCCGGGTGCTGGATTTCATCCTGGCCGGCATGCTGTGCGAGGGGATGGCGCTGGTGCTGCTGTTTCGGGTGCGCGGGCGCGGCGTGGCGCCGTCCGGGCTGGTGTGGAACCTCGGCTCGGGACTATGCCTGGTGCTGGCGATGCGTCTCGCGCTCGGCGGCGCGTGGTGGGGGTTCGTCTCGGGCGGCCTGCTCGGCGCGCTGGTGCTGCACCTGGTCGACCTTCGGCGGCAATGGGTGTGACCGCGGCTAGCTATTCGCTCCCGCAAGCCGCCGGTCGACCCTCGGCAGCTCGCCCGCCGGCAGATGGCAGCGGACCGGGTGCACGGCGTCCGGATCGAAGGGCGGCCGCACATTCTCGCAGACCGGTCCGATCTTGCGTGGGCAGTTCGCCTGGAACACGCACCCGGCCTGCACCGCACCGGGAGCCGGCATCTCGCCCTTCAGGCGGATGCGCGTCGCGGCCGTGGATGCCGATACGAGGGCCGCGGTGTAGGGATGGTGCGGCCCGGCCAGCACGTCCTCCGCCGGACCGACCTCCAGCATCTGGCCCAGGTACATGACCGCGATCCGGTCGGCCAGGTAGCGCACCACCGCCAGGTCGTGCGAGATGAACACGTAGGACACGCCGTCGCGCGCCTGCAGCCCGGCGAGCAGGTTGAGGATGGCGGCCTGCACCGACACGTCGAGCGCCGAGGTTGGCTCGTCGCAGATCACCACCCGCGGCCGTCCGGCAAAGGCGCGCGCGATGGCCGCCCGCTGCTTCAGCCCGCCCGACAGCGCGCGGGGGCGCATGGCCAGGTGCGCCTCCCCCAGCCGGACGCCCTGGGCGAGCTCCGACAGCGCCGCCGTCAGCGCGCGGCCGGACAGGCCTGCGAGCCGGACCAGCGGACGGGTCAGGATGGACCGCACGCGCTGCGCGCGGTTCAGCGCGGAGTCGGGGTTCTGGAAGATGATCTGGATGGCGCGCCGGTCGTTCCGGCTGCGCGACCGTATGGTCGGGCCCAGGGCCGCATCGTCCAGCGTCAGCGTCCCGCCCGGGTCGGGCGCGGTCAGGCCAAGCAGGAGACGGGCGAGCGTGGTCTTGCCGCTGCCCGACTCGCCCACCAGGCCCAGCGTCTCGCCCGCCGCCAGCGTCAGGCTGGCATCGTCCACGGCGCGCACCGCTCCGCCCGGGCCGGCATAGGTCTTCGACAGGTGGCGGGCCGCCAGCACCGGCCGCGCGCCGGCCTCCGCGGGCGCGCCCGCGGACAGGCCGGGCGGCGCCGGGAATGGCGGGGTGAAATGGCACAGCGCCATGTGCAGGCCGGTCCAGCGTTCGGGCGGCGGGGTGGACAGGCACACAGCCTCGCGCCGGTCGCAGCGCGGCGCGAACGCGCAAGGGGCCAGCGCCGCGCCGGGCGCGGGCAGCCCGCCCGCGATGGTCTGCAGCGGGCCGTCCCGCTTGCGTCGCCCGGCGCCGGGCAGGCACGCGACCAGCCGCGCGGTGTAGGGGTGCGAGGGCGCGCCCAGCACCTCGCCGGCCTCGCCCTGCTCCACCAGGATGCCGGCGTAGAGCACGCCGATCCGGTCGCACATGCGCGCCACCATCGGCAGGTTGTGGCTGATCAGCAGCACGGCGGTGCCCTGCTCCCGGCGCAGCGCGTCCACCAGGTCCAGGATCTCGGCCTCCACCGTCGCGTCCAGCCCCGTCGTCGGCTCGTCCAGGACGAGCAGGGACGGGTTCTTGGCCAGCGCCATCGCGATCACCACGCGCTGCTGCGTGCCGCCCGACAGCTGGTGCGGGTAGGCCGCCAGCAGCCGGCGCGGCGAGGGCACCTGCACGCGGGCCAGCATGGCCTCCGCGCGCGCCATCGGGTCTGGCGCGCCCAGCACGGTGAACGCCTCGGCCAGCTGGACGCCGACCGTCAGCGTGGGGTTCAGCGCGCGGCTCGGGTCCTGGTACACCATCGACACGCGCCGTGCCCAAAGCTGCCGCAGCCCCGCGCGTGAGAGAGAGAGCACGTCCTGCCCGTCGATGCCGATTTGGCCGGCGGTGACCCGTCCCGCCGGCGGGAGCGCGCGCAACGCTGCGAACGCCGCGGTGGACTTGCCGCAGCCGGACTCGCCCACCAGGCCGAAACACGCGCCGGGCGCAATCTCGAACGACAGCCCGCGCAGGATGGGCGTCCGGCCGTAGGACACGGACAGGCCTGCCAGCGACAGGGCGGGCGGGCTCACCGTGCCGCGTCCTGCAGACCCTCGGCCACCAGGTTCACGCCGATCACCAGCGACGCGGTGGCGAGCGCGGCGAAGCCCACCGTCCAGCCATAGCCGCCGACGATGAGCCCGTAATTCTCGGCGATCGACAGCCCCCAGTCGGGAGAGGGCGGCTGGATGCCGAAGCCCAGGAAGCTCAGCGAGGCCACCGTGAAGATGGCGTATCCCAGCCGCACGGTGACCTCCACCACGATGGGCGGCAGGACGTTGGGCAGGATTTCCACGAACATGATGTGCAGCGCCGTCTCGTCGCGCAGCTGGGCCGCCGGAACGTAGTCCAGCTTGCACTCGGCCAGCACCGCGCTGCGCACCGTGCGCGCGATGATCGGCGTGAACACCAGCGCGATCACCAGGGTCGCGTTCAGCGAGGACGGTCCCAGCGCCACCAGCACCAGCAACGCCACCACGATCAGCGGCAGCGCAAGGATCACCTCGACCAGCCGGCTCAGCACCGTGTCCACCCAGCCGCCGGCATAGCCGGTGACCAGGCCGAGCATGGTGCCGCACAGGGCCGCAAGGAAGGTCGCGGCGGGTGCGACCGACAGGATGGGCCTGGCGCCGGCGATGACCCGGGAAAACACGTCCCTGCCGATCTGGTCGGTGCCGAACCAGTGCTCGGCGGAGGGCGGGGCTAGCGCGTTCATCAGGTCGTCGGCATAGGGGTCTTGCGGGACGACAAACGGACCGACGAACGCGCAGGCCACCCAGAAAGCCAGTACGAGCAGGCCAAAAAGAAAGGACGTTCTTTTTCGAGAAAAAGAACCAAAAAGCTTTTGGGTCATCTGGGGTCGAGCATGGCGACTAGGGCGTCGGCCAGGATGGCGGACAGGATGTAGGCGGCGCCCACGGTCAGAATGCCGGCTTCCAGCATGGGGTAGTCCTTGCCGTGCGCGGCGGTCAGGATCAGGCTGCCGATGCCCTGGTAGCGGAACAGCGTCTCGACCACCACCAGGCCGCCCAGCAGGTAGCTCGTCTGGGCGGCGATGACGGTGATGGTCGGCAGCAGCGCGTTGCGCAGCACGTGGCGCAGGATCACTTGGCTTCGGCGCAGGCCCTTCAGTGTCGCGGTTCGCGTGTAGTCGGCGTCCAGCGCCTCGATCATGCCGGCCCTGGTGATGCGGGCGATGTAGCCGAACAGCACCAGCACCAGCGGCAGCGCCGGCAGGATCAGGTGGCGGAGCTGTTCCGGCGCGCCGGTGCCGGGCCTCGTGTTGGCCGAGATCGGCAGCCAGCGCAGCCACACGCCGAACACCAGGATCAGCAGGATGCCGGAGACGAACTCCGGCACCACCGTCAGCGACAGGCCGCCCAGGTTGACCAGCCGGTCCTGCCAGCGCCCGCGCCTGGACGCGGCCAGGATGCCCGCGCCCACCGACAGCGGAACGACGAGCGCCAGCGTAACCGCGGCCAGGGCCGAGGACTTGCCCAGCGCGCGGACGATGAAGGGCGCGACCGGGCTGCGATAGGCGTACGACACCCCCATGTCGCCCTGCAGCAGGTGGCCGATCCAGCGCGCATACATCAGCAGCGGCGGCGCGTCCGCGCCGAGCTGGTGGTCGAGTGCGGCGACCGCCCGGGCGTCGGCCAGCGGACCGAGGATGGACCGGCCGACATCGCCCGGCAGCACCTGGCCGGCCGCGAACACCACGGCGCTCAGCAGCAGCAGCGTCAGCCCGCTCAGCGCGCAGCGGACCGCCACCATGCGCAGCTTGCGGCCCATCAGGACAGCGCCGCGTCCTGCAGGAAGATCTGCGACAGGCCGCTGACGGCGACGCCGGTGACGGTCGGGCCGGTGGCGCAGATGTAGTCGTAGAAATACGGAATGATCACCGGCGTCTCGTCCAGCAGCAGGGTCTGTATCCTGCCCGCAAGCACGCGCTGTGCCGACAGGTCGGTGGCCGCGATGTAGCCGGCCACCAGCCGGTCGTACTCTGCGCTGCGGAAATGCGCGGCATTCCAGGCGCCGTTGCTGAGATAGGGCGCCGCCAGGTTGACGTTGGGCACGCCGCGATGCCCGTAATCGGTGATGCCGATCGCGCTGTCGAGCCAGTCCGACCGGCCGAACTGCGCGGTGCCGTAATAGGTGCCGGGGTCCTCGATGCGCAGCCCGACCCGTATGCCGATCTGCCCGCAGGCGTTCTGCACCAGCACGGCCAGGTCCGGTATCTCCTGCTGCCGCTCGGTGGTCAGGGTCGTCTCGAACCCGTCCGCATGCCCCGCCTCGTTCATCAGCGCCATGGCCCGCGACAGGTCCTTCCTGCGCTGCGGCACCGAACGGTCGGTCGAGGCGAACATCGGGTCGAACGGCGAGTCGTTGCCGAGACGGGCGCGCCCCTGGAACAGCCCGTGCAGGATGCCAGGCCGGTCCAGGCACAGCGCGATCGCCTGCCTTACCCGCCTGTCGGCGAGCGGGCCCTGGTCGCAGCGCAGGTGTATCTGCCGGTGGGTGGAAGCGGGGATGTCGATGATCCGCACGTCCGGGTCGCGCAGCAGGCCCTGCGCCCCCTGCACCGAGATCTGCACGATCGCGTCCACCTGGTCGTCCTCGAGCGCCAGGATCTGCGGCTGCTGGTCGGTGAAGAACGTGAACTCGGTCCGCGCCGGCAGGGCCGCGCGGCCCCAATAGGCCGGGTTGCGGACGAAGCTCGCTCCCTGCTTGGCCGCGTAGCGCTCCAACCGGAACGGTCCCGTGCCGTTGAAGTTCGCCTCGAAATCGCCCGCGTAGTTCGCCGGCAGCATGATCGCGTTGTAGTTGTCCGACGACACGTAATACGGAAAATTGCCGTTCGGCGCGTCGAGCTCGAACCGCACGGTCAGCTCGTCGATGCGCCTGGTGCCGCCTGGCGAGAGCACGCCGCGCAGCACCGACAGCGCGTTCGATCCCTGCCTCGGGTCGCAGAGACGGTCCATCGTCGCCACCACGTCGGCCGCGCCGAACGCCTGGCCGTCATGGAACTTCACGCCCGGGCGAAGGGTGAACGTCCAGGTCGAGCAATCGGCATCGGGCGTCCAGCCGGTCGCAAGCGACGGGCGCAGGACCAGGTCCGAACCGTCGAAGATGAGGAACTCGCCGGTCTGGCACAGCATCGCCAGGCCGCCGATCTCGGAGACCGTCAACGGCTCGAGCGCGCCCGACGGCACCTGGGAGGCGACGCGTACGGTGGCACCCGGCCGTCCCAGCGCCGCCGCAGGTGCAGGCAGTGCCGCGAGCAGGCCGATCCTGGACGCGTGCCGGAGGAACATCCTGCGGCTGAGCCGTCCGGCGCGGTGCTCGTCGATGATCTGGCGTTCAAGCGGGGTCATGGGCCGGCTGCATCATGCAGCCCTCCCGCCAGACGCGCTACCCGCCCGGCCGGTCCGCCCCCGCCGCGTGCCGCATCGGCGGCACGGCCTCGCGCGTGGCTTTCAGCATCGTCGTCGCCCGCATGATCGACTGGGCGATCTTCGCCCCCGCACGCTGCACGGCGGGGTCGGCGTGCGACTGCAGGCTGTCCGCCACCATCAGCGCCGGGGTCAGCGCGCCGCACACGTCGTGACGGACGCTGGAGATAAGCTTTTCCAGCTCCGCCATCCGCTCCGCGGCCCCGCTTGCGCTCATGTGACGCCCGCGCTCATGTGACGCCCGCGCTCATATGACTCGCGCGCTCATGTGGTGCGATGCCCGCTCTGCAGCCGCAACGGCCTGTGCTCCATCCGGTGCGGTCGCGTCGAGCGCACCACGAAGCAGACCATGCCTCGTCTTCGGACACAATCGGCGTTTTCGCCGGGCAGCGCTGGCGCCGCCTAGGGAAACCTCTACAACGTGGCGGAGGCAATCAAGGTGCTGCTCCGACCGATGACCGAGGACCGCTCACCCCAGGCATACCGTGCCGGGCTGCTCAAGGCGCCTACCGGCATACTGGGCTTCGACGAGATCACGCTGGGCGGGTTGCCGGCCGGCCGGCCCACCCTGGTCTGCGGCGCCGCGGGCTGCGGCAAGACGCTGTTCGCCACCACCTTCCTGGTCAACGGGGCGACGCTGCACGACGAGCCGGGCGTGTTCATGAGCTTCGAGGAGCGGGTCGAGGATCTCGAAGCCAACGTCGCCTCGCTCGGCTACGACCTGCAGGGCCTGGTCGCCTCGCGCCGCCTGGCCATCGACCACGTGCGGGTGGAACGGTCCGAAATCGAGGAATCGGGCGAGTACGACCTCGAAGGACTGTTCGTCCGCCTGGGCTTTGCGGTCGACAGCATAGGCGCCAGGCGCGTCGTGCTCGACACCATCGAGACCCTGTTTTCCGGCTTCACCGACCCTTCGATCCTGCGGGCAGAGCTGCGCCGGCTGTTTGGCTGGCTGAAGGAACGCAACCTGACCGCCGTCATCACGGGCGAGCGCGGCGAAGGCCAGCTGACCCGCCACGGGCTCGAGGAATACGTCTCGGACTGCGTCATCCTGCTCGACAACCGGGTGGACGACCAGATCACCACCCGGCGGCTGCGCGTGGTGAAGTATCGCGGCTCGGCGCACGGCACCAACGAGTATCCGTTCCTGATCGACGACCTCGGCATCAGCGTCCTGCCGATCACCTCGTCCGGCCTGGAGCGCGACGTGGACTCGACGGTTGTCGGCACCGGCATCTCGGGTCTGGACGACATGCTCCAGCATCGCGGGTTCTATCGCGGGTCGAGCATCCTGCTGTCCGGCGTCGCGGGGACCGGCAAGACCACGCTGGCCTCCCATTTCGCCGAGGCGACCTGCGCACGCGGCGAGCGCTGCCTGTATTTCGTCCTGGAGGAGAGCGCGCGCGAGATCTGCCGCAATGCCGGTTCGGTCGGCATCGACCTAAGGCAGCGTGCCGACCAGGGGCTGCTGCAATTCGAGCCGGCCCGTCCGAGCCTGTTCGGGCTGGAGATGCATCTGGCGCGCATGTATCGCGCGCTGGAGCGGTTCCGCCCGACGACCGTCGTCATCGATCCGCTCTCCGCCTTCCGCGGCCCGGCCGTCCAGGTGCATGCGACGCTGCTTCGCATGGTGGACATGCTCAAGGCGCGCGGCATCACCGGCCTGTTCACCAGCCTGCGCACCGACGGGTCGATCGCCGAAGCGACCGACCAGGGGCTCTCCTCGCTGATGGACGCCTGGATCAAGCTGCTGGACGTGGAAGCCAACGGGGAGCGCGACCGCATCCTCTACATCATCAAGTCCAGGGGCATGAACCACTCCAACCAGATGCGCGAGTACAGGATCACCGACCGCGGCGTGGTCCTGACCAGCGCCTATGTCGGGCCCGCCGGCGTGCTGACCGGAACCGCGCGCGAGGCGCAGGAGGCGATGGAGCGTGCCGAGGGAACGCGGCGGCTCCGCGCGATCGAGCAGCGCCGGCGCGAGCACCAGCGGCGGCGCCAGGCGGTGGAGCGGCAGATCGAGGAGCTGCGGATGACGCTGGAGCAGGAGGAGGAGGAGGTGGCCGCGCTGCTGGCCGAAGCCGCCGAGACCGATGCGGCGATCGCCAGGAACCGCGACGCCATGGCCGCGCGGCGCAGCTTCGTGAGCCAGGGATGACCCCGCAGGACCAGGAGGCCGAGGCGGACGGACAGTATCACCTGCGCCTCTACGTCGCCGGGCAGACCGCGAAATCGCTGGCCGCGATCGCCAACCTCAAGCGGGTCTGCGAGGAGCATCTGGCGGGCCGCTACGACGTCGAGGTGATCGACCTGGCCCAGAACCCGCAGCGTGCGGCGAGCGACCAGATCCTGGCGATCCCCACTCTCGTCCGGCGGCTGCCCGCACCGCTCAAGCGCCTGATCGGAGACCTGTCCGACACGGAGAAGGTGCTGGTGGGCCTGGACATCTGCCCCAAGACGCCCGCCGGGCCGGCTTGACCGGGACGCAGGACGATGCGGCGGTCACTTATCAGCTGCGGTTGTTCGTGGCCGGCACCAACGGCCTGTCGCAGCGCGCGATCGAGAACCTGCGGCGGTTCTGCGCCGAGCGGATGCCCAGCCGATACGACCTCGAGATAGTCGACATATATCAGCAGCCCGAACTTGCCGCGCGCTACCAGGTGGTCGCCGCGCCGACCCTGATGAAGCTGGCGCCAGGGCCGGTCCGCCGCATCATCGGCGACCTGTCGCAGACGGCGCGCGTGCTGCGCGGCCTCGACCTGCCCGCGGACGGGCCGTGAGCAGCTCCGGCCGCGACGCCGACCTCGCCCGCATCGCCGAGCTGCAGGCGCGGCTGGAGGAGAGCGAGGAGACGCTCGAGGCGATCCGCCGCGGCGAGGTCGACGCGCTGGTGGTGGCGGCCGGGGCGGGCGACCACCGCGTCTACACGCTGGAGAGCAGCGACCACCCCTATCGCGTGCTGATCGAGCAGATCCAGGAAGGCGCGGTCACGCTGGCCGGCGACGGCACCGTGCTCTACTGCAACCGCTGCCTGGCGGCGATGCTCGGCATCCCGCAGGAGCGCGCGATCGGGCGCGCGCTGCAGCCGTTCATGCCGCCGGCCGACGCCGAACGCTTCGAGGCGGCGCTGATCGAGGCCCGCACCGCAAGCGCCAGGGACGAGTTCAGCCTGCACACCGCCGCCGGGATGCTGCCGGTGCAAATCTCCCTCAGCCTGCTGCACCAGCGCGAGGGCGACGTGCTGCTATGCGGCGTGCTGACCGACCTGCGGGCGCAGAAAGCCCACATACACGCCCTGGCCCACGCCCATGACCGGCTGCTGGCCGAACAGGCCGAGCGTGAACGGGTCGAGGACGCGCTGCGCCAGTCGCAGAAGATGGAGGCGGTGGGCCAGCTGACGGGCGGACTGGCGCACGATTTCAACAACCTCCTCACCGGCATCACCGGCAGCCTGGAGATGCTGAAGATGCGGGTGGCGGAGGGCCGCACAGGCGACCTGGACCGCTACCTGACGGCCGCCCAGGGAGCAGCCGCGCGGGCGGCCGCCCTGACCCACCGCCTGCTGGCGTTCTCGCGCCGCCAGACGCTGGACCCGCGCGCGACCGACATGAACCGGCTGATCGCCGGCATGGCCGAGCTGCTCGCCCGCACCGTGACGCCGCAGATCACCATGGAGACGGTGCTCGCGGTCGGCCTGTGGCCGACGTTGTGCGACCCGAACCAGCTGGAAAACGCTCTTCTGAACCTGTGCATCAACGCCCGCGACGCGATGCCCGATGGCGGCCGGCTGACGGTGGAAACCGCCAATGTCTGGCTCGACGAGCGCGGCGCGCGCGAACGCGACATGGCGCCCGGCCAGTACGTGGCGCTGTGCGTGACCGACACCGGCACCGGCATGCCGCCGGAGGTCGCCGCCCGTGCGTTCGATCCGTTCTTCACCACCAAGCCGATCGGGCTCGGCACCGGGCTCGGCCTGTCGATGATCTACGGTTTCGCCCGCCAGTCCGGCGGCCAGGCGCGCATCTACAGCGAGGCCGGGCATGGCACCACGGTGCGCATCTACCTGCCGCGCCACACCGTCGCCCCGGTGCAGGAGGCCGAGCTCGTGCAGGAGCCCGAACCGGCCGCGGCAGTCAACAACGAAACGGTGCTGGTGGTCGACGACGAGCCGACGGTGCGCATGCTGGTATCCGACGTGCTGGGCGAGCTCGGCTACCGCACGCTGGAGGCGGTGGACGGCGCGTCCGGCCTGCGCCTGGTCCAGTCCGGCACGCGGATCGACCTGCTGATCACCGATGTCGGCCTGCCCGGCGGCATGAACGGTCGGCAGGTGGCCGACGCGGCACGGCTGACCAGGCCGGACCTGCGCGTGCTGTTCATCACCGGCTACGCCGACAACGCAGTGGTCGGCAACGGCCAGCTGGAGCCGGGCATGCAGGTGATGACCAAGCCGTTCGGCATGGGCGCCCTGGCCGACCGCGTCAGGACCATCCTGGTCCGCTCCCCGCCGTCCTGAGTCGGGCCCAAGCACCGCCCTAACCAGCCGTTCCGCGCAGCAGGAGACCGCGCCCATGAACTTTCACACCGTCTACCTGACGCCGCTCGCTTCCCTGCTGGCCGGCGTGCTGATCCTGCTCGTCCCCAGGCTGCTGAACCTGATCGTGGCCGTGTACCTCATCGCCATCGGCCTGCTCGGCCTGTTTCCCGGGCTGCTGCGCTAGCGAAACCTCAGCGACGGCCGGGCTGGCGCGGTTGGCCGGACGTGGTAGATGCCGCCTCCCCTTTCGGACCACAGACTTGGAAGCGCTCCAGCCCGTTCGCGGCACCAGGGACATCATCGGCGAGGACCAGCGCCGACACGCCCACGTCGTCGGCACGTCGCGCGCCACCGCATCGCTCTACGGCTTCGATGAGTGGTCCACACCCATCTTCGAGGACACGCGCGTCTTCGCCCGCACGCTGGGCGACACCTCCGACGTCGTCACCAAGGAGATGTACACCTTCGCAGACCGCGGCGGCGACAGCCTGACGCTGCGCCCCGAAAACACCGCCGGCATCTGCCGCGCGCTGGTGACCAACGGGCTGACCCAGGCGCTGCCGCAGAAGGTGTTCTACGCCGGGCCGATGTTCCGCTACGAGCGGCCGCAGAAAGGCCGCTACCGCCAGTTCCACCAGATCGGCGCCGAGCTGGTGGGTTCCGCCGAGCCGCTGGCCGATGCGGAGATCATGGCACTCGGCTGGGACATCCTGAACACGCTCGGCATCGCCGGCGACGTGGTGCTGGAGCTGAACACGCTCGGCAGCGATGCCGACCGGACGATCTACCGCGCCGAACTGGTCCGCTACTTCCAGGACAGGTCGCCCCAGCTGTCCGAAGACAGCCTCAGGCGCCTAGGGAGCAATCCCCTGAGGATACTGGACAGCAAGGACGAGGACGACCGCAAGGTCATAGCCGACGCGCCGACCATCGGCTCCTGCCTGTCGGACGCATCGAAAGACTTCTACGCGGCGGTTCAGGACAAGCTCGGCCGCCTCGGGGTGCCGTTCGTCGAGAACCCCCGCATCGTGCGCGGCCTCGATTACTACAGCCACACCGCTTTCGAGTTCGTCACCAGGCGCCTCGGCGCGCAGGGCACGGTCATGGCCGGCGGACGCTATGACGGGCTGGTGGCCGAAATGGGCGGCCCGCCGACGCCCGCGGTAGGCTGGGCCGCAGGCATCGAACGCCTGTCGATGCTGCTGGACGACACGCCGCCCGCCCCCCGGCCGATCGCCGTGGTCCCGCTGGGGGAGGCCGCCGAGGCTGCCGCGCTCGACATCCTGCAAGCGCTCCGCCGCGCCGGGCTGCGGTCCGAGGTCGCCTATCGCGGCAATTTCAAGCGTCGGCTGGAACGCGCCAACAGGATCGGCGCGCGCGCCGCCGTCATCCTGGGCGATGACGAGCTCGCCCGCGGCGTCGCCCGGGTGAAGGACCTGGTGACCGGCACGCAGACCGAGGTCAGGCTCGCTGAGCTGGCGGAGAGCCTGGGGCGCTGATCATGTCCACCGACCTCAGTCAGAAATTCGACCGCATCGTCTTGCGCGCCGAGGAACTTCGCAGCGACCTGTCGGGCGGCCTGACCGGCGACGCGTTCTCGCGCGCCTCGAAGGAGCTGGCGGAGCTGGAGCCGCTGGTCGCCCGGATCGATGAGTGGCGTGCCGCCCAGGCCGAGGAGCGGGAAGCGGAAACCCTGCTCGACGACCCGGAGATGCGCGACATGGCCGAGCAGGAGTTGCGGCAGCTGCGCGCGCGCATTCCTGGCCTGGCGCGTGAAATCCAGATGGCCCTGCTGCCGCGCGACGAGGCGGACGAGCGCAGCGCCATCCTCGAGATCCGTCCAGCCGCGGGGGGCGACGAGGCGGGCCTGTTCGCCGCCGAGCTCTTCGCCGCCTACCAGAAATACGCGGCCCTGCGCGGCTGGCGGTTCGAGGTGCTTGAGTTCAACGAGACCGAGCTCGGCGGCCTGAAGGAGGGCATCGCCGAGATCACCGGCCGCAACGTATTCGCGCGGCTGAAATACGAATCGGGCGTGCACCGCGTGCAGCGCGTGCCCACCACCGAGACCCAGGGCCGGATCCACACCAGCACGGTGACCGTGGCCGTGCTGCCCGAAGCCGAGGAGGTGGACGTGCAGGTCAGCGAGAGCGATCTGCGCATCGACGTTTACCGCGCATCTGGCGCGGGCGGGCAGCACGTGAACAAGACGGAAAGTGCGGTGCGCATCACCCACCTGCCGACCGGCGTCGTCGTCGCGATGCAGGAGGAGCGCAGCCAGCACAAGAACCGCGCCAAGGCGATGAAGATCCTGCGGTCACGCCTGTACGAGGCGCAGCGTTCGGCCCTGCACACCACCCGCTCGGCCGATCGCCGCAGCCAGGTGGGGACCGGCGACCGCAGCGAGCGGATACGGACCTATAACTTTCCTCAGGGGAGGGTTTCGGACCACCGCATCAACCTGACCTCGCACAAGATCGACCGCGTGATGCAGGGCGAGTTCGACGAGTTCGTCGACGCGCTGACGGAGGAGGATCAGGCGGCGAGGTTGGCAGCGGAGACTTAAGAACGGATGTTCTTTTTCGAGAAAAAGAACCAAAAAGCTTTTGATTGTTGGGGCGCGCGTTGGAACTCAGTGCCGCGCAAGCGAACAAAAGTTTTTTGCTGCTTTTTTTCAAAAAAGCAGGCCTTTCTTTCTCAGGACGTCGGAACACTACAAACATTCGTCTTGTGCAGATCCGCCGGCGCCGGCGCCTGCTCCCCCCGCCGCTCGGCCAGGAAGAACGTCGTGAACCCGTCCGCCGCCAGCGCTTCCAGGCGGCGGCCGTTCGGGTCGGGCATCGACGCACCGTCGTCCAGCACGTGCGTCTCGCTGTGGCCGTCGGGCGCGCGGATGGTGATACGGCCGCACAGCGCGTATTCGTAGCGGTCGGCCGCAGGCATGCTGACGGCGATGTCGGCGAACGGGTGCTCGGCGCTCAGCTCGAAATGCGCCACCAGATGCCCGTTGACGAACACCGTGGTGGCCTCGGTGACCTCCAGGGGGTCGGTCTGGTCGGTCACATGGAAGCTGACCATCGCCGCCGAGGCCGGCAGGGCTGCGAGGCAGAGCAGGAGGACGGTTGGCAGGCGCATGGAAGATCCCGGGCATCAGATGCTGCCTCCAGAAGATAGCGCGCCCGCGACGCTGGGCGAAGCGCTGGCGTGGGCTCGCCGCCGGCTCGAGGCGGGCGGGGTGGAAGCGCCTGCCCGGGAAGTCAGGCTGCTGGCCTCGCATCTGCTCGGCTTCACTGTCACACCGCTGACCGCGCGCGACCTGCCCTTGGACGCAGGCGCCCTGGCGGCACTGGTCGCTCGCCGGGCGGCGCGCGAGCCGCTGGCCTACATCACCGGACGCCGCGGCTTCTGGACGCTGGACCTCTCGGCCGGGCCGGACGCGCTGGTGCCGCGCCCGGACAGCGAGACGCTGGTCGAGGCGGCGCTGGCGGCGTTCCCGCACCGCGACTCGGTCGGCGCCATACTCGACCTCGGCACCGGCACGGGCTGCCTGCTGCTGGCCGCACTCAGCGAGTTCCATCGAGCGTTCGGGGTGGGGGTGGACATCTCGCCGGCGGCTGCCCGCCTGGCCGCCCGCAACGCAGGCGCCTGCGGCCTGTCGGCCAGGGCGGCCTTCGTCGTCGGCGACTGGGCCGCTTCCGTCGGCCATCCGTTCGACCTCGTCCTGTGCAACCCGCCCTACATCGCCTCGGCCGACCTCGCCGCGCTGATGCCCGAACTGGGCCACGAGCCCCGGGGCGCCCTCGATGGCGGACCGTCCGGGCTCGATTGCTACGCCCGGCTGCTGCCCGCGCTGCCCGCGCTGCTCGGCCGGCAGGGGGTGGCGATCCTGGAGCTGGGGGCCGGCCAGGCCGCCGACGTGGCGGCCCTTGCCCGGCGCGCCGGGCTCACCCATGTCGGAATCCAGGACGATCTGGCGGGCGTTCCCCGCGCGCTGGTAGCGAGCGTGGGCGCCCGGCAGAAAACGTTTGGCAGCGGCCGCTCAGGCGGGTAGGGTTTCGCTGCGCCAAACGGCACGGATGGTGTCCGGCTGCGCCGGAGGGCCGCTATCCGCCGCGGGTTGTCCCGAATCGGGAAAGCTGCGGAGTGTCCGCCCAGCTCGGACGGATCGGCGGTCGGCCCGCAGCCAGATGGCGTGAACTCTCGGCCAGGACTTCGCATCGTGCGCACGGCTCCGGCCTGGCGACGATCCCTGCGAAGCGGCTCGCCAGGAAAGCACAGTGATGAAGCATAGTAGCATCGGATGAACATGAAACGCATGCGCGGACGGTCCCATCGCAGCGGCGGGGGCGGGGGCGGCGGCGGAGGCGGATCTCCCCGCCAATATGGCGGCAACGTTCCGCTCAACAGGAACCACGTCTTCGACAGCAGCGGCCCGGACTTGCGGATCCGCGGCACGGCCCAGCAGCTGTTCGAGAAATACCTGCAGCTCGGACGCGATGCGACCGGCTCGGGCGACCGGGTGATGGCGGAAAGCTACTTCCAGTATGCCGAGCATTACTTCCGCATCCTCAACGCCATCAACCAGGCGAGCCAGCAGCAGCCGCAGCAGGGCCACGGGCAGAACGGCGGCCAGTACAACGGCCAGCCTGGACAGCATGGCGGCCAGTCCAGCCAGTACAACGGCCAGCAGCGGCGCGACGCGCCGGGCGAGCAGCAGGACGAGGCGCCGCCGATGGCCAACGGCCCGGCCCCCGGCTACGGCGACCAGCCCGATGCGCTTACCGAGGAACCTGCAGCCTAGAGCAGGTCCCGGTCAGACGGAATCGTCTGATCGGGTGAAGATGCTCGTAAAACAACGAGCTAGAGCCTGTGGAGTGAACGCAAGTGAACGAGACATGCTCTGGAGGCCTGGCGTGAGCCGCATCGCCTACGTCAACGGGCGCTACGTTCCGCACCTCCGGGCGCTGGTTCACGTGGAGGACCGCGGCTACCAGTTCGCCGACGGGGTGTACGAGGTCGTCCACCTGCATCGCGGCCGGTTCGTGGACTGCGACCTGCACCTCGACCGGCTGGACCGGTCGCTGGGGGAGCTGCGCATCGCGGCACCGATCGGGCGCGCCGCGCTGGCGACGGTGCTGCGCGAGGTGGCGGCGCGCAACCGCCTGGCCGCACCCTTCGGCCGGGACGGCATGGTCTACCTGCAGGTCACGCGGGGCGTATCCCGACGGGATCACGCCTTTCCCAAGCCCGGTACGCGCCCGGCCCTGGTCGTCACCGCACGGCGGCTGCCGCCCTTTCCCACTGCCCCGGATGGCTGGACGGCAACCGCGATCACCCTGCCCGACCAGCGCTGGGCGCGCTGCGACATCAAGTCCGTGGCGCTGCTGCCCAACGTGCTGGCGCGCCAGGCCGCGCGCGAACGGGGCGCCACCGAAGCCATATTGTTCGACGGCAGCGGAATGATCACCGAGGGGGCTTCGACGTCGGTCTGGATGGTGGACGAGGGCGGGGTGCTGCGCACACGGCCGCTCAGCCACGCCATCCTGCCCGGCTGCACGCGCGCCGCCCTGCTGGCCGAACTGGCCGGCCACGGCGTCGCCGTCGAGGAGCGCGCCTTCTCGCTCGACGAGCTGCGCAAGGCGCGCGAAGTCTTCATCACGGCCGCGACCACCTTCGTCAAACCGGTGCTGGCGCTGGACGGGCAGCCGGTGGGCGGGGGCACGGTCGGTCCGGTCGGCCGGCGACTGTTCGCCCTGTTCGCCAGGCGGGTGCAGGGCGGCGATAACGGCCCCCCTGGTTTGCGGCCAGGGGCAAGCTAGATAACCGTGACTGCAATCGCATGCCTGCGTCCCGCGTCGGCATGCCGCTTGCAAGGTTCGCTGCATGGCGTCCTGCGCGACCGTGCAGACGAGCGGATACGGCCCGCACCAACGCAGGGCTGTGCCAAGAATGAAGGGTCAACTTCGTGGCTACTGAGAAGACGCAGAACGTGCAGGACGTGTTCCTGAACCACGTGCGCAAGGCCAAGACTCCGGTCACAGTGTTCCTGATCAACGGGGTGAAGCTGCAGGGCATCATCACCTGGTTCGACAATTTTTCGGTGCTGCTGCGACGCGACGGGCACACTCAGCTGGTCTACAAGCACGCCATCAGCACGGTGATGCCGGGTGCGCCGATCCAGCTCTTCGATCCCGCGCGCGAAGCCGCTGCCTCCGACAAGGCTCGAGACGCGGGTGCGCCCGACAAGGAGGTCGTCTCTGCAGACGCCGACAGCTGAGGACCCCGACCGGGCGACCGCGGCCGCGCCACGCGGTGGCTCCGGTGCGTCGCCGACCAGGGCCGCCATCATCCTGCCCTGGGAGCGTCCGCACCCTGCCGAGCGCCACGGCGTGGACCCGTCGCGCGCCGCCCAGGCCAGGCTGGACGAAGCGGTCGGCCTGGCCCGGTCGATCGGCCTGGCCGTGGTGCACACCGCCATCCTGCCGCTGCGGACCCGGCGGCCCTCCACCCTGCTCGGCGCCGGGCAGATGGAGAGCGAGAAGGGGCAGCTCGAATCGGGGCACGTCACCGTCGCCATCGTCGATGCGGCGCTCAGCCCGGTTCAGCAGCGCAACCTGGAGCGCGGCTGGGGCTGCAAGGTGATCGACCGCACCGGCCTGATCCTGGACATCTTCGGCGAGCGCGCGGCCACGCGCGAGGGGTCGCTGCAGGTCGAGCTCGCCCATCTGGACTACCAGCGCTCGCGCCTTGTGCGGTCCTGGACCCATCTGGAACGGCAGCGCGGCGGCTTCGGCTTCCTGGGCGGGCCGGGCGAGACGCAGATCGAGGCGGACCGCAGGCTGATCACCGACCGCATCGTCCGCCTCAAGCGCGAGCTCGAAGGGGTGCGGCGCACCCGCGGCCTGCACCGCAGCGCGCGCAAGCGCGTGCCCTACCCCATCATCGCGCTGGTCGGCTACACCAACGCCGGCAAGTCCACCCTGTTCAACGCCCTGACCGGCGCCGACGTCCACGCCCAGGACCAGCTCTTCGCGACGCTGGACCCCACCATGCGCGGCCTGCGGCTGCCGAGCGGCCGGCAGGCGATCCTGTCGGATACGGTGGGCTTCATCAGCGAACTGCCGACCGAGCTGGTCGCAGCCTTCCGCGCCACGCTAGAGGAGGTGGCCGAAGCCGACCTGATCCTGCACGTGCGCGATGCCGCCCATCCGGACAGCGCCGCCCAGCGCGCCGACGTGCTGTCGGTGCTGGACGGCATGGCCCGCGACGGCACGCTGGACGAGGATTACCAGCGCCGCACCATGGAGGTGCTGAACAAGGCCGACCTGCTCGGCGGCGTCGGCGCCGCGGCCGTCAACCAGGGATCGGTCGCGGTGTCCGCCCTGACCGGGGAGGGGCTGCCCGCGCTGCTCGCCATGCTGGACGCACGTCTGGCCGCCGGCATGGAACAGGCGGAATACGACATCGGCCATCAGGACGGGGCGCGCCTGGCCTGGCTGTACGAGCATGGCGAGGTGATCGGCCGCGAGGACAAGGAGGATGCGGCCCGCGTGACCGTGCGCCTGCTGCCCGCCGACCGCGCGCGTTTCGAACGCCCGCACTGAGTTGACAGTCTTCACCGTCGGCCAGGCTTGCGAGCTGGACCTGCTGCTGCGCGCGGCCGCCCGCACGGAAATCATGCCGCGCTTCCGCAAGCTCGGCACGCATTCCATCCGCACCAAATCCGGCCCGCTCGACCTGGTCACCGACGCCGACGAGGCGGCCGAGGCGATGATCGCGCACGGCCTGACCCGGCTGTTCCCCGGCTGCCTCGTGGTGGGCGAGGAGGCGGCCGCCGGCGATCCCGCGCTGCTCGACCGCCTGGCAGGCGCCGAACTCGCCTTCGTCGTCGATCCGGTCGACGGCACGTCGAACTACGCCGCAGGGCTGCCGCTGTTCGGCACGATGGCGGCCGCGATCGTGAGCGGCGAGGTGGCAGCGTCCGTGATCCACGATCCTGTGGTCGATTCGTCCTCGATCGCTGTGCGCGGCGAAGGCGCGTGGGAGCAGTCTTCGGACGGCAAGCGTCACACGCTGCGCGTGGCCGCGCCCGTCCCGGTCGACCGCATGACAGGCGCCGCATCCTGGCGCTACCTGCCGCCCGCGCTGCGCGACATCGTGCTGCAGAACCTGCGGCGACCGGCGCAGATCTACGATTTCCGCTGCGCCGCGCACGAGTATCGGATGCTGGCCGCCGGGCACTGCCACTTCCTGCTGTTCAACCGGCTGATGCCGTGGGACCACCTGCCCGGCTGGCTGCTGCACCGCGAGGCGGGCGGCTACGCGGCGCAGTTCGACGGGTCGCAATACCGCCCGGGCATCGTCGAGGGCGGGCTGATCTGCACGCCGGACCAGGACAGTTTCCGGCGATTGCAGGACGCCCTGATGAGGCCAGGGGCGTCACGCGCTAGCGTGCTTCGCACGACGCCCCTGGACCAAGCTGGGGTTTGAAACCTCAGACCCCCGCTATACGGATTTCACTGCCGCGCCCGGTGATACTGACGGGCTTCATCCTGGTCGCCTCGGCCATGATGACGTTCGGCACCAGCCATCAGGTGCATGACGCCGATTCGCTTCTGCCGGCGGTCATGTCGATCAAGAAGCTGACCTGGTACTACTGGAGCCAGAACCGCTTCGGCAACCTGCTGCCGTTCCTGGCCAGCCCGGTGCGCGGCATCAAGGCAAACTTCTACCTGCAGGTGTACCTGCGCCACGTCTGCGGCTTCCTGTCGGTGTCCATGGTGCTGGCCCTGGCCGGCGACCGTGCGCGCCACTACGAGCAGTTCTTCGTGGCCGTGCTGACCATGCTGTTCGCCGCGGACCGGTTCACCGGCGCCTTCTTCAACCCCGCGGTGTCACAGCCGGTCTCCTGTGCGGTGTTCGTCCTCGGTCTGTGGCTGGCGGAACGCTCGGGAGGGAACGCCATCGCCCGGCTGGGCGTATGGGCCGCCGTCACGGCGGTGTTCTGGGTCGCGTTCTTCGTGAACCTCTCCCTGGTGGCGCTGGTGCTGCCGCTCGGCTTCGGATGCTGGCTGCTCGGCCTCCCCTCGCCGCTCGGCAACCGCGCGAGCTGCGCCGCCATGGTCCTGGCCTTCGCCCTTGCATGGCTTCACGCCCGGCGGTTCGTTCCGGTAACCCCCACGGGATTGAGTCCGCATTGGGATGCCCTGAACGTGGCGGCAGGCGCCGTGGCGAGCGAGATCGACCTGACCGCGCTGGCGATGGTGCTGGTCGGCGCGGGAATCATCGCCGCCATCCTGCGGCGCTGCGGGCCAGCGACCGAAATGGGACGGCAGGGCGACGTGGCGATACCGGTCCAGCAGCTCGCCCTGTCCGCCGCCGTGGTGTTCACGGCCGTCGTCTATGCCGACACCGACTGGGTGCAGCTCAACCTGAACGGGTCGCGCTACTTCAACGTGATCCAGCTCTTCGCAGTGGTGCTGCCGGCCTGCTGGTCGTGGAACATGCTGTGCAGCGCAGCACGGCTCGGGCCATCGCTGTTCGGGACGGTCCGGCCGGCGACGGTTCGGGCCTGGATGCCGGGGTGGCGCTTCGCGTTGCCGGCGGCCGCCCTGGTGGCGGTGGCGCTGGATGCCGGGCCGCCGGGCAAGCTCACCTTCGTGACCGAGGCCAGGCCCGACCCCCTGGCCGTCAACGCGGACGTGTCGGCGATCCTGTCACACGTGCCGCCCGGACTGCCCATGATCGCCGTCGGGAAATACTGGACGGCGGTGCCGCTGGTCTTTGCCAGGCTGGCGCGGAAAGGCGGCTCGGCCAGCTACGCCGCCGTCATCCATTGGGAGCCGATGAGACCCGACATCAGCGGGCTGCTGCAGTCCGGCAGGCCGTTCACCCTGGTCTGCCTGTCCCCCAACGCCCCCGACTGCCTGCCCCGTGCCCTGGCCTGGAGCGGCACTCTGCCAGGGCCCAGGACAACGCTGATCCATGGTCCGGCACCACTCGGGGATGGCGGCGTCTACACGATATTCTCGGCCGGCAACGGGCAGCCCGCCGCCGGATACGTACCTCTTAGTCGTTAGACCACCTCGTTGTCGCGGACAGCTGCCGACCGGACCAACGCCGCTGTCCGCCGCACAGGACGGTGGCCGGCATCGCATCGGTGTGCGACGCCGGCCGTCGTGGGTCAGCGAAGCGGTGCTACCCGCTTCGCCTTGCGGCCGCCCGCATGCACGGCGAACTGTGGAGCCGTGCCCGGACAGGTATCGGACCCAAGCAGCGTATTGCTGATTGTGCTGAAGAGGCTGTTCGTCCCGGATTTGGAAGATAGGGTCGACCCCGAACCGACGAGGATGCCCACGCAGGCGCCGTTGACCTTGGTGTTCGAAACCGTAGCACTGCTATACAGCCGCGTCGTGCTGCCGTCGCTGTTGTAGGCGACACACTCGCTGTCCAGGTGGACCGCGGATTCATCGGAACCGTTGACGGTGTTTCCGCTGATCACTGCACTGCCAACCCCGCACACGTCGATGCCGTCGAACGTATGCGTCGCCTGTATCCTGTTGGACGTGATCGTGGGTGCGTCGGACGCCCCCGTCTCGTCGGCGAAGTCGTAGATCACCCCCTGCGTGTTGGTGCCGGTGTTGGACTTCACCTGCGCTTGCGCGCTGTCATAGATCAGGATGCCGGTCGCGCCGCCATACTGTCCGGTATAGACCAGGTCAGACACCACGTTCTGCGAGATCAGGACGCCTGGCGACGAGTCTGTTTCGATGCCGTTCTGCGCGATCGCGGACGTGGCGCCCTGCCCGGTCACCGTGTTGCCGGTGATGGTTGCCACAACAGAGTCGACGGTGATGCCGTTCTTCTGGAAGCCGGTCACGTCGTTGCCAACCACGTTCACGGTCTGGCTGCCGCTGCCGAGAAGCTCGATCGCGTTGCCGCTCTGACAGCCGCCCAGACCGTTCTGTCCGTTGACCAGAGCCTGGTTGATCACACGACTGTTCTGCACCGTGCCGCTGGTGTTCTGGTAGAGTATGCCCACCAGGATGGGCGCGCAGCCGTCGATCTGGTTGTTGGTGCCATCGACCGTCACGTTGCTGATGGTGACCGTGCCGGCGCCGATGACGGCGATCTGTGCCGCATACGGGACGTTCGGATCGGAACCCGGAGCGTTCGCAACCAGCCCGGACGCCGGCGCAGTCAGGATCGCGCCAGAGGATGTTCCGTCATTCACCCCGATCAGGTTTGTGGGGTTCGTGATCGTCAGCTGTTCGGCATAGACGTTCGGGCACAGGTAGATGGTGGAGCCGGCCGAGGACTGGGCCGCCAAGGCCGCCCCGATCGTTGTAAAATGCAGGACGGTGTTGCCTTTGCATTGGCCCACCTGCGAGACCGCCTTGGCGTGGCCGGCGCAAGGAAGTGCCAGGCACGCCACAAGGGCGGCGATCATGGTTCGCGGCATTGATTTCTCCTGGACATGACCTGGGCTGGAAGCCTGTCGCGGCTCCTAATCCCGCCCGAGGGAATGGCCGATCTGTAACGTTATGTTAAGCGGCGTTGCAGCTGTATCACGCAATCGTGTGAAGCCCTGAGTAGAAACGCCGCCTTGGTCGAGGAACTATCCCAGGCGTCTACAACAGGCCGATCGCTTCCCGGACGGCCAGAGCAGATCCCGGCCAGACGGAATCGTCTGACCGGATGAGGATGCTCGTAAAACACCGAGCTAGAGCCTGTGGAGTGAACGCGAGAGAACAAAGCATACTCTAACGTGTGCGCAGCGGCCGGTCCGGCATGAACAGCAGCACGCCGAACGCCAACGCGCTGACGCAGGCGGCCGCCGCGAAGGTGGTGCCGAGCGCGTGACCGTAGGCGCCCAGCAACGCCGTGCGCTCGGCCGCCGGCAGACGGGCGATCTGGCTGAGCCCTGCATCGAGGACCGCGCGCCCCGCGCTTCCCGGCAGGGACGCACGCAACGTTGCCGACAGGATCATCCCCGATGCCGCGACCCCGAACGCCCCGCCCAGCGACCGGAAGAACCCGAGCGTCGCGGTTGCCACACCGAGGTCGACCCGAGCGACCGCGTTCTGCACCGCGGTGGTGACGTTCGGCATGACCAGCCCCATGCCGAGGCCGAGCACGGCCAGCAGGCCGTCCATCGCGTTGGCGCCGACGCCGTGCGACGCGGCCCAGGCGAGCGCCAGGTAGGCGAGTGCCGCGATCGCGAGACCCGCCACGGGAAACGGCTTGTAGCGGCCGGTGCGCGTGACGCTGCGGCCGCCCAGCACCGAGCTGACGATCAGCCCGCCCATCAAAGGGGCCATGCGCAACCCGGCCTCGGTCCCCGACAGGCCGAGCACCGCCTGGAAGAACAGCGGCACGAACACCAGGCTGCCGAACAGCGCCGTCACCGTCAGGGTGATCCCGGCGACGCCGGTTGCGAACACCCGGTCGGCAAACAGGCGCGGCGGCAGCGCGGGCTCGGCGGCCGCGCGTTCCACCGGCCACAGTAGCGCCAGGAACACCGCCGTTGTGGCGCCCAGGCCGATGATGGGCGCCGACCGCCAGGGATAGACCACGCCGCCCCAGCTGAGCAGCAGCAGCGCGGTGCAGGTGGCGCCGATCAGCAGGGCGAACCCGGCGAAGTCGATCCGCCCGGCGGGCCGCGGCGTCTGCGCCGGCAGCGAGAGGCTGAGGATGACGAGCGCCGCCAGGCCCAGCGGCAGGTTGATGTAGAAGATCCACGGCCAGGACAGCAGGTCGGTGATGACCCCGCCCAGCAGCGGGCCGGCGACGCTGCACAGCGCGAACACCGCCGCGATCATGCCCTGGTAGCGTCCGCGCTCCCTGGGGGAGACGAGGTCGCCGATGGTCGCCTGGGACAGCACGATCAGCCCGCCCGCGCCCACGCCCTGCAGCGCCCGGCTGCCGATCAGCATGGCCATGCTGTGGGCGGCGCCGCACAGCACCGACCCCAGCAGGAACACGCCGATGGACACGAAGAACGCCGGCCGCCGGCCGAACTGGTCCGACAGCTTGCCATACAGCGGCGTCGTTGCGGTCGAAGCCACGGCAAAGGCGGTGACTACCCAGGACAGGTGCGCGAGCCCGCCCAAATCGCTGACGATGCGGGGCAGCGCCGGCCCCACGATGTTGCCGTCCAGCGACGCGAGCGCCAGCACCAGCATCAGGCCGGAGATGGCCCTGATGACCTCGCGCGGGCTGGCATAGCTCGACGTCGTAGCGGGTTCCGGCGACCGGACGGTGTCACTCACGCCACACCGTGCGCCTTGAACCAGGCGACCGCCTCGGCCCAGCCCTGCTCGGCCGCGTCCTTGTTGTAGGTGGCCCGGTAATCGGCATGAAAGCCGTGGCCCGCCTCGGGGAACATGTGGATCTGCACGATGTGGCCGGCATCACGCGCGACCTGCGCCGCGTACTGCACGTCGGCCGGGTTGATGCTGCCGTCCTTGCCGCCGTAGAGGCCGAGCAAGGGGCAGCGCAGTGCGGCCGCCTCGTCCGTCGGCGTGTGCGGCTGGATGGTGGACACAGGACCCTTCACCGGCCCGTACCAGGCGACCGCGGCCTTCAGCTTCGGGTTATGCTCGGCATACAGCCAGGCATCGCGTCCGCCGCGGCAGAAGCCGGTGACGCCCAGCCGCTGCGGATCGCCCCGGTTGGCCGCGGCCCAGGCCGCCGTGCCGTCGAGGTCGGACAGCATGGTCGCGTCGGGCGCCTTGGATATGATGTTGGCCACGATCTCGTTCGGGTCGGTGTATTTCCCAGGGTCGCCCAGGCGGGCGTAGAGCTCCGGTGCGACCGCAAGGTAGCCGAGCTTGGCCAGGCGCCGGCAGACGTCCTGGATGTACTCGTGCACGCCGAAGATTTCCTCGATGACGAGGATGGTGGGGAACGGGCCGGCGCCGGCAGGGCGCGCGTAATAGGCGGGCAGGCGGCCGTCCGCCACCGGGATCTGCGCCTGCCCGGCGTCCAGCCCCTCCGCGTCGGTGTGGATCGGCGCGGTCTGGGCGCGAGCCACCGCCGTGGTGAAACCGGTCATCAGCGTGGTCATCAGGAAGACGCGGCGGTTGATGCCCATGGATAGCTCCAATCTGGTGGTTGCGGGCGCGCGCCAAGGCCGGTCAGGCGCGCCCGTCGCGCCGGGGCGCAAGGTCGGGACTACATCTTCATCGCGAGTCTCAGGCCCTCGTCGATCTTGGCCAGGAAGGTTTGCGTGTTCATCCAGGGCTGGTCAGGCCCGATCAGGATTGCGAGGTCCTTGGTCATGTCGCCGGCTTCCACGGTCTCGACGCAGACCCGTTCCAGGGTCTCGGCGAAGGCGGTCACGTCCGGCGTGGCGTCGAAGCGGCCGCGATAGATCAGGCCGCGCGTCCAGGCGAAGATGGACGCGATCGGGTTGGTGCTCGTCTCGCGGCCTTTCTGGTGCTCGCGGTAGTGGCGGGTGACTGTGCCGTGGGCGGCCTCGCTCTCGATGGTCTTGCCGTCCGGGCTCATCAGCACGCTCGTCATCAGGCCGAGCGAGCCGAAACCCTGGGCCACGATGTCGCTTTGCACGTCGCCGTCGTAGTTCTTGCAGGCCCATAGGTAGCCGCCGGACCATTTGAGCGCGCTGGCCACCATGTCGTCGATCAGGCGGTGCTCGTAGCTCAGGCCGTGCTTGTCGAAGCGGGTGCGGAACTCGGCGTCGAAGACCTCCTGGAACACGTCCTTGAACATGCCGTCATAGGCCTTGAGGATGGTGTTCTTGGTGGAGAGGTAGACGGGGTAGTCGCGCAGCAGGGCGTAGTTGAAGCTGGCGCGCGCAAACCCCTCGATCGACGCGCGCGTGTTGTGCTGCGCCATGGCGACGCCCGGCCCCTTGAACTCGTGCAGCTCGTAGACGTGCGGCTCGCCGCCATCGGCCGGCTGGAACACCATCGTGACCAGGCCTGGGCCGGGGATCCTGGTCTCTACGGCGCGGTAGATGTCGCCGTAGGCGTGGCGGCCGATCACGATCGGGCGTGTCCAGTGCGGTACCAGGCGCGGCACGTTGTGACAGATGATCGGCTCGCGGAAGATGGTGCCGTCGAGGATGTTGCGGATGGTGCCGTT
>CALMVI010000039.1 GCA_937873095.1 uncultured Acetobacteraceae bacterium | reverse complement strand
GCTCCCCCACCCCCCCCCCCCCTCCCTCCCCCCCCCCCCTGCCCCCCGGCCCCCCCCCCCCCCCCCCCCCCCCCCCCCCCTTCTTGCGTGCCTCAGGTCTTCGGGCAGCTGCTCGCCTGGATGCCGGACGCGCCGAACGGCCCCTTGGCGGCGTTCAGCGACGCCAGCAGGCCGGAGCTTGCGCTGTCGTCGACGAAGCCCTGGGCGTTCAGGATCGCCTTCACGTCGGCGCTGGCGTTGACGATGTAGCTCAGCGCGGCCTTCAGCTCGGTGCCCTTCACAGGGGTGCCGATCGCGCCGCCGGCCTTGGTGGCCGTGTAGCACTTGTAGGTGTCGACGAAGGTGAAGCCCACGATCGGGTAGCCGCCCTTGGTCGCAGGCGACACCAGGCGCGCGTTGATCGTGGAGCCGATCGTCTTGGCCGAGTATGTCGCTGGCGCCTTCACGGCCGCAACCTGGGCAGTGACGTTCGCAATGCTCGGCGTGAAGCCGTTCACGCTCGCCGGGTAGTCGTTGTTGGCGACCACGGGCTGCACGTAGTCGGGGCTGACATAGCCGATCGCGTTCGTGGTGGCGCCGACGGTCGTGGCGATGCCGCCGCTGCCGCTGGCCGTGACGAGCGGTGCGGCACTGCCGCCGACATAGACTGCAGTCCAGTTCGGCGTGGTGCTCGGGAAGCCGTTGGCCGCGTTGAAGTTGTCGGCCTTCGGGCAGTTCAGCGACAGCCACTCGGAGAAGATGAACGACGTGCCGCTGCTGTCTGCGCGCACGACGACCTGAGCCGGGTTGAACGCCTTGGTGGCGCGGCCGGAGAAGATGTCGCAGATGTCGGCCGATTTCAGGGCCACGTTCTGGGTGTTGCCGACCGGCAGCACGATCGGCGTCGCCAGCGTCGGGATCTGGAACGCGCCCGTGTCGATGGCGACCGCCTGGTTGTACTGGGTGGTGTTGAGGAACGCGTCGCTGCCGCCGAACTCGATCTCGGGATACGGGGTCGCGTTCAGGCCGACATTGCTGTTGAGGTAGGCGATCGTGTTCGTGGTGGCGGGCGAGCCGAACATCGCCGGCATGCCGGTGGTGTAGGCCTTCAGCGCGCTGCCGCTGCCGACCGGCTCGTAGCCGATGGCGACGTTGGCGTTGGGCGAGCCGCTGCAGCCGGGGTTCCGGCCGGTGGGCGAGGTGACGTTGGCGGGGTTGCCCGGCGAGCCGGCATACACGCCCTCGGCCGTGGACGAATAGCAGTTGAACAGGTCGCGATAGACCTTGGCCGCCAGCGTGCTGCCGCCGCCATAGAGCGTGGTGGACGGGGTCTGGGCGGAAGCAGGGGTGAGGGTCGCGGCAAGTGCCGCAACGGACACGCCGGCCAACAGGGCGCGTGAGAACATGGTGAGCCTCCAGGAGAGCTTGATCATTTCGGCCGCAGTTCTTGCAGGCCAAGCCAGGGTGGCGGCGCGCCGTGTGGCGAACCGTTCTGACGGGGCCGCTTGTAGGCGGGATGTATTACAGCACGATGACACTTAGATGGTGGTTGGATGAACTTGGCCCGGCCAGTTTATCTCGTGTCGGTGAGCAAACCTCTATTGACAAGCGGTGCAACGTTCGAGTGGTTTCAACGGCAAGTTGCTTGCGTCTGGCAGCGACCCGACGATGTTTTCTGGACGTGACGAGTGCTAGTCTTGCCGACATGACGAAGATCGCGCGTCGGGCGGTTGCAGGCACTTGGGCATCATGAACAAGGATCGCCCGCCCCCTCGATCACACCTCGTGCCCAGGCCGCCCGCGCCGGATGCCGAGGGCTGGTATTGGCAGGGCCGCGCCCACCTGCAGGCGGCGCGCTGGCAGGCTGCCGCGCAGGCCTTCACCCGCGCCATCAAGGCCGCCCCGAAACAGGCGCCGTTCCATCGCGCCCGCGGCCTGGCGCTGGCAAGGCTGGACCGGTTCGGCGCGGCGATGGAGGACTTCCGGCGCGCCATCCAGCTCTCGCCCTACATGGCGCTGGCCCATTCCGACCTGGGCGTCGCCCTGCTGAAGGTGAACCGCGCGCGCGAGGCGGTGGCGGTGCTGGAACACGCGCTGAAGATCGACCCCGGGCTCGGCCAGGCGCGCATCTGCCTCGGCCTCGCCCTGGCGCATGCCGGTCTGCCCGACCGCGCGCTCGAAATCCTCGATTCGGCGGTGGCCAACGACCCCGACCCGGAAATCCACTCGGCGCGCGCCTGGGCCATGCTCGGGCAGGGCAGGGTGGAGGAAGCCATCGCCGCGCTGACCAGGACGCTGGCGCTGCAGCCCGGCCATGCGGTGGCCCAATACAACCTGCTGTTCTCGCTGCAGCATCGCGTCGGCATCACCGCGCAGCAGCTGTTCGAGGCGCACCGGCGCTGGGCCGCCACCGCGCCTGCGGCCCAGCCGGGTCCGCGCCCCCCGCCCGGCGGCTCGCCGCCCAGGATCGGCGTGGTGTCGGGCGACCTGCGCCGGCACGCGGTCAGCGCGCTGACCCTGCGCGTGTTCGAGTCGCTGGCCGCCCAGGGGCACAGGATCGTCTGCTTCGCCAACCTGTCGGAGGCCGACGACGTCACCGCGCGCTGGCGCCGCGCGGCACAGCGCTGGCACGTGGTCGACGAGATGGACGACGACGCGCTGGCGGCACTGATCGCGCGCGAACGCATCGGCATCCTGTTCGACCTCTCCGGCCTGACCGCGCGGCACCGCATGCCGGTCTTCGCGCGCCGCGCGGCCCCTCTGCAGGTGAGCTGGGCCGGCTACACCGGCACCACCGGCCTGGCCACGATGGACGCGCTCGTGGCCGACGCGCGCGAGGTGCCGGACGGCGAGGATGGCTGCTACACCGAACGCGTGGTGCGCATGCCGCAGTGCTACGTGGTGTTCGACCCGCCAGAGG
The DNA here is from genome assembly GCA_937873095.1 of uncultured Acetobacteraceae bacterium. Classification (GTDB taxonomy): domain Bacteria; phylum Pseudomonadota; class Alphaproteobacteria; order Acetobacterales; family Acetobacteraceae; genus BOG-908. The sequence continues at coordinate 39,886 of CALMVI010000039.1, read as the reverse complement.
GCGCGCCAGAGCCGGCGCGGCTGCCCGAGCCGGACGGCGCCGTCGTCTTCGGCTGCTTCCAGCGCGCCCCCAAGCTGAACGAGCCCCTGCTGGCGCTGTGGGCCAGGATAGCGGACGCCCTGCCGGACGCGCGTTTCCTGCTGCGCTACGGCTGCTACGCCGAACGGCAGACGCAGCGCGTGGTCCTGGAGATGGCGAAGCGCGCCGGCCTCGATCCCGCGCGGCTGGTGTTCGAAGGCGGCGGCAGCGTGTCCGACATGCTGGCGGCCTATGCGCGCATCGACGTGGCGCTCGACACCCGGCCCTATTCCGGCGGCGTCACCACGCTGGAGGCGCTGTGGATGGGCGTGCCCGTCGTCACCTGGCCGGGCGACACGTTCGCCGGGCGGCACAGCGCCTCGCACCTGCACGCGGCCGGCTGCGCCGAGCTGATCGCGGAGTCGGGCGACGACTACGTGCAAAGAGCCGTCTCGCTCGCCGGGGATCCCGCACGGCTGCGATCCTACCGTCGTGACCTGCGGCCGCGGCTGCGCCGCTCGCCGCTATGCGACGCCGATACGTTCGCAAGCGCGCTGCTGGCCGCACTGGGACAGACGGTGGGCTGATTTGCTTCGCGATGACGAACGTCAAATCCCCCGCTTCTTGCGTATCTGGTCCGGCGTCTGCCCGCCGGTGATGCTGACGACCTCGACCTCCACCACAGAGGGTTCCTGCACCGGGGCGGCGCGCGGCGTGGTCTGCTGCGCGGCGTTGGTGGACGCGCCGGCGGCGGCCGACGCGGCTGCGGCGGCGCTGGTGCTCGTGCTGGCGACCGTGGGGATGCCCACGGTCTTGCCGCCGACCGCGATGTTGGCGGCGTTCAGCACCACCAGCGCCGCGATGTTGGCGTTGCCCGACGCGCGTATGCCCGCCTCGCCGGCGTCGATCGTGCCGAACGGCGCGATCAGGTTCAAATCGCCCGCCGGCACGGACGGGATCGGCGCCAGCGTGCCGATGCCAGCGCCGCTGCTGGGCACGGTGGGCGACAGCAGCGCGTTGCCGAACTGGTCGTAGCTGACGCTGAGCGGCGGGGCGAGCACGGTGCTGCTCGAGCCGCGGCCGGCGTTGATCTCCCCGTCCGACGACATCCAGATCAGGATGTCTCCGCCGAACGTGGTCAGGATGCGGCTCTGGCCGAGGGTGACGCTGCCGTAGGAGTAGCTGTCGATGTCGCCCGACCCCTGGGTGACGATGCCGGAAAGCGGACCCGGGGTGATCCCGTAATTGCCGAGCAGGGTGACGCCGTACGGCACCACGGTGGTGATCGCGCCGCCGAAATCGGTGCGTATGCCGCCATCGACCGTCTGGGGCGCGCCGTTCAGGTCGAAGACGGTTCCGCTGAACGCGGTCAGACCGCCGCCGGAGGGAGCGCTGACGCCGGTCGGGTCGGTGTTGGGGAACAGCGTGCGTATCGCCTGCTCGCCCTCGATGTAGCTGTGGTAGAACCGGCTGGACGGGGTGTTGTAGTCGAGCCCGCTCTGGTTCAGTTCGGCGAAATAGACCGACAGCAGGAACGCCGTCTGCTGGTCCGGCGGCAGCGCCTGGAACGCGGCGAACGCGCCGGATGCGGGGCCGGCATAGCCGCGCTGCTGCAGGAAACTCAGCAGTTGCGTCTGGTAGGTGCGCTCGACCCGGCCGGGCTGGTCCTGCAGCGGCGTGTTCGGATCGGCAAGGTTGGCGGGGTCGAGGTAGAGTGCCGCGAACCCCGCCTCGTTGATGCCCGATCCGAGGCCCGCGAGCACGGTGATGCCCGCACCGCTGTTGCGCGTGGCAGGGGTCAGCGCCAGCCCTGTCTGCCCGACGCTTTCCAGAAATCCCTGATCGCCCTGATAGATGTTGCCGCCAGCCTGCTCGATGAGCAGTCCCGGACCGGCGACGAGGGCGCTGGCGAAGAAGATGTCGCGGCCCGCCTCGATGGCGGACACGTCGGACGCGTTGTTGTTTAGGAAGATGCCGCTGGCCGGAACGGCAAAGATGCTGGCAAGCTGCTGCGACACGCCGAGCGAAAGCACGTCGTTCCCGGCCTTGATCTGCACCGCCTTGGCCGCGATGTCGCCCACCTGCTGACCGGTGCTGTCGCTGAACGTCAATCCGCCGGTCTGCAGGCCGATGACGTCGCCCGACACGGCGTAGAAACGGGCCGGGTCGGTATCGCCCACATGCAGCAGGCCGGTGGCGACATCCGGTTCGTCAGCGAAATAGCCGACGCCCGTGTCCACGCCGCCATCTATGCTGTTGACCGATTGCCGCTTCGTCGTGTCGGGGTCGCCCGGTGTCGGTATGCTGCCGGCAGCGACGGACGCGCCAGAGATGTCCACCGACGCCTGCAGGAAGACGGGCGAGGCGTTGCCGACATCGTAGATCGACTGGCCTGCCAGGAACTCCAGCTGCCCTTTCGGCGCAGGTGCGAGTTCCAGACCGCCGATCGGGTTGGTGTTGGCGCTGTCCTGCTGGACGAAGATGCTGCCGCTTTCGGCGCGCACGTCGAGACTGGGCGGGTACAGCAGCAATGCGGTGTTGTTGCCGCTGTTCGACTGGGTGACGGCGTCGTTCACGCCGAGGCTGACGCCGTACGGCGTTGCCGGAACGATGTTCCCCCCAGCGCTGGCGAGCAGGATGGACGTGCTGCTCTGCCACAGCGAGAAATCGCTGCTGCTGGCCGGGCTCTGCACCTGGTAGCCGAAGGTCGGGTTGCCCGCCGCCGAAAGCGCCAGATCGCCCCGTGTCTGGAAGCTGGCCTGCGTGTCGCCTTCGACGATGACCGGCCCGCCACCGACGTCGAAGGTCTTCGAGACCAGCGGGTTGTCGGCACGCGGGTCGATCAGCACGCCGGAATTGGCGTCGTTCACCGGCGAGAGCTGGGAGATGTCGTTGTAGGTCAGCTGCACCTGTCCGATCGAAGCCGCCCCGACGAAGACCGGCCCGCGCGTGTTCGTGATCACCCCGGACAGGCTGTCGGCGATGAAGTTGCCGCTCAACGTGGCGTCGGCCAGGGGAGAGCCGGCGTTCAACGCGCCGCCCACCGCCGCGATCAGGTTGCCGCCGCCGGTCAGGCTCGTCGTCTGCGTGGCGGGGTCGAAACGGCCTGTGCTCGCAACGGCGATGTCGAGCGCCGTGCTGCTGCCGACCGATCTCAGCGGTGCGATCTGGCCGGCGGCGGCGCCCGCCTGCACGCTCGCGTTGCCGCCGCCCAGCGCGCCGTATCCGGTGAACCCGACCAGCGCCGGCACCCTGGTGCCGTCGTTGTTGATGATGGTGGCGAAGGTGCCGAAATTGACCCACCATGCCGCCGGCACCGAGCCGCCGCCCTGCCACCACAGCCAGTTGCTGACGTCGTTGCTGTAGGCGGGAGGGTTCGTGCCGGCCGCGGTCTGTGCGGCACCGGTCGCCGACAGCTCGTAGACGTCCCCAGTCACCGTGCCGCCGGCTGCGACCAGCAGGTTTCCGCCGTTCGCCGGGTAGTTCGCCTGGTAGGTCGCGGCGTCGGCCGTGTTGTAGCTGGCGCCGTCGAGCGCGATGTTGCCGCGCCCGCCCAGTATGGTGCCGCTGACGCCCACCCGCGATTGGTCGTAGGCGGCCGTAACGCCGGAAGATTGCGTGCCGGCGGTGTAGATGCCGAACGGCGTCGCCTCCGACACGTCGCCGCCCGCCAGCAGGTCGAGAGTGCCTGTGCCGGTGCGCAGCACGCTGAAATCGACGGTCTTCAGCGCCGTCTTCGTGTTGGGCACGTGTAGATCGCTCAGCGCGATGCTGCCCGGCGCGGGGTCGGCCGCACTGGCCTGCTGCGACAGGCTGAGCGCGTCCTGCACCGAACGGCTGTCTGCGCCGGCAAGCTCCGCGCCGCCCACCAGCCGCAGCGACCACGACAGGTCGCCCGCCGGCAGCATCTGCGACACGCCCCAGACCTGCCCCAGCCCGCCCGGCCGCGTGTACACGTTCACGGCCGGGTTGCCGTTCGCCTTGATGAACTTGACCTCGCTGCCCGCAGGGATCAGGTCGCCCATCGCCAGCGTCAGCGGCGGCGCGTCGGGGTCCAGCGTCGCCGGCGTGCTGAGAAGCGACAGCGGCGCGCCGGCTGGCCAGGTGACAGCGGCAAAATCGATCTTGACCGGCAGGAACGCGCCCGCCGGGATGATCGTGCCCGGCTGCAGCGCGCCGGCGGGGATGGTCTTGCCTGGCGCGAAACGGCCGATCTGCACGTTGCTGGAAAACGCCTGCGCGTTGGACGCGGCCAGCACCAGCTGCGTCGGCGCCACGCTGCCGGCGGCGAGCGTGCTGGCGGCGAGCGGGATCGCGTAGGTCAGCGTGGCGGTCTTGGGGAACACCGTGCCAGGGCCGAGCGTCACCTGCACCGGCAGGATCACGCTTTGGCCGGCCGGCACGCGGCCGGGGTGCAGCACCCAGCCCTGGTCGTCCGGGGTCGCGGGCGGCGGCGCGAAGCCGTCGTTGATGCTGCCCAGCACGTCCAGCGTGCCGGGCGCGCGCAGCCACAGCACGCCCGGTTCGCCGGAGCCGTACACCGCGGCGGAGAGCGGCGTGTTCGGGTTCACGCCGGCGAAACGCAGGCCGGACAGGTCGATGTCGCCCAGCACGGTCAGGTTGCCGCCGGCGACGTCGGCGCTGCCGTCGATCTCGACCCCCGGCCGCAGGTGGAACGCCTGCGCGTAGGCGCTGAGCCCCGCCAGCTTGCCGGTGACCAGCCCGGTCGCCAGCGCCTGGCCGATGAAGGCCTGGGCGTCGGCGGCGATGGGGCCGGGCGAGGCGGCCGAGCCGAACGCCGCCTGGGTCAGCACCCCGCCGGCCAGGAACGGCGCGCTGTCCGGCGCGTAGGCCCAGAACGCGTTCACGTCGATGCTGCTGGCGCGGGTCGCACCCAGGATGCTGACCGGCCCGGCGGCGCTGATGTTGGCGTCGCCCGAGGCGGCGGCGGTGCGCGGCACGTCGATCTCGATGCGCGCGTCCGCCGTCGGGTCGGGCGAGGCGATGTCGATGGTCGCACCCGGCGCGATGGTCAGGCCGGCGGTGTTGGGCGCGAAATGGACGCCGTCGGCGCTGACGCTGGCCGGCACGGTCAGCTCGATCTGCGCCGCGTTCAGCGCGTCCACCGGCTGGTCCTGCGCCTGGCCCGCGACAGCGCTGCACGGGCCGGAGGCGCATTGCTCGACCGTCCCCTGTGCGGCGAGGACCGAACCGCCGCCGAGCGTCAGCCCGCCCGCCCCGGCCAGCCTGATCGTGCCGGGGTTCGGGCCGGAAGCGTCGATCGTGCCCTCGATGTCGAGGCTGCCCCTGTCCACCGCGATGGCGGTGGTCTGGGCGGTGATCGTGCCGCCGGCGGGCAGCGTCAGGCTGCCCGGCCCGGCCAGCTCGAAGCCGCGGGCCAGCGTGAAGCCGCCCTGGTTCAGCGCGTCGTTGAACGCCATGAACGCGGCCGGCACGGTCATGCTGCCGGCCGGGCCCGCCAGGCTGGCGCCGCGCAGGTCGATCGACCCGCCGCCATAGCCGGCGGGCGCGCCCCCGGCCAGCGTGCCGTCCAGGGTCACCGCGCCCGACAGGGCGGTGGCCGACAGCGTGCCGCCCTGCGCCATCTGCGCCGACACGTCGATGACGCCGCCGGCCTCCTGGGTGATGCTGCCCTGCGAGGATGTCAGCTGCACCGTGCCGCCCCAGCTGCCGCGGGTCACGTCGAAGAAGCCGAGGGCGGGGCCGGTCAGGTCGAGCACCGATCCGGCGCCGAGCGTGATGTCGCCCGTGGCGTTCAGCACCAGCTTGCCGCTGGGCAGGGCGACGCGGGTGGACAGGGCGATCGTCGGCGCGTCCACGTCGATCTCGCCGCCCAAGCCCCCCGCCGTCGTGGATGCGGGCGCGCCGGGGGCGCCGGCCACCGTCACGCCGGCGCCGGCGGCGAGGCTCAGGATCCCGCCCGGTGCGGCGGTCAGCAGGGGGGTGTCGATCGACAGCGCGCCGCCGATGCCGGCGCTGCCCAGCGTCGCGGTGCCGTAGGCGCCCTGCGCCTGGTAGACCGAGAGGGCGGCGTGGGTGTTGCCGGTCACCTCCTTCGTGCCGATCAGGGTCACGTCGGAAAAGCCAATGGCGGTGCGGGCGATAGTCGTCTGGTCCTGCGGCTGGGACACGGGTGCTGCGCCGATCACGAGGTCGCGCGCGTCCAGCGTCAGCGCGCCCGACCCGGTGCCGGGGCCGCCCGGCAGTATGGGCGCCGGCGCGCCGGCGCTGTTGGCCCAGACGATGGTGTCCGCGGCCAGCGTGGCCGTGCTGCCTGCCGCGCCGGCGCCGTAGATCGCCGGCGTGTCGAGCACGAGCTGCAGCGGCGCGCCGGTGCCGGGCGCCCTGCCGAACTGCAGGCTGCCATACAGGTTGACCGACTGGCTGGCGATCAGGTCGAGCGAGGCGAGGCCAGGGCTGCCGGCGAGCAGGCCGGTCAGCGCCGATTGCGACAGGGTGATGCCGGCGGGCGCGCTGCCGGCGAACGCGTCCGGGGTCAGGTTGATGCTCGGCGCGCCCAGCATGAGCTCCGGCGCGGCGAAGGCGGCCGGGCCCGCCTCGGTGACCGCGCCGCCGGCGAAGACCGCGACCAGGCCGCTCGAGGCGAGGCTGGTGCTGCCCGAACAGCTGCCCCCGACGGCGCAGCCGCCGAGCGTGACCGTGGCGGTGCCAGGGGCGCCCGGCAGGATCGTGTAGCTGCCGCCGGCCACGACCACCGCCGCCTCGGACGGGCCGGTGCCGTCATCGGTCACGGAGAACACCGCGCCGCTGCGCGAATCGGGCAGGTTCGGGGCCTGGCCGAGCGTCGAGATGGCCGCACCCTGTTCGACGCTGACGCCGCCGGTGCCGGTGCCGAACAGCCAGACCGCGCCGGCGGTCAGGGTGGCGCCCGAACGCAGCGTGACCGAGTTGTCCGCGCCGGGGTTGTTCAGCGTGGTGAAGCCGAGGTTGGAGGTGAAGTCGCCGCCGACCAGCAGCAGCGGCGCGCCGAAGGCGTCCAGGCTGGATGCGGGCAGGGAGACGTAGCCCTTGGTCGGCGCGCCCTGTCCCAGGATCTCGATCGGGGCTGCGCCCTGCTGCACGATGACGTCGCCGTCATAGCCGCCTGGCGCCGCCGAGAGCAGTGCCGTGCCAGCAAAGTCGAGCGGGATGCCGGCCGCCGGGCGCTTGGCCAGCAGGAACTGCAGGTCGATCTGGCCCGCGTCCTGCGGCAGGTACGGGCGCGGCTTGGACAGCACGGCGGCACTCGCGGCGGCGGTCTGCGCGTAATCCTGCTCGTCGTACTGGGCGTAGGTGCGCACGGTGGCGCCCGAGGTGACGGTCAGGCTGACCGGCTGGGCGGATGTCCGCCCGGTATTGGCGAAGCCGAGCGTTCCGGTGAGCGCGAACGAGCCGTCCACCGAGGGCTGCGCGCCCAGCACCGAGGCCGAGCCGGTGGCCCCGCCGAGCTGCACCCGGTAGCCGCCAGGCAGCAGCGCGTAGTACGAGGGCAGCAGCGTGTAGGTGCCTGCCGCCAGGCCGGGGACGCCGGCGCCGATCGTCACCTGCTCGCCCGGCAGGGGCACGCTGCCGGCGTAGCTGACCGCACTGGCGTCCAGCAGGGTGGTCGGCGCGTAGCCGCCCTGCAGCCCGGGCAGGATGGCGAAGATCGGGTCCTGCTGCACGGTCGGCTGCGCCTGCACCGCGCCGCCGGAGGGAGTGATGGCGAGCAGGGGGGTGGTGAGCACGTCCGTCGAGCCGCCGCGCCCGGCAATGAAGCCCTGGCTCTGGAACGCCCCGCCCGAGCCCAGTATCTCGCCGCCGCCGCCGGTCAGCGTGCCGCCGCCGCGCAAATCCAGCACGGCCCCCGCATCGGCCTGCACCCGTGCCGCGGCCAGGCCGATCGATTGCTGGCCGAAGGCAGGGTCGGCGCCGTAGACCGCCGGCGAGAACGCCAGCACCTGGCCGTCATAGCCGTAGGTCAGCCCGTCGGTGGTGCCGCCGAACGGGATGGTGGCGCCGGCGGCGCTGACCGAGGTGACGCTGCCCGGCAGCAGCAGCACTTGGGCGGCCGGCGTCGGCACCGCGCCCGCAGGCAGGCCGGGCGGCGTGATCAGCGGGCGCAGGCCGAGGTCGATGCTGCCCAGCGGCGCGCTGACGTTGCCGCCCTGCTCGATCGTCTCGCCATAGACCTGCAGCTGGCCGAACACCGAGAGCGGGGTCTGCTGTGCCGCGTCCGTGCCGGTTGCGAAGACCAGCGTGCTGTCGGCGTAGTAGCCGGTCGACGGGTCCTTGCCGCGTGGCGTGTCGCCGGACACGAAGCCGGCGGCGAGCAGGGCGGAGACTCCGGTCGCCGGATAGACGCGCGCCGCCGACAGCGTCAGGTCGCCCGTCGTCACCAGCGACGCGTCGGCCAGGGTCAGCTTGTTGACCGCGTCGGTCGACTTCGTGACGTCGGCGAGGCCGGAGGCGGGCGGAACGAAGCGTATGTCGCCGCTGCTCAGCAGGTCGACGGCGTCGAAGCCGGGCTGGTCGATGGTGCGCGTGGTCGTGCCGGTGGCGCTGGCCGGGGTGCTGCCGGAGACGCCGAACCGGACGCTGCGCGACAGGTCGATCTGGTCGGCGGTCACCGTGAAGGTTCCGGAGGCACAGTTGCCCGCCCCCGACAGGCAGGGCTGATAGCGTTGCGAGAAGGAAGCGACCGCACCCGCTTCGTTGAGGCCAGGGATGATCGAGGTTGATTTCTCGACGGTGAGGTTGGGGGCGCCGGACAGCGCCACATAGGGCGCGCTGATCGCGACGTTGCCTGCCTTGGTGGCGTCGGAGAAGGCGAACGCGGCGAGCGTCGCGCTCTGGCCCAGGCTGAGCGAGACGCCGGCCGTGTCGGCGGGGTCGAACACGATCTGGTCGCGCGCCAGCAGGAACAGGGTGTCGAACCCGCCGGTCGCGACCAGCGACTGGCTGACCGCCGCTTGCCCCACCAGCCCCTGCTGGCGCACGAACGATCCGTCGCCCGGCGAGAGGCCCGCGGGCACCGTGTCCGGCGGCGCGTCGGTGCTGACGACGATGCGCCGGGGCTCGAAGAACCATTGCGGGATGCTGATCTGGCTCTGGTCCGGCCGTGGCAGGGCCGGCAGGTCCATCTCGACCCCCAGCGTGCCGCCGGCCGCCGACGCGCCGCCGGCGGGCGCGGCGATCGTGCCGTCGAGGTAGATGCCGTTGTAGGAGGAAAAGCTGATCGTGCCGCCGTTGCTGGCCACCGGGACGGCGCCGGTTCCCGCCTGGCCCTGGCCCAGTAGCGCGGGCGGGAGCGAGTTCTGCAGCGTCTGCCCGACATCGATGGCGGCACTGGCGCCGGCGGCCGTCAGCGTGGCGCCCGGCCGGACGAAGATGAACGCGTCGGTGGAGGCGACGCCGTCCTCGAAGGCCTGCGGGCTGGTCGGCGCGCCGATCACGATCGACCCGCCCTGCGGCACGATGCCGAACGGGCGTCCGCCCGCGCTGCCGGTGGAGACGGTTCCGGTAACTGGGCGCGCCGAGGCGTCCAGCGTGGCCGTGCCGCCGATCCAGACCGAGAGCGACGAGAGGCCGGGGGCGTAGGGCCGGTTCGCGCTGGTGTTCAGCACCGAGATGGTCCCGGACGGCGCGGTGATCCGGCCGTCCACCACGATCTCGGACGGGCTGCTCAGGGTCACGCTCTGCAGCGGGTCCACGGTGATCGCCGCACCGGTGCCGATGGTGATGCCGCCGGAGACCACGGCCGACCGCGCCGTCTTGCCCGGCGCGCTCAGCGTGCCGAAGGCCGAGGTGAGCGACAGGCTGGCGCCGGGCCGCTGGGTGAGCCCGCCCTGGACGGTGTTGAGGGTGTAGGTGGGCGGCAGGACCGGCGTCAGCGCCGCCTCCGGGTCGGTGCCGGTCGGCGACTGCGCCGTCTGCGGGCCGGGCTGCAGCAGCGGTTCGGTGACGTCGAGCGTGGTCCCCGGCAGGACGGCGACGCCGCCCGGGCCGAAGCCGTTGATGGCGTAGCCGCCGAAGCCGGAGCCGAAGAACGCGCCCGCGAGCGCCACCTGGGTCGGATCGGCCGGCGGCGCGCCGCCGATCACCACCGAGGGCGCGTCCAGGGTGAAGCTGCCGCCCGCCGTGACGCCAAGCGACCGCACCGTGCCGTCCAGCACCACAGGCTGCTCGGCGCGCTGCCTCCGGCTGGAGGAGGCGCCGTAATCGAAGGCCGGGTCGTCGCCGATCAGCGTGACCGCGCCGCCATGGCCGCCCTGCAGCCTGGCCGCCACGGTGAACAGCCCGCCCGCGCTGGCGTCGATCAGGCTGCCGGCGCCGAGCTCGAGCGTGCCGGTCGAGCGCAGGGTGACGTCGCCGCCGTCGATGGTGGCCAAGCTGGGCGGTGCCGAGGGGTCCAGCAGCGCGTTGGTCCAGGTGCCGCGCGTGTCGAGCACCGCGCCTGGGGCGAGCGTGATGGTGCCGCGGTCCACCGTGGAGAACGCGGCCTGGGTCAGCGGATCCTCGGTCTGCACCGTCAGGCTGCCGCCGCGCACCGTGATGCCTGCGCCGAGGCTGACCACTGGCGCCGCGAGCGACAGCGCGCCGCCATCGGCGAGGCTGAGCGGGGCCGCGACGTCGATCGAGCCGGCGTTGCGGTCGGTGACCGAGGCGGGCCCGACCGCGATGGTCAGCGCCCCCAGCCCGGCCAGCTGCTGCGCGCCGAACACCGCGGTGTTGCGCAGGCCGGCCGGCAGGGCTGCGCCGGCGGTGAGCGAGGCCGCGACGCTGGACGCCCCTGCGCCGATTGTGACCTCGGTGGGCGCGGTGACGGGGGCGCCGTTGGCCGCACTCTCCAGCGTCAGGCTGCCGGCGAGCGGTGCCGTCTGCTGCGTCAGCTGGAACGGGTCGGAGACGGCGGCCGGGCGGGCGGCCACCTGCTGCGCGCCGGTCTGCACGCCGGCGTTGATGGTACCCTCGAACACCGCGGTGGGCGTCTGCAGCAGCAGGCTGCCGCCGTCGCGCCCCACGGTGTAGCCGCTCTCGGCGATGCTGGCAGGGGCCAGCAGCGGGTTCGCATAGGTGTCCACCACGTTCCAGCGCCGGTGGTCGACGACGTCGCCGTGATAGATGCCGGAGTAGCTGAGGTTCCCGGGCGCGGTGTCGATGTTGTAGAGCACGCCGGCCGGCCCGATCAGGTAGGTCTGCGGCACCAGCCCGCCCTGGTAGGCGACCGCGCCGCCGGCGATGTTGAACACCGAGCCCGGCTGGGCGACCAGTTCGGGGCTGTTCAGCGTGATCCTGCCGCCCACCGTCAGCCATTGCGGCAGGGTGGTGTTCAGCGCCGACAGCTCGCCCGTCACCTGCAGCAGCCCGCCCGCCGTGTAGTCGCGGTTCTGCGGGTCGGCGGCACTCGCCGGCACCTCGACCAGGGTGCGGCTGTCGATCTGCACCGTGTTGCTCGACAGCAGCCCCGTGTCCCGGTTCAGCGGCGAGTCCGCGAGCTGGGCGCCCTGGATGTTGACGCTCAGCAGGTCCTGGGCGAGCGGCAGGGTGATGCCGGTCAGGCCGGAGACGTCGAGCTGCGCGCCGCCGGAGGCGAACACGCGCCGGCCCGCGGTGACGGCGACCTGTCCGCCCGGGGCGAGCGTCAGGGACTGGCCCTGGAACGAGACGGTGCCGCCCGTGGTGATCTCGATGCGCGCGTAGCCTGGCTGGTCGGGCAGCGGCGACTGGTCGTTCAGCAGCGTCTCGCCGGCATAGGCGGTCTGCGACGCGTATTTCGACGCCTGCGCCGACCCCAGCGCCTGGCCAGAGCCGGGATCGGGCGTGATGGCGGTCACGCTGCCCGGCGCCAGGGTGACGGACGCCGCCCGGTCGGTCTGCGGCGTCAGCAGGTGGATGGTGCCGCGCTGGTCGATCGCGGTCGTGACGGCGACGATGCCGGCCTGGGTGAGCGTCTGCCCGGCCATGGTGACGTCGCCTGTGGTGGCCTGGATCAGCCCGGTATTGGTGGCCGCACCCCCCTGCGTCACCGCGATCTCGCTGCCGAGCACGGTGGAGCTGGTGTTGCCGGTGACGGCGCCGCCGCCCGCCGAGCTGGCGGTGTAGCCCTGGCGCAGCAGGAACGACCCGCCTGCGCCGAGGATCGTCTGGCCGGCCGGCGTGGCGATGGAGCCGTCGTTCTCGGCCGAGGCGCCGAGCAGGATCACCGACCCGCCGCCATCCGTGGGCGAGGCCGGCGCGGCGGTGACGATGCTGGCGCCCGGCTGCACCGTGACCGCGCCCAGGCCCGCGGTGAACGGCGCCTGCTTGCCGGCGGCGTAGAGGCCGCGGGTGAGGTATTGCGAATCGGTGGTCGAGAACCCGCCCGCGACCAGCGAGTGCAGGCTGACCTGCGCGCCCGCGCCGAACAGCACGCCGTTCAGGTTCAGCACCCAGACCTGGCCCTGGGCGTGCACCGCGCCGAAGATCTCGGTGGGCGTGGTCGAGGGCGAGTCGATGCGGTTCAGCACCGACCAGCTGGACGCGGCAGCCCCGCCCGCCGACTGGTCGAAGGTGACGGTGGTGTGCCGTCCCACGTTGAAGCTCTGCCAGTTCAGGATCGCCTTGGGCGCAGTCTGGACGATGGTGACGTTCGTGGCGCCGGCCGGCAGGGTCGGCGCGGAGGCGCCCTGGAAGACGCCCGAGCCGGCGGTCTGGTAGCCCGCAGCGGGCTGCAGCCCGCCCGTCACCAGCCAGCCATCGGCCGGCCCGCCGGCGCCCTGGCGCGCCTGTGCGGCCTGCAGGGCCAGCGACTGGGCCATGCTGGCGAATTTCTGCGCGGCTGCGGACAGGTTGCGCGCGCCGAGCTGGGCCGCCTGCATCGCCGCCGTGCCGCCTCCGCTGGCCGCCGCCGTCAGCGGCAGGCGCGCCGGCCCGCCCAGGCCCTGGGCCAGGGAGCGGAACGGCGCGGCGCGGGCCGGAGAGGCGGAGGCGACGAGCAGGGCGGTCAGGCTGACGGATCGCAGCAGCCCTGGCCTTATCAGCCTGGCCTGGGCGCGCGGGGAAGCAACGGAAAGCGGCCCGCAAAGACTGTGAGGAGTCCGCTGTAAGTAATTGACGTCACATGCGCCGGTGTACATGCGCGCCCCAATACTCCAGCCCACATCTTGGCTAGCCGCGTCGGGGAACATAGTAAAAAGACATTTTTATGACATGGGTTTGGAACCAGGGTTTCGCGCTCGACAGTCGGTCTATGCTGGGCAATACAACGCCCGTCTCAAGAATATTTCGGGCCAATCGGATTGCAGATCATGGCGGGCAGATCGGCGCAGGCAGCGATGCTGTGCGCGGCCTGGGCGGCCGTGCCGGCGGCTTGTGCGGCCGTGCCGGCGGCTTGTGCGGCCGTGCCGGCAGCTTGTGCGGCCGTGCCGGCAGCTGGGGCCGCCGGCGCGCCGCGTTTCGATCTGAACGAGATACGGGTGGAAGGCAGCACCGTGCTGCCGCAGGACCAGGTCGAGGAGGCCATCTATCCGTTCCTGGGACCCGACCGCAGTGCCTCGGACGTGGAGCATGCGCGCGCGGCGCTGGAGGCGCTGTACCAGAAGCAGGGTTTCCCGACCGTATCGGTCAGCATCCCCACGCAGAGCATCAGCCAGAGCGGCGGCGTGGTGAGGATGCAGGTGACCGAGCGGCGGGTCGGGCGCCTGCGCGTCGTCGGCGCGCAGTATTTCCTGCCGAGCGCGGTGCGTGCCGGCGCGCCCTCGCTGGCGCCGGGCACGGTGCCCAATCTCGGGCGCGTCACCCGCGACCTCGTCGGGCTGAACCAGCTTCCCGACCGCACCGTGCAGCCCTCGCTCAAGCCCGGCCGGTCGCCCGACACTGTCGATGTCGACCTCGACGTGGCCGACAAGCTGCCGCTGCACGGATCGCTGGAGCTGAACAACCGCTACAACGCCGGCACCACGCCGCTGCGGCTGGCGGCCTCGCTCAGCTACGACAACTTCTTCCAGCGTGGCGACACCGGAACGATCAGCTACCAGGTGGCGCCGGAGAACGTGCGCGACGCCGAGGTGACGTCCGCCTCCTACCTGTTCCACCTGCCGGGCAGCAGGATGTCTGTGCTGCTGTCCTATCTGCATTCGAACAGCAACGTCATCACCCTGGGCAGCACCGACGTTGCCGGGCGCGGCACCAGCGCAGGATTCCGCGTGCTGATCCCGCTCGGTTCGACCACGGGGTTCAGCCATTCGTTCAGCGTCGGCTGGGACTACAAGAAATATTACGAGCTGGACACGTTCACCAGCACGGCGCAGGCCACCGCGGCGCCGGTGACGTATTATCCGCTGAACGCCACCTACGCCGCGAACTGGACGGGCGCACGGTCCACCACCGACGCGACGATCGGCGTGGAGCTCGGCCTGGCCGGCCTCGGCAGCAACGACCAGGCCTTCGACACCAAGCGCTTCAACGCGCCGCCAGGGTTTTCCCTGCTGCGCGCAGGGATCACGCGCGAACAGGACCTGCCGCACGACGTGCAGCTGTGGGGATCGGTGCAGGGACAGCTGACCAACGATCCGCTTGTCTCCAGCGAGCAGATCGCGCTCGGCGGCGCGGACAGCACGCGCGGCTACCTGGAGGCCGAGACGCTCGGCGATTACGGCATCACCGTGCAGAGCGAGGTGCGCAGCCCGTCGATCGCGAAATACCTGCCGCGATACGCGCGGCCGGTGCGCAGCCTGCGCCTGCACCTGTTCTTCGACGGCGGCGTGGTCAGCCAGCGCCAGGCGCTTGCCGGCACGCGCGCGACGGTGGGCCTGAGCTCGGTCGGCGTCGGCACGCGCGTCAACCTGTGGGGCTACCTGAACGGCTCGCTGCAGGACGCGCAGGTGCTCGACAGCGGTTTCGACACCAAGGCGGGCACGAACCGTGTCCTGTTCCGCGTTTACGGAGAGTTCTAGGGATGGGTTGGCAGGGTACGGCGTGGCATGGCGGGGGTTTGCGGCGGCGTGGCCTGGGGCTGAGGCGGCTGGCCTGCGCGATGGCCGCTTCTGCCTGCCTTTGGCTGACGGCGCCCGACGCATCGGCTGCTTGGTGGAACGGCGACTGGCAGTATCGCGTCAAGATCGGCGCGGATGCGGGCGCGCGCGGCGCTAACGTGACCGAGCCGATCGGCCGGACGCAGGTGCTGGTCCGCCTGCTGGCCAACAACTTCAAGTTCGACACCGCCAAGCCGGACGGCAGCGACATACGGTTCGTGGCCGCCGACGACCGCACGCCGCTGCACTACCACATCGAGAAATGGGACGGGCTGATCGACCAGGTGGCGCTGGTCTGGGTGGATTTGCCCGACCTGGCGCCGGGGACTGCCACCAGCATCACCATGTACTGGGGCAACGCGCACGCCAACGACGCGTCCGACGCGCGCGCGACCTACGATTCCGACCAGCTGCTCGTGTGGCACTTTGCCGAGGAGAACGGGCTTGCGCATGACAGCACCGCCCATGCCAACAACGCGCTGACGCCCGGCAAGCGCGACGAGGCGGGCATCATCGGGTTCGCGCAGAAATTCGACGGCACGTCGCCGGTCAGGCTCGCGCCCAACCCGACGCTCAACATCGCCGCGGGCGGTGCCGCCACCTGGCAGATGTGGGTCAAGCCGACGCCGCCCGCGCAGAGCAGCGCGCTATACGACCAGCGCGACGCCGGCGGCGTGAACGGCGTCACCATCGGCCTGCAGGCCGGCGCGCCGTTCGTTACGGTTGCGTCCGCGGCGGGGGTGGCGCGCGCGCAGGCGCAGAGCCCGCTCGTCGCCGATAGCTGGCACCTGCTGAGCGTGACGGCGGCAGCCGACCACGTGACGTTGTTCGTCGACGGCGTGAAGGTGGCCGACGCCGCCGGCGCGCTGCCCCCGGTTGCAGGTGCGGCGACGCTCGGCGGCGCGGCTGCGGCGCCGGCCGGTGCGGCCGCTTCACCCTTGGCGCTGCCGAACTTCCAAGGCCAGATCGACGAGTTGCAGGTCAGCCGCGTGGCGCGGCCGGCAGGCGCGATCATGGTCGCCGACCGCAGCCAGGGGCCGCAGGCCAACCTGCTCGCCTTCGAGGCGCCGGAACAGACGAGCAGTTTCGGCAGCGGTTATCTCGGCATCATCCTGCGCTCGGTCACGCTGGATGCCTGGGTGGTCATCGGCATCCTCGGCGTGATGATGCTGATCTCGTGGCTGGTGATGGTGCTGAAAGGCATCATGGTCAGCACCACGTCGGGCGCCAACAAGCGGTTCCGCACGCTGCTGCGCGAGACGGCGCGGCGGCCCACCGGCGATCTGCTGCCGCAATTGCCGGCCGAGCGCGTGCGCACGCTCGGCGGCTCGTGCCTGTATCGCGTGTACGAGACGGGCGTGCGCGAGGTGAACGACCGCCTGTCGGGCGGGCGGACGCTGGTGGACGGCCAGATCGCGCCGCAATCGCTGGCAGCGATCCGCTCGGCGATGGACGCCGCGATGATACGCGAGACGCAGCGGCTGAACAGCCAGATGGTGTTCCTGACGATCGCGATCTCGGGCGGCCCGTTCGTGGGCCTGCTCGGCACCGTCATCGGCGTGATGATCACCTTTGCGGCGATCGCGGCGCAGGGCGACGTGAACGTGAACTCGATCGCACCAGGCATCTCGGCGGCGTTGCTGGCGACGGCCGCGGGCATGTTCGTGGCGATCCCGGCCCTGTTCGGCTATAATTACTACCAGACGCGCATCAAGTCCGCGGTCACAGAAATGGCCGTGTTCGTCGACGAGATCGTGACGCGCATCGCCGAGGGCGATCTCGGCCGCCGCACCCGCCCCGCCGCGGCCGAGTGATCCGCGATGCAAGTCAACGACGACAAGCCCTACGACGACATCAACATCACGCCCATGCTCGATCTGGCCTACGTGCTGGTGGTGATCTTCATCATCATGACGACGGCGTCCGTGCAGGGCGTGAAGGTGGACCTGCCGCATGGCAGCTCGACGGTGTCGCTGGCAGTGCCGAAGACGAAGGTGATCTCGGTTTCCAACTCCGGGCAGATCTTCATCGATGCGATCCCTGTCAGCCTGGCCGAGCTCGGCGCCAAGCTGCGCGACGCGAAGGCGATCACGCCCGACCTGCCTATCGTGCTGAAGGGCGATCGCGGCGTGCAGTACGAGAAGATCATGAACGTGCTCGACCTCTGCGGCCAGGTCGGCATCACGTCGATCGGGCTGGCCGCGCAGCGTTCGGCGGGTGCCTGACCTTGCTTGACGATTTCGAGGACGAGCCGCCGTCCCGGCCGGCCGGGCAGCGGATTGCGCTGGCGGTGGGCGGACTGGCGCTGGTGGGGGGGCTAGCCGGTCTTGCGGCCTTCCTGCTGAAAGGGTCCGGACCTGCCGCGCGCCCGCACCAGGAGCCGCACATCACCCAGGTGATGCTGCCCCCGCCGCCGCCTCCGCCGCCGCCCAAACCACCGCCGCCGCAGCCGCAGAAGACGGTGGTGGAGCGGCCGCGCGAACAGGTCTCGCCGCAACGCGCGACCGCGCGGCCGAAGGCGATGAAGGTGCCCTCGCCGCCGGCTGCGGTGACGACGTCGATCACCGGGCCGGGGCCTGGATCGCTCGCCTCGGGCAATGGCGGCGGCGGCGATTGCTTGGGCAGCGCGTGCGGCAGCGGGGACGGCACGGGCGGCGACAACGATGCGTACTACAGCAGCATCGTCAAATCGCAGATCGAGGCCGCGATCAGGCGCGACGAGAAGCTGCGTTTCGCCACGTACCGCCTGCGCGTGACGTTCCAGCTCGACGGGGCGGGGCACGTGACGCGGGCCTCGATCGGCAGCTTCGAGGGCGATGCCGAGGCGCGCGCCGAAGTGGCGCGCGTGCTGCAGGAGGTGTCGACCAACGACGCGCCTCCTGCCGAGATGACGGCCAAGACGTTCACGGTGAGCATCACCGAGCACGCACGCGGATGAGTGTCTTAGAGCGGGTTCATGCTGACTGTGTCAGCCTGACCCGCTCTAAGCTTTTGTTTTGGCGAGCAGCTTTATCAGTCAGACTGATTCCAGTCTGGATGATGCTGCTCTAAACCCAGGGGTGGGCGCGATGGGTCAAGCTGTCCGACGGCGCATGTGGCGCGGCTGCGCCCTCGGCACCGGTCTCGCATTGTCGCTCGCCGCCACGCCGGCCGCGGCCGACGAGCAGACGGTCAAGCTGATACAGTTGCTGATCCAGAAGGGCATATTGACGAGCGGGCAGGCGGGCGAGTTGCTGCGCGAGACCGGCACGCCCGCGCGCGGCCGGCATGCCAAGCCCGCACCCGCGCCCGCCGCCGCCACCGAGAGCGAGCCGGCCCCTGCCAAGCAGGGCGAGATACGCGTGACCTACGTGCCGCAGTTCATCCGCAAGCAGATCGCCGACGAGGTGCGGTCCGAGGTGCTGACCGAAACCAGGCAGGAAGGCTGGGCGGAGCCGGACGCGCTGCCGAAATGGACCAAGCGGTTCACGCTGTACGGCGACCTGCGCGTGCGCTACGAGCGCGACAGTTTTGCGTCAGGCAACTACAACAAGTTCATCAACTTCCAGGACATCAACAACGGCTCTCCGTTCGATCTGGAAAGCTACAACGCCGGCACCGCCGGGGCACCCCCGTTCCTGAACACGACGCAGGACCGCGACCGCGAGCGCGTGCGTGCGCGCATCGGCGTGCGCGCGCTGATCGATGACGGGCTGACGGCGGATGTGCGCATCAGCACCGGCTCGGACCAGGGGCCGGTGACGCCGAACCAGACGCAGGGCCAGCCTGGCGATTTCTCGAAATACGCGGTGTATATCGACCGGGCGAACTTCGCCTATGCCGGGGTGCCCGGGCTGCAGCTGGCGATCGGGCGGGAGAACAACCCGTTCTTCACCACCGACCTGATCTTCTACAGCGAGCTCGGCTTCGACGGTGTTTCGGCGCATTACGAGCACGACCTGGTGCCCGATCTGAACGCGTTCATCACCGGCGGCGTGTTTCCGATCCTGAACACGGCGTTCGACTTTTCGACCAACTCGGAGACGAAGTACAACAGCGCCAACGCCTACATGCTGGCGGTGCAGGGCGGCGGCGCGTGGCGCGCGCGCCCGGACGTGCTGGCCAAGCTGGCTGTCGGGTTCTTCGACTTCAACGGCGTGCAGGGCGCCGTCTCCCAGCCCTGCGCGCAGCAGCAGGGCGGCGCCTATATCTGCAGCACGGACGACACGCGCTTTCCGTTCCAGCAGTTCGGCAACACGGTCTATGCCATACGCAACATCGTGCCCTACACCGGCGGCGCGCTCGGCGCCGCGGTGCCCGACCCGCAATATTACGGCCTGGCGTCGCGCTTTGCCGTGCTGGAGGTGCATCCGCGCGTGGACATCACCAGCTACCACCCGTTCGACGTCGAGCTCGACGGCGAGTTCCTGAAGAACCTCGCCTATGACCGCAACGCGATCCTGAACCACGGGCCTTCGATCAACGGTCCGATCGGGCCGCAGAACAACATCGGCAGCAACGGCCTGTACCAGGGCGGCGACACCGCCTATATCGTGCGCGGCGAGATCGGCAACCTCGAGATCCATCGCCGCTGGGACTGGAACGTCTCGCTCGCCTACAAATACCTGCAGACCGACTCGACGCTCGACTCGATCAACGACGCCGACTTCCACCTGGGCGGCACCAACGCGAAAGGCACCATCCTGACCGGCAGCCTGGGGCTGGCGCGCGACACGTTCCTGTCCATGCGCTGGTTCAGCGCGCAGACGGTGTCGGGGCCGAAATACGACAACGACGTTCTGCAGGTCGACCTGCAATCGACGTTTTGACGATGCGCACGGCGTTGACCGCCCTGGTCGTGCTGGGTGCGGCGCTCGGCTCGGCATCGGCCGACGAGCAGGGCGAGGACAGGCTGCGCGACGCGTTGCGGCAGGCGGTGGCGCAGATGCGCGCGGCCCAGGACCAGGCGGCGCAGGCGCAGGCGGACGCCCAGAAGGCGCAGGCCGCCCAATCCGCCGTGCAGGCGCAGCTGGACGCGGCGAATGCGAAGCTGGCGGCCGGGGCGGCCAAGCCTGCAGCCCCCGCCGTGGACGCGCGGGCGATGCAGGACGCGCTGGCTGCCGGGCGCGCGCAGAACGCGGCCCTGCAGCAGGGGCTGGCGAAATGGCAGGCCGCCTATAACGAGGCGGCGGGCGTGGCGCGCGCCAAGGACGCGGAAAGCCGGCAATCCGCGGCCGGGCTGCAGGCCGACGCGCGCGCCCTGCAAACCTGCAAGGCCGCCAATACCAGGCTGGAGGCGGTGGCCGAAGACATCCTGCACCTGTACGAAACGCAAAGCTTCCGCAGCCTGCTGCTGAGAAGCTACGAACCGCTGATCGGCACGGCGCGGGTGAGGCTGGAGAACACGGTGCAGGATTACGACGACAAGATACGCGACCAGGAATACGCCGCACCGCCGGCGCCGCCGCGCTAGGCCATGACCGGTTCGCATCGGCTCACCGTCATGGTGCACCTCGTTGTTTCGGCGTGCAGATTCACGCGTTCAGGCGGTTCCACCTGAACGCGATCTGCTTTTGGGCGATGCCACGCAGGACCAGCGCCCGCGGCGTGGCTGCCCGGGCAGGCGCCATGACGAGCCGCGTGGCGGCGGCGCTCGCGCTGGCTCTGGCGTCCGCCGCGGCAGCAGGCGCCGAGAGCGCTGCCGACCCCGTGCTGGCCGAGCGCGGGGCGGCGCGGATCACGGCGAGCCAGGCGCGCGCGATGCTGGCGGGCACCGAGGGCGAACTGCGCAGGCGTCTGGCCACCGACCCTGCGGCGCTGCGCGGGTTCCTGCGCGACGCGCTGCTGCGGCAGGCGGTGCTGGACGAGGCGCGCGCGCAGAAATGGGAGCAGCGGCCGGATGTGGCGGCCGCGCTGCAGCGCGCGCACGACCAGGTGGTTGCGGCGAGTTTCCTGGCCGCCCAGGCGGCGCTGCCCGCGGGCTACCCGTCGGAGGCCGAGATCCAGGCCGCCTACGCGCAGACCAAGGCGCAGCTGATGCAGCCGCGCACCTACCACGTGATGCAGATCTTCCTGCCTGCGGCCTCGCTGCACGGCGACGAGGGGCGCCGGCGGCTGGCCGAGTTGCGGAGCCGCATCCAGCATGGCCGCGCCGGTTTCGACGCCGCTGCGGCCGGCGCGGACGCGCGCGGTGCCGATCTGGGGTTCCTCGCGGAAACCGCGCTGATCCCGGCGGTGAGGTCGGCGGTGGCGGGCCTGCCCGAAGGGTCGGTCAGCGATCCGGTCTGCAGTCCCGGCGGCTGTTCGCTGCTGCGGCTGGTCGCGACCCGCCCGGCCGGCCCGGCGCCGCTGGCGGACGTTCGCGACCGGCTGGTGCGCGCCCTGCGGCAGCAGCGCGTGGCGCAGGAGGAGCAGGCCTATGCCGACGCGTTGCTGCAGCGCCAGCCGGTCAGGGTGAACGAGATCGAGCTGGCGCGGCTGGCCGGCGGGTCCCCGGCCGCGGCGGGCTCGCCCTGATGCGCGGGCTCGTGGCGCTGCTCCCGGCGCTGCTGCTGGCTGGACCGGCCGGCGCCCAGCCAGGGCAGCAGACCTGCGTGGACGTGAAGGTGGGGTCGGCGCAAAGCTATTCCTGTCTGAACCAGCAGCTCGGCGCCACCGTACGTCAGGCGCACGCGGCGACGGCAACGGAGGTGCCGTACGACGCCACGTCGCCGGGCAACGTCACCGGGCAGTTCAACGAGAGCGCCACCCGCAACCGGCTCGGCGCGAATTTCGGCCGGTCCGTAACCCCGCAGCGCCCGGCCCCCGCCAACCCGCCGGCGGTGCCGCCCAGGCGCTAAGCCAAAGGATTTCAAAGGCTAGCCTTTGATGGGGTCCAGGGGCAAAGCCCCTGGCCTTTGCTCACCCAGGCTACTCGACGGTCACCGATTTGGCCAAATTGCGCGGCTGGTCCACGTCGGTGCCGCGCAGCACGGCCACGTGGTAGGCGAGCAGCTGGACGGGGATGCTGTAGAGCAGCGGGGCGGCGAACGGGTGCACGTCCGGCAGGGTCAGCGTGTCGACCGCGATGTGGCGCAGCTTGGCCACCCCGGCTGCGTCGCTGAGCAGGATGATCTGGCCGCCGCGCGCGTGGGCTTCCTGCAGGTTGCTTGCGGTCTTCTCGAACAGGGGGCCGCTGGGGGCGATGCCGATGATCGGCACACTGCGGTCGATCAGCGCGATCGGGCCGTGCTTCATCTCGCCGGCGGCGTAGCCTTCGGCGTGGATGTAGCTGATTTCCTTCAGCTTCAGCGCGCCTTCCATGGCGATCGGGTAGCAGCTGCCGCGGCCGAGATACAGCACGTCGCGCGCCTCTGCCACGATGGCGGCGATGCGCTGCACGTCCGCATCGCCATGGGCCAGGATCTCGGCCGCGTGGCCGGGCACTTTCAACAACGCGTCGGTGAGTTCAGCCTCCTGCCGCGCATCGATCGTGCCCCGCGCACGCGCGAGTGCGATGGCGAGACAGGCGAGGACGGAGAGCTGCGCCGTAAAGGCTTTGGTGCTGGCGACGCCGATCTCCGGGCCGGCCACCGTGTCGAGCACGGCGTCGCTCTCGCGCGCCATGGTGCTTTCGGCGACGTTGAGCACGGACAGGATGGTCTGGCCGCCGGCGCGCATGGTGCGCAGGGCGGCCAGCGTGTCTGCGGTCTCGCCAGACTGGCTGATCAGCAGGCCGGCGCCGCCTGGCGCCATCGGCGGCTCGCGGTAGCGGAACTCGCTGGCGACGTCGGCATCGACGGGGATGCGCGCCAGACCCTCGATCCAGTTGCGGCCGACCAGGCCCGCGTAATAGGCCGATCCGCAGGCGGTCATGGTCAGGCGCGGCACGGCGGCTAGGTCGAAGCCGAGATCGGGGAGCACCACCGCGCGGGTGCCGGGATCGACCATGCGGTGCAGGCTGTCGCCGATCACCGCGGGGTGCTCGTGCAGCTCTTTCTCCATGAAATGGCGGAACGGGCCTTTGCCGATGGCCGCACCGGACAGGGCCGTGCGTTTGACCTCGCGCGTGACGGGGTTGCCCGCGGTGTCGAACACGCTCGCATCCTCGCGGGTGAGCACGGTCCAGTCGCCGTCGCGCAGATAGGCGATGCGGCTGGTCATCGGCGCGAGCGCCAGCGCGTCGGAGCCCAGGAACATCTCGCCCTCGCCGTAGCCGACCGCCAACGGTGCGCCGTGCTGGGCGCCGATGATCAGCTCGTGATGGCCGGCGAACAGCAGCGCCAGGGCGTAGGCGCCCTCGAGCCGGGCGAAGGCGGCGCGGGCGGCCTCGCGCGGGGTGGCGCCCTGGGCGAGCAGGTGGTCGACGAGCTGGGCGACCGTTTCGGTGTCGGTTTCCGTCTCGAACACCTGGCCCTGGCCTTCGAGTTCGGCGCGCAGTTCTGCGTGGTTCTCGATGATGCCGTTGTGGACCACCGAGACGCGCGCGGTGCCGTGCGGGTGCGCGTTGCCCTCGGTCGGCGCGCCATGCGTCGCCCAGCGCGTGTGGCCGATGCCGGTGGTGCCGTGCATGGGCATGTTCGCCAGGCTGTCGGCCAGGTTGGCGAGCTTGCCCTGGGCGCGCCGCCGGTCGATATGGCCGTTGACCAGCGTGGCGATGCCGGCGCTGTCGTAGCCGCGATATTCCAGGCGCCGCAGCCCTTCGAGCAGCAGCGGTGCCGCCTGTTCGCGCCCGATGACGCCGACGATGCCGCACATGGCTTCAGCCTCCTGTCTTGCGCCCGGCGCGGAAAGCGGCGGCCCGTCCCGGCACGGATGCCTGACGCGCCCTGCCGAACGCCATCGCATCCGCCTCCACATCGGCCGTGATCACGCTGCCTGCAGCCACGAACGATCCGTCACCCAACGCCACAGGTGCCACCAACACCGAATCAGATCCCACGAACACCCGCTCCCCGATCGTAGTCCGGTGTTTGTTAAAACCGTCGTAATTGCAGGTGATTGTGCCGGCGCCGATGTTCGTGCCGGCGCCGATGGCGGCGTCGCCGAGATAGCTCAAATGGTTTGCTTTCGCGCCGGCGCCGAGCGTCGTCGCCTTCAGCTCGACGAAGTTGCCGACGTGGGCGCCCAAGCCCACCACCGTGCCGGGGCGCAGGCGGGCGTAGGGGCCGATCACCGCGCCCGACTGCACGTGGCAGCCCTCCAGATGGCTGAAGGCGCGTATCTCGGCCGGACCGTCCACCCTTACGCCGGGCGCGAACACCACGTGCGGCCCGACCACCGTGTCCGGGCCGAGCTCGGTGTCGTGGGACAGGAAGACGGTGTCCGGGGCGGTCAGGGTGGCGCCGCCTTCCATGGCGCGGGCGCGCAGGCGGTGCTGGACCACGGCTTCTGCGGCGGCCAGTTCGGCGCGCGAGTTGATGCCGCGCAGCTCCGCCTCGTCCGCTTCCACGGCGACCACGCGGGCGCCGTCCGCCACGGCCAGGCGCACCAGGTCGGTCAGGTAGTACTCGCCCTTCGTGTTGTCGGGCGTGATCTGCCTCAGCCAGCCGAGCAGCCGGTCGGCCGGGCCGCACAGCGCGCCGGCGTTGCACAGCGGGATGGCCCGCTCGGCCTCGGTCGCGTCGGCCCATTCGACGATGCGGGCCACCGTCGGGCCGTGCTCGCCCTGCTCGACGACCAGGCGGCCGTAGCGCGCCGGATCGGCAGGGCGCATGGCCATCAGCGCCAGCCCAGCGCCGCTCGACCGCCGTTCGGCGAGCAGGCGGCGCAGCGTGGCCGCCTCGATCAGCGGGTTGTCGGCGAACAGGATCGCCACCTCGCCGCCGCCGAAATTTTCGGACCCGCACAAGGCGGCGTGGGCGGTGCCCAGCCGGTCGTGCTGGATGGCGGTGGGGTGGGGTGCGGCCATGCGCGCCAGGCCGTCCATCTCCGGGCCGACCACCACCGTGATGGTGGCAAAGACCTGCTCGGCGGCGGCCAGCAGGTGGCGCAGCATGGGGCGGCCCGCGATCGGGTGCGCGGCCTTGGGCAGCGCCGATTTCATGCGGGTGCCCAAGCCCGCCGCCAGGATCACGGCGCTGGCGGTGTGGTCCACTTCCGGTTGACTCGGCATGCGTGCTTCTACCGGGCCCGCCGTCCGCCGGTAAAGCGCAGGACGGCGCATTTTGTTTTCACGCCAGGTCATGTCAGTATCGTCACGTTCCAGGAGACGCCCATGCCGACCACTTTGGTCACCGGCGGCGCCGGCTTCATCGGTTCGCATCTGACCGACTCGTTGCTGGCGGCGGGCCATGCGGTACGCGTGCTGGATGATCTTTCGACAGGCCACCGGCGCAACCTCGATCCGCGGGCGGAGCTGATCGTGGCCGACGTGTGCGACGCGCGGTCCGTGGCGCGGGCGCTGGACGGCGCGGATGCGTGCTTCCACCTGGCCGCGATCGCCTCGGTGGCGCGCGGCAACGAGGACTGGGCCGGCACCCACCGGGTGAACCTGACCGGCTCGATCGCCGTGCTGGATGCGTGCCGGGCGCAGCACCTGCCCGTGGTCTATGCGTCCTCGGCCGCGGTTTACGGCGACGTGGGGGACGCGGTGGCGCACGAGGCGCTGGCGCCCGCGCCGCGCACGGCCTACGGCGCGGACAAGTACGGCTCCGAACTGCATGCCGCCGTGGGCTGGGGCGTGCACGGTGTGCCGAGTTTCGGCCTGCGCTTCTTCAACGTCTACGGGCCGCGCCAGGACCCAAACTCGCCCTATAGCGGCGTGATTTCCATCTTCGCGGCCCGCGCCGCGCGCGGCGCGCCGGTCACCGTGCACGGCGATGGCGGCCAGTCGCGGGATTTCGTCTACGTGGCCGACGTGGTGGCGCATCTGGCGGCCGCGATGGCGTTCGTCAGCGCCGAGCCAGGCGCCTACGTGTGCAACGTGTGCACGGGGCGCGAGACCTCGGTTCTGATGCTGGCCGAGTCGCTGCAGCGCCTTTGCCGGACCAACGCCGCCATCCTGCACGGCCCGGCGCGGGCGGGCGACATCCGCCGGTCGGTGGGCTCGCCGGAGCGCGCGCGGGCCATGCTGCGCCTGTCGGCCCTGACCACGCTGGAGCAGGGCCTGAAAGACACACTGGCCGCGTAAATCGGTGCGCTGCCCAGGCGGTCATTGTCGTCGAACGGGCTGCATGACACATGCGCGGGGTTGCTGGGGAGCGTGCGATGAGAGTTTCGGGTCTGGCACTGTGCTCGGTTCTGGCGCCGCCCCTATCCTACGCCGCCCCTCCCGTTGCCGGGCCTTATGTCAGCCTGGGCGCGGGCGTGAACCTGCAGCAGAACGAGATCGTGGCGCCCGCGCCGTCGCTCGGCTTCGACAACAACGTGATCTACACCTTCCATCCCGGTTTTGCGGGCGAGGCGAGCGCCGGGTACGGGCTGGGCAACGGGTTCCGGCTGGAGCTCGAGGGCGACTACCTCAGCAACGTGGTGCGCGGGGCGAAGGGGGAAACGAATTTCGGCACCAATCCGCCGCGTCGCGCGGGGGGCGAGGAGAAGAAATACGGCGGTTTCGTCAACGTCCTGTTCGACCTGGACATCAGCCTGCCGGTATCCCCCTATCTCGGCATCGGCGCCGGCGGACAGGCGGTGGAGCACAGGCCGTTCAGCCAGAACGCGATCGGCGTAACACCGCTGCCGCTCTCGGACGGGGGAACGCGCAGCTTCTTCCACGATCAGACCGTGGGCGGGTTCGCCTACCAGGGCATCGCCGGCGTGTCCGTGCCGATCCCGTTCGTTCCAGGCCTGTCCTTCACCGCGGATTACCGGTTCATGGGACTGCTCGACCCGCTGCCCGCGTTCCAGCTGACCACGCAACGCCAGGTCCTGGTTCTGGCGCCGCCGACGACCAGGGCGCGTTACGAGATCGTTCAGAGCACGGGAAACCGCCACTTCACCAACGACCTCAACCACCAGGTCATCCTCGGCTTCCGCTACGCGCTGTTCCAGCCTGCTTCGCCGCTGCCGGCGGCCGCGGCAGCCACGGCCCAGCCGGCGGCACCCGCGCCGGAGCCTTCGCGCACCTACCTGGTGTTCTTCGACTGGGACCGCGCCGACCTGACCGGGCGGGCGCGGCAGATCGTGGCCGAGGCGGCGCAGGCCAGCACCCACGTGCAGACCACGCGCATCGAGGTGAACGGCTACACCGACCTGTCAGGCACCGCCGCCTACAACCAGCGCCTCTCGGTGCGCCGCGCGCAGAGCGTGGAGGCAGAGCTGGTGCGCGACGGCGTGGCCCGCGGCGAGATCACCATCCACGGCTTCGGCGAGAGCAACCCCCTGGTGCAGACGGCCAAGGGCGTGCGCGAGCCGCAGAACCGGCGGGTGGAGATCGTGCTGAGGTAAGCCGGCCGCCGGCGGCGTGTCAGCCAGCCGTCTGAGTCCTTTGGCGTCCGCCCGCGTCGTCCGTGCCGGCGGGGCCGGATAGCGCGGCGAACATGCGGTCCTGCCCGGCACGCCAGCGGTCGGCGATGGTGGCGCTGGAAAAGTCGAACGGCTTGCCGAGCCCTGCCTCGTCCAGGCCGGCGCGGTAGCCGATGCAGACCACGTCCGCGGGCCTGGTCCGGCCCTGCCTCAGCATGGCGGCAACCTCCGGCTGGGCGCGCTGCTCGGGCGTCAGCAGCGCGTCAAGCTCGGCGATCGACAGGCGCAGGCGGTCCTCGCGCGCCTGCGCTTCCAGCAGCCGGGCCGTCTGGTTGCCGAAGGCCAGGTCGCCGGCGCGCGAGGCGCTGGCGGCCAGGCTGTGCGGGCGCCGGCCCTCCGGCGCGAACAGGTCGACGACGAAGCAGCGCAGGTCGCGCGCGGCCGGGTCGCTCAGAACCAGGTCGAGCGGCGTGTTGGACGACAGCCCGCCATCGCCGAGCAGCCGGCCCTCGACCTCGACAGGCGCGAACAGCGGCAGCAGCGCGCAGGAGGCAAGGATGTGGTCCGCGGTCAGCATTGTCCCGTGCGCGGTGTCGAACACCACGCGCTCCCCGCCGACCACGTCGGTGGCGGCGAGGCTGACGCGCACTGCCCCCTGGTTCAGGCGGTCGAAATCGACCAGGGCGTCGAGCTGGGCGCGCATCGGCGCCAGATCGTACAGCGCAGGCACGTCGTTCGCGCCGGCCCTGGCGAGCGTTGCCAGGCGCGGCGTGAACAGGCCGGGGCGCCCGAACCACAGCGTCTGCCACACGCTGGCCTGGTTGTAGGCCTGCCGCCAAGCCCCGCTCGCCGGGGCGCCGAACGGCCAAGCCCCGCTCGCCGGGGCGCCGAACGGCCGAGCCCCGCTCGCCGGGGCGCCGAACGGCCAAGCTCCGCTCGCCGGGGCGCCGAACGGCCAAGCCCCGTCCGCCGGGGCGCCGAACCAGAACGACGCAGCCGGCAGCGGATGGCTCGTGGCCTTGGCCCAGAACCGGCGCAGCGCCTCGGTCCTGTCCTCTGGCGGGTTGCCGGCGATGATGCACGCCGTGACCGCGCCGATCGAGCTTCCCGCGACCCAGGCGATGCTGTCGGCAAGCCCCGCCTGGTCCAGTGCCGCGTAGGCGCCGGCCTCGAACGCGCCCATGGCGATGCCGCCCGCCAGCACCAGCGCGGACTGCCTGGGCAGGCCGTCGGTCCGGAAGGCGACGTTCAATTGTAGCCGCCGGTGTCGACGCGCTCCTGTGCCGCCTCCTCCTGCGCGCCGGTGTCGACCGGGTGGGGCGCCTGGCCGCCCTTTGGCGGCGTGGCCGGCTTGTCGGGCTCGCCGCCGGCCGGCGTGGCGTTCTCGGTGTCTTCGCTCATGGAACCTCCTCGAGGGTGCCGCGTGGGCGAGGCATGGAACGTGCCGCGCGCATCGTTGTTGCCGGCCGATCCCGGGCGCCTAGAGCGGGTTCATGCTGACTGTGTCAGCCTGACCCGCTCTAGGTTTTTGTATTGGCGAGCAGCTTTATCAGCCAGACTGATTCCAGTCGGGCTGATGCTGCTCTTGAGCCTGTCCGTCTGACCGGGATCTGCTCTACCGCCCCAGCATGTCGGCCTCGATCCGCTCGATGTCGGCGTCGGAAAACCCGAAATGATGCGCCACCTCGTGCACCAGCACGCTGGCCACCAGGCGGGACAGGTCTTCGCCCGCCTCGACCCACTCGGCCAGGATCGCCAGGCGGTAGAGCACGATGTGGTCGGGGCGCCGCACGGGGTCGGACACGCTTCGCTCGGGGATCGGCGTGCCGTGGTACAGCCCGGTCAGCTCCCAAGGGTTGTCCAGGCCGACCGAGGCGAGGGTCTCCTCGTCGGCCAGGTCCTCGACCAGGATGGCCACGCCCTTGAGATGCCTGGACAGGGTCTGCGGCAGGGCGGCGAGCGCTGCCTCGGCAAGTTCGAGGATGTCGTCCTCGGTGGGCGGCGTGGTGTAGGCTGGCATCATGTTCCTGACCGAAGGATCGGACCGCAGAATGCCCGCACCACTGACCGATGAGCAACGCGCCGCCCTGTCGCAGACGCTGCCGCACTGGGCGGTGCTGCCCGACCGCGATGCGATCCGGCGCGTGCTGAAGTTTGCCGATTTCAGCGCCGCCTGGGGCTTCATGAACCGCGTGGCGCTGCTGGCGGAGGCCCAGGACCACCACCCGGAATGGGAGAACGTCTACAACCGCGTCACCATCACGCTGACCACGCACGACACCGGCGGGCTGTCGGGGCGGGACCTGAAGCTCGCGGCGGCGATCGACCGGCTGGCGCCCTGACGGCCGCAGGTGGCCGAACCGCGCCGCGTCTGCCATAAACCCCCACTGACCTGACGTGCCCGAGGATTTTGCGATGGTGTTCAAGCCCAACTACAATTTCCAGCGCGCCGAGCGCGAGCGTGCCAAGGAAGCCAAGGCGGAGGCCAAGAAGGCCGAGAAGGCGGAGGCCAAGCGCCGCGCGGCCGCAGGGGAGCCGCCGGCCGAGCCGTCCGACGCCGACGCGGCAGCCGAGCCGGACCTGCATGATGGCCCCTAAGCGCCGCATCCTCAGCAGCTTCGTGGCGTTCGACGTGACGTATGCCGACGGCACCCGCAGCTCCAACCGGCGCGTGCCGTTCACCGAGCTGGGCGGGCTGGACGGGGACGAGCCGGCCAAGGCCTATATCGAGGCGCAGGACCGGGAGATCGGCGAAGCGTCGGGGCGGAAGCGTGCGGCGATCAAGTCGATCGCTCGGACGCCGCAGAAGGTGATGGCCAAGGTTTAGGGAAGAATGTTCTTTTCTGAAGAAAAGAACCAAAAGACTTTTGTTCATTGGGGCGCGCGGCGGGATCGACGCGCGCACCAGGAAGCAAAAGTTTTTTGCTGCTTTTTCTCAAAAAAGCAGTCCTGACTTGTTCTATACTTCCACCCGCGGCCACTCCGCCCGCCAGGACTTCGCCGGCGTCCTCCTGCACGGGCTGGCCGAGGATGGCGGGCTGTACATGCCCGAGTCCTGGCCGCATCTGAGCCATGCCGACCTGCGCGGGCTGCGCGGCCTGCCCTACGCCGATCTCGCCGCCCGCGTCATCGCCCCGTTCACCGGTGACACCATCCCGTTCGAGACCCTGCTGGGCTTCTGCCGCGATGCCTATGCAGGGTTCCACCACCCAGCCACCGTGCCGCTGGTGCAGCTGGAGACGGGGTTGTGGGCGCTGGAGCTGTTCCACGGCCCCACCCTGGCGTTCAAGGACGTGGCCATGCAGCTGCTCGGCCGGCTGTTCGACCACGTGCTGGCCGAACGCGGGCAGCGCATCACCATCGTCGGCGCCACCTCGGGCGACACCGGGTCGGCGGCGATCGAGGCGTGCCGGGACCGTAGCCAGCTCGACATCGTGATCCTGCACCCGGCCGGCCGCACCAGCGAGGTGCAGCGGCGGCAGATGACGACGGTGCACGCCCCCAACGTCGCCAACATCGCCGTCGACGGCAATTTCGACGATTGCCAGGACCTGGTGAAGGCGATGTTCGCCGACGCGGATTTCCGGCGCGAGATGCAGCTGGCGGCGGTGAACTCGATCAACTGGGCCCGCATCGCCGCCCAGATCCCCTATTACGTGGCGGCCGCCCTGGCCGTCGGCGCGCCGGAGCGCGAGGTGGCGTTCAGCGTCCCCACCGGCAATTTCGGCAACGTGCTGGCGGCCTGGGCGGCCCGGCGCATGGGGCTGCCGGTGGGCCGGCTGACGGTGGCGAGCAACCACAACGACATTCTGACGCGCTTCCTCGCCGGCAACGACATGTCCGTGCGCACGGTGGCACCCAGCCTGTCGCCCAGCATGGATATCGGCGTCAGCTCCAATTTCGAGCGGCTGCTGTTCGAACTGCTGGGCCGGGACCCTACGCTGACCGCGTCCACCATGCAGGGCTTCCGCGCCACCGGCCGGATGGAGGTGCCGCACGCCGCGTGGCAGCATGCGCGCGCGCTGTTCCACGGCTTCCGGCTGGACGATGCGGGCACCACGGCGGAGATCGCCCGCCTGCACACCGAATGCGGCTACCTTGCCGACCCGCACACCGCCATCGGCATCGCGGCCGCCCGCGCCATGCCGTGCGCGCCCCTGCCGACGATCGCGGCCGCGACGGCCCACCCGGCCAAGTTCCCAGACGCCATGCAGCTCGCGACGGGCAGCAGGCCGGCTTTGCCCCCGCACCTTGCGCATCTGTACGAGAGTCCCGAGAAATATACCCGCGCCGCGTGCGACCTGGGCGAGGTCCAGGCCGCCATACGCGCTTTCGCTTCGAGGAATCACTGATGAACGCTGATCCCATCCAGGTCACCCGACTTGACTGCGGCCTGACCGTGGTGACCGAGACGATGGACCGGGTGGAGACGGTGTCGCTCGGCGCCTACGTCGCCAGCGGCACCCGCAACGAGGACGCTGCCCAGAACGGCGTCAGCCACTTCCTCGAGCACATGGCGTTCAAGGGCACCGAACGGCGCAGCGCCGCGCAGATTGCCGAGGCGGTGGAGAACGTGGGCGGCCACATCAACGCGTACACCGCGCGAGAGCAGACCGCATACTACGTCAAGCTGCTGAAGGAGGATCTGGAGCTCGGCGCCGACATCATCGGCGACATCCTGACCCATTCGGTGTTCGCGCCGGAGGAGGTCGAGCGCGAGCGCGGCGTGATCCTGCAGGAGATCGGCCAGGCGAACGACACGCCGGACGACATCATCTTCGACCACTTCCAGGAAACCGCCTACCCGAACCAGCCGATGGGCCGCCCGGTGCTGGGCACCGAGGCGATCATCCGCGGCATGAAGGGCGCCGACATCCAGGCCTACATGCGCGCCCATTACGCGGCCAGCAACGTGGTCGTGGCGGCGGCGGGTGCGCTGGAGCACGAGCGGGTCGTCGAGCTGGTTCGGCAGCACTTTGCCGACCTGCCTGCCGATGCGCCGCGGCCGGTGCAGCCGGGCCGCTACGCCGGCGGCGAGTTCCGCGAGGAGCGCGAGCTGGACCAGGTGCACGTGGTGCTGGGCTTCCCCAGCGTCGGCTACTCGGACCCCGACTACTACCCCGTGCTGCTGCTGTCCGGCCTGCTCGGCGGCGGCATGTCGTCCCGCCTGTTCCAGGAAATCCGCGAGAAGCGCGGGCTGGTCTATTCGGTCTATTCGTTCACCGCGCCGTTCGTGGAGACCGGGCTGTTCGGCATCTATGCGGGCACCGGCGAGGCAGAGGCCGCCGAGCTGGTGCCGGCGACGCTGGAGGAGCTGCACCGCGTGCAGCTCGACGCGAACCAGGAGGAGCTGAACCGCGCCCGCGCCCAGGTGAAGGCGAGCCTGCTGATGAGCATGGAGAGCACGGGCAGCCGCTGCGAACAGCTCTCCCGCCAGATCCAGATTTTTGGGCGCATCATCCCGACGGCCGAAACCGTGGCCAGGCTGGAAGCGGTCAGCGTGGCCGACATCCGCCGGGCAGCGGCGCGGATCTTCCGCGGCGTGCCCACCCTGGCCGCGCTGGGCCCGGCGCAGAGCGTGCCGAGCCTGTCCACCATCACGGAGCGGCTGGCGGCATGAGTCTCGAGCTGCTGGCCGACCTGCTCGGCGCGGCCAGGAAGGCCGGGGCCGACCGCGCGGACGCCATCCTGGTGGCGCGCACGTCGCTGAGCGTGGAGCGCCGGCTGGGCACGACCGAGACGCTGGAGCGGTCGGAATCGCGCGATCTCGGGCTGCGCGTGTTCACCGGGGCCAGGAGCGCCATCGTCTCGGCGACCAGTGCCGACCCTGCGCGCTTCGCCGAACTGGCCGAACGCGCTCTGGCGATGGCGCGCGTGGTGCCCGACGACGCTCTGGCCGATCTGTGCGCGGACGCCGCCCCGCCGGAGGATTCGAGCGGCCTCGACCTGGTCGACGACGCCGAGCCGGACGTGGACGCGCTGGTCGCGCGCGCCGAGACGGCGGAGAAGGCGGCGCTCGGTGTCCGCGGTGTGACGAATTCCGAGGGCGGCAGCGCCGGCTTCGGGCGGACGGAGATGTTTCTCGCCACCTCGGCAGGGTTCGCCGGGCGCACTGCGCGCAGCTACCACTCGCATTCGGCCAGCGTGATCGCAGGGGCCGGAACCGCGATGCAGCGCGACTACGACTATCACGGGGCCACCCACCTGGCCGATCTGGACGACCCTGCCGCCATCGGGCACAGCGCCGGCGAGCGGGCGGTCTCGCGCCTGAACCCGACGCGGCCGAAAACCGGCAGGATGCCGGTCGTCTACGACCCTCGTGTCTCGAACAGCCTGGTTGGCCACCTGTCCGGCGCGATCAACGGCGCCAGCGTCGCCCGCGGCACCAGCTACCTCAAGGACCGTATGGGCGAGCAGCTGTTCCGGCGCGGCGTGTTCATCCACGACGACCCGCGCCGCGTGCGCGGCAGCCGGTCCGGCACGTTCGACGCCGAGGGCGTGCCGACGCGGCCGCGCGCCTTCATCGAGGACGGCGTGCTGACCAGCTGGGTGCTGGACGGCCGCAGCGCCCGCCAGCTCTCGCTGAGGAGCACCGGCCACGCCAGCCGCGGCACCGGCGGGCCGCCCAGCCCGTCCGCCACCAACCTCTCCATGGCCGCGGGTGAACCCTCGCCCGCCGAACTGATGGCCGATATCGGCGAGGGGGTGTACGTGACCGAGCTGATCGGCATGGGCATCAACGGCCTGACCGGCGACTACAGCCGAGGCGCGGCAGGGTTCATGATCCGCGGCGGCGCGCTGGCCGAGCCGGTGGCGGAGATCACCATCGCGGGCAACCTGATCGACATGTTCGCCGTGCTGCAGCCGGCGAACGATCTGCGGTTCCGCCGCGGCACGGACGCGCCGACGATACGGGTGGACGGGATGACGGTGGCGGGGGCCTGACACTCCCTAAGCGGGCCGGCCAGCCTCGCCTTCACGCCGGATTAACGGTATGGGTCCAGACAATCCATTCCAGTAGCGATCCGGCCGCCGCAGCCGGCGAGGGCATTGCATGCGCGTCTCCGTGTTTGGCATCGGCTATGTGGGCGCCGTTTCCGGCGGATGCCTGGCCAGCCTTGGCCATGACGTGCTGGGCGTGGATGTGGCGCCCGAGAAGGTGGCGATGCTGGCCGCCGGACGATCGCCGATCGTGGAGGCCGAGATTGCCGAGCTGATCGCAGACGCGGTGGCGGGAGGGCGGCTGCGCGCCACGACCGACACTGCGCAGGCGGTGGCCGAAACCGACGTGTCGATGATCGCCGTCGGCACGCCGAGTGCGGCGGACGGCAGCACGTCGATGCTGGCCGTGGAAGCGGTGGTGGGCGACATCGGCGCCGCCATTGCGCGCAAGCAGGGCGCCCACAGCGTGGTCATGCGGTCGACCGTGCCGCCCGGCACGGCTGAGGAGCGCGTGATACCGCTTCTGGAGCGCGCCTCGGGCCGCCGGCTTGGCCAGGGCCTGCACTATTACAGCAACCCGGAATTCCTGCGCGAAGGCACGGCGGTGCGCGACTTCCACGCGCCGCCCTTCACCCTGCTGGGCGTGCAGGACGGCGACGATGCGGCGCTGCTGCGCGCGCTGTACGCGCCGATCGACGCGCCGGTGCATGTCGTGCCGTACCGCATCGCGGAGTCGGTGAAGTTCCTGTCCAACGCGTATCACGCGCTGAAGCTGGCTTTCGCCAACGAGGCGGGCGCCATCCTGTCCGAGTACGGGGTCGACGCGCCGGCCGCCTTCAAGCTGTTCTGCGAGGACCGCACGCTCAACATATCGCCCGCCTACCTGCGGCCGGGCTTTGCGTTCGGCGGGTCGTGCCTGCCCAAGGACGTGCGCAGCTTCCTCTCGCTCGCGCGGCATAAGTCTGTCGCGGCGCCGATGCTCGGCCAGATCCTGCCGAGCAACTCGGCCATCGTCGAACGCGCCTTCGAGGCGGTGGCCAGCCACGGCCGGCAGCCGGTCAGCCTGATCGGGCTGGCGTTCAAGCAGGGCACCGACGATTTGCGCGAGAGCCCGTTCGTGACGCTGGCCGAGCGGCTGATCGGCCGCGGCTACGACCTGCGCATCTTCGACCGTTTCGTCAACGTGGCGGCGCTGCTGGGTGCCAACCGCGCCTATATCGACCGCGAGATACCGCATCTTGAGCGGCTGATGGTCGACAGCCCGGGTGCAGCACTCAGGCACGGGCGTATCGTGGTCGTGGGCCATGCCGGTGCTGCGGACAGGCAGGCGCTGCTGGCCGGGCTGGACGGCCACGTCGTCATCGACCTTGCCAACGTGGAGGCGCTGCGGACCGCCGGCGGGATCACCTACAGGGGCATCTGCTGGTGACGCCGCGCCGGCGGTTGCTGTTCGTCAGCCCGCGCTTCCTGTTTCCCCTCGACGAGGGCGGCAAGATTCGCACGACCGGCATCCTGCGGGCGATGAAGGGCGGCGCGTTCGAGATCACGCTCGCCTCACCGGCCCCGGCGGGCATGGCCGACCATCAGGAGGCGATCGGCTCGATCTGCGACCGCTTCGTGTCCTGGCCGAAGCGGCCGGTCGGGCGCGCCGCCAAGATGCTGGCGCTGGGCAGCCGGCTGCCGGTTTCGGCCGCCTCCGACCGGTCGGCGGCCGGAACGCGCGTCGTTGCGGCCGAACTGCAGGACGGCCCGGACGTGGTCGTGGTCGATTTTCCGCAGGCGGCCGTGCTGACGCCGTCCTTGTCGGGCACAAGGTCGATCATGTTCACGCATAACCTGGAGGCCGAGATCCTCGAGCGTCATGCCCAGATGGCGGACGGGGTGCGCCGGCTCGTGTGGCGCAGCCAGGCCCGCAAGATGGAGGCGTTCGAGCGGGCCGTGCTGCGCCGGTTCGACACCGTGGTTGCCGTATCCGCGCGCGACGGCCGCGCGTTGCGGGAGCGGTTCGGGCTGGAGCGCGTGGCGCTGATCGATACGGGGGTGGACCTCGACTACTACACCTTCGAGCCGCCGTCCGGGCCGGGCAGGACGATCGTGTTCTCGGGCGCGATGGACAGCCGCTCGAACATCGACGGCATCGAATTCCTCATGGAACAGGTATGGCCGCGCATCGCCGCCGATCGCGCCGACATCCGCATGCTGGTGGTCGGCCGCAACCCGCCGCCGGCGCTGGTTGCGCGCGCCAGGCGCATGGACCTGCCGTGGGAGTTCACGGGCTTCGTCGACGACATACGGCCGTGGGTGCGCCGGGGCGACGTTTCGGTCATTCCGCTTCGCGTGGGCAGCGGCACGCGCCTGAAAGCGTTCGAGGCGATGGCGCTCGGCCGTCCGGTCGTCTCGACCGCGCTCGGCATGGAAGGCCTCTCGGTAGCGCCGGGCACCCATTTCCTGGCCGCCGAGGATGGCGAGGCGTTCGCCCGGGAGACGTTGCGCCTGCTGACCGACACCGAACTGCGCCGGACGATCGCCACCGCGGCAAGGTCATTGCTGGAGGAGCGCTTCTCCTGGACCCAGGTCGGCCGCCAATTCGAGCAAATCTGCCTGAACACTTAATCGTCCTAATAAACAAAGGTCTTTTGCTTCTTTTCTTCAGAAAAGAAGGCCTTGCTTTCTCGTAGAACCCAAACCCAACCCGCGAGAGTGCCCCCTTGCTGGACCAGGCCCTGGCCCCGATGGCGAACGGCGCAAGCACCGCCCTGGTGATCGACGAGGATGGCGGGCAGGATGCCGCCCTGCTGGCAGGCCGCGGCTGCGAGGTGGTGGCGCTCGGCTTTGCGGACCGGGCAGACGCGTCGATCCACCATGTTTGCGACACTCTGCCGTTCCTGCTGCAGGTGCAGCGCCTGGGCATCGCCTACGACCTGATCCTGCTGGGCGACGCCTGGGATAGGGTTGGCCATCAGGATCGTGGCTGCGCGCTGCGCACTGTGGCAACGCTGCTGAAACCCGGCGGCCGCCTGCTCGTGGCGCTGCGCGACGAGGAGGATGTCCGCGAACTGGTCACCTTGGCGCGTGACCACGAGATGGGCGTTGTGACCGGCGCGCCGCTGATCGGCGGTATCGGCACTGCGCTTTGCCTGGCGGTGCCGGGCGACGGGTCGGACGCGCTGCCGATGCTGCGCGGCGTCATCCTCAACGACGACAAGTCGTCCACCTACAAGCTGGCGCTGTTGCGCGCGGTGGCCCGCATCGCCGACTCCGCGCCGGGAAGCGCGCTGCCGCACGGCACAGAGGACCGGGTCAGCCTGCCGCTCGGCCTGGTGGCGCTGCACTGGGTGCGCCAGTACCTGCCGCTGGTGTCGGCAGGGTTGCCGCAACGCCCCGGCAATAGCGGGCCGGACCAGCTCAGTTTTGCTGGAGACGGGTTCCGCGCCCTGCTCGCGCTCGGCGTGGCGGGACAGGACCTTCGCATCGGCTACAGCCTGACGGGCGATCGGGCAACGGCGCTTGCCAGGGCGTTGTCGGAGGCAAGGCGGACCATCACGGACATGCCGGCGTATCACATCCCGCTGCGCGGACGGCACCTGCATGTTCCAGACCGAACCCTCGCCGCCGCCTCGCCTGTGCGGACCGCTGACCCTGGACCTGCCCACCCTGCACGGCCATGGCAGGCTGAGCGTGCCCGGCCCGGTCTGGCGCACCCTGCAACGGCTGGGCGCCTGGGTGGAGCCGGTGCTGGTATCGGAGTGGGCGCGCCTGATCCGCCGCTACGCACGCAGCATGGGCCACGACGTGCAGCCAGGAGAGTCGGAGCGGGCGCTGCTCTGGCTCCATCCGGCGCGCGACACAGCACTTGCCCGCGCCGCGATCGGGCGGCTGTCCGAGCGGGGCATTGCCGTGCGCTGCACCTGGACCGGGGCGCGGCTCGCACCGGGTCCGGAAGGGGCAGACATCGACCACTGCCTGCCGTGGAAGGCGTCACCCTGCGGCGATCTGTGGAACCTTCTGCCGGCCAGACCCAGGGTCAACCGCGTGCTGAAGGCGGACCGACTGCCGTCCGCGGCCGCGCTGCTCGGCGCCCGCACGCGCGTGCTCGCGTGGTGGGAGGAGGCGTGGGCGGCCGATCCCGATCTGGCGCGGCGCTTTGCCAGCGAGGCGGGCGCCGCGCTGCCGGTGCCTGCCGGCGCGAGCCGGGAGGACATCTTTGCCGGCGTGCAGTGGCGCCGGCTGAGGCTGCGGCTGGACCAGCAGATCAGGGAGTGGCCGGGCATGCCGGGGTGAGGCAGGGCGGGACGGCGCCGGCGCGCGCCGGGGTCTGCGCCCGAAACCACGGTTGCAGCCGGGCCAGCGCGTCCTCTATCTCGGCGGTCGAGACGGCGAAGCTGAAGCGGATGAAGCGATGCCCGTCGACGGGGTCGAAATCCACGCCGGGCGCGGTCGCGACCCCTGTGTCGCGCAGCAGCCGCAGGCAGAACGACCGG
The DNA here is from genome assembly GCA_937873095.1 of uncultured Acetobacteraceae bacterium. GTDB lineage: Bacteria > Pseudomonadota > Alphaproteobacteria > Acetobacterales > Acetobacteraceae > BOG-908. The sequence continues at coordinate 1,068 of CALMVI010000039.1, read as the reverse complement.
CTGTCGTCGGTCAGGTGGCCGATATCGGCGTAGACGTAGAACGCGCCGTCCGGCGGGGCGATCGCCGTCAGGCCGAGGCTCGGCAGCGCGGCCAGCAGGCGGGCGCGGTTGGCGGCGTAGACGGCGACGTGGCCGTCCAGCTCGTCGCGGCACTCCATCGCGGCCAGTGCGGCGTGCTGGCTGAGAGAGGGGGCGGTCAGGAACAGGTTGCTGGCATAGGCGTTGGCCAGCTCGACCCGGCCGGGCGGCACCAGCAGCCAGCCGAGCCGCCAGCCCGCCATGGAGAAGTATTTCGAGAAGCTGCTGATCACGTCGGCGTCCGGCTCGAACTCCAGCATGCAGCGGGTCGGCCCGGCGTAGCTCAGCCCGTGATAGATCTCGTCGGAGATGACGCCGATACCGCGCGCCCGGCACAGCGCCGCGATAACTGCCAGCTCGGCGGGCGGGATGATCGTCCCCGTCGGGTTGGCGGGGCTGGCCAGGATCACGCCGGCGGGCGGCGGGGACAGCGCGCCCAGGGCGGCCGCGGTGAGCTGGTAGCGCACCGCCGCCCCGCACGCGATCTCGACCGGGACCATGCCCAGCGCGCGCAGCGTGTTGCGATAGGCGACGTAGCCCGGCCTGGCCAGCGCGATGCGGTCGCCTGGCCTGAAGCGCGAGCTGAGCGCCAGCACCAGCGCCGGCGAGGCGCCGCAGGTGAGGATGATCCGCGCCGGATCGACCGCCAGGCCGTAGCGGTCCTGATACAGCCCCGCCAGCCGGGCCTTCAGCGGCGCGCTTTCCCAGTAGCCCATGGCGTCGATGTCGAGCACGCGGTGCGCGCGCGCGATGGCGGCGCGCGGCGCGCCGGTCGAGGGCTGGCCGAACTCCATGTGGATGATGGAGCGCCCTTCCGCCTTCAGCTGGTGGGCGAGCCGGCTCAGGCCGATCGCGTGGAACGGTTCGGGATGCATGTCCGCGGATTTCAGAATGAGGATTTCAAAGGCTTGCCTTTGATGGGGTCCAGGGGCAAGGCCCCATAAGCGCGAATCGAAGGTCTTTTCCCGGCGCGGTTGGGTGTGATTCGGT
>CALMVI010000038.1 GCA_937873095.1 uncultured Acetobacteraceae bacterium | reverse complement strand
GGACAGCGCGCCGATGGCAGCACCGCCTCCAGCGCCCAGCAGGCCGCCGCCGACCGCGCGCTGTCCGGGATCATAGGGGTTGGTGCAGCCGGCCAGGCCGAGCAGGCCGGCCATACCCAAAACGACAAGGGTGTTACGCATTCCGTCCGTTCCTTTGTTTAAGAGCCAGTCCGCGATCAGCTCCCTGGTGCCGTGACCGCTCCGCCAACCGCACGGACCGCATCGCCGACGATCGCGCCGGTTCCGGGGCTGCCGCCAAGCCACGAACCCGCCCCGGCATCTGCGCCGGCACCGATCAGCCCGCCCGACAGCGCGCGGGTTCCAGAACCGGTCCCGCCAGCCGCCAGCCCCGGCATCAGGGTAGCCGACAGGATCAGGCGTAGCATACGAGCCTCTTCGTATCGTTAACGTCGGCCGCACGTCTGACCGGCCGGAAACCTAACACGGGCGACGGCTCCGCGGTTCCGGGTGGCCTTGCCCCTGCCAGGGCGCGCTTGTAAGACGCGCGCCTGCACACGAGGGCCGGCGCGTCTTCCGACGTTCCTGCGCCAAGCTTGGGGGCCGGCGTCGCGCGGACGAGGCTGGTCCTCGCGCAAAAGGTAATCAGCATGTTTTCCCGCCTCCTAGGCGCCATGTCCGCCGACATGGCCATCGACCTCGGCACTGCGAACACGCTCGTCTACGTCAAAAGCCGCGGCATCGTGCTGGCCGAGCCTAGCGTTGTCGCCATCGCCGACGTGCGCGGCAAGAAGCAGGTCCTGGCGGTGGGCGAGGAAGCCAAGCAGATGCTGGGCCGCACCCCGGGCAACATCTCGGCCATCCGCCCGATGCGTGACGGCGTCATCGCCGATTTCGAGGTGGCGGAGGAAATGATCAAGCATTTCATCCGCAAGGTGCACAACCGCCGCAGCTTCGCCTCCCCCATCATCATCGTCTGCGTGCCCTCCGGCTCGACCGCGGTCGAGCGGCGGGCGATCCAGGAGAGCGCGGAATCGGCCGGCGCGCGGCGGGTGCTGCTGATCGAGGAGCCGATGGCCGCCGCCATAGGGGCCGGGCTGCCGGTGACCGAGCCGTCCGGGTCGATGATCGTCGACATCGGCGGCGGCACCACCGAGGTGGCGGTGATCTCGCTCGGCGGCATCGTCTATTCCCGCTCCGTCCGCGTCGGCGGCGACAAGATGGACGAGGCGATCATCAGCTACATCCGCCGCAACCATAATTTGCTGATCGGCGAGAGCTCGGCCGAACGGCTGAAGATCGGGCTCGGCGCCGCCCGCCCCGACGAGAACGGCGAGGACGGGCCGTGGCAGGAGGTGCGCGGGCGCGACCTGATCAACGGCGTGCCGCGCCACGTGGTGGTCAATCAGAAACAGGTTTCCGAAAGCCTGGCCGAGCCGGTGTTCCAGATCGTCGAAGCGGTGCGCACCGCGCTCGAGATGACGCCGCCGGAGCTGGCCGCCGACATCGTGGACAAGGGCATCGTGCTGACCGGCGGGGGCGCGCTGCTGCACCGTCTGGACCAGGTGCTGCGCGAGGCGACCGGCCTGCCGGTGGTGGTGGCGGAGGATCCGCTGTCCTGCGTGGTGCTGGGGACCGGCCGGGCGTTAGAGGAGTTGAAGACCCCTCTGCGGAATGTGTTGACAAGCATGTATTAAAATTCTGGTCATGTGCGATAAGCTTTGCGCATGCTCCAGGTCACGAGCGCGCGGGGAGTAACCCGGTGATCAGGCTTTCGATACAGGCCCGCCAAGCGCTCGCGCGTCTGACCACCCCGGTGCTGATCGTGAGCGCGCTGGCCCTGATGCTGCTGGGCCGGGCGACGCCGCTGGTGCCCGAGCGCGCCCGCATCACCCTGTCCGATGCCCTGGCGCCGATCTACGCGGTCGTGGACGTGCCGCTGCGCGCGGTCCGCGGCGCCGCGCGCGCCGTGGGCGAGACCGTGTCCCTGCGGGCCGAGAACGAGCGCCTGCGGCTGGAGAACGACCGGCTGCGCCACTGGTACGACGTCGCGATGGCGCTGGATACCGAGAACGCGACGCTGAAGGAAAACCTGCACTGGGTGCCGGACCCCAAGCTGAGCTTCGTGACCGCGCGCGTGGTGGCCGATGCGGGCGGCGTGTATGCCCGGTCGGTGCTGCTGTCGGTCGGGCCGAACAGCGACATACGCCGCGGCGAGGTGGCGCTGGACGCGGCGGGCCTGGCCGGCCGGGTGACGGAGGTCGGCGCCCGCAGCGCGCGCGTGCTGCTGATCACCGACATGAACAGCCGCATCCCCGTGCTGCTGGAACACAGCCGCGCGCGCGCCATCCTGGCAGGCGCCAACGCGCCCAACCCGAAGCTGCTCTACGTCCAGGACGGCCTGCACCCGCAGGAGGGCGAACGCGTCGTCACCTCGGCAGAGGCGGGCGCGTTCCCGGCAGGGCTGCTGATCGGCACGGTGCATTTCGGCGAGTCCGGCCAGATGGAGGTGGCGCCCGCAGCCGATCTCGGACGGCTGGACGTGGTGCGCATCTTCGATTACGGCCTGGGCGGGATTGTAGCGCCGGAAGCGGCCGCGGGCCGGCGGCCGGGCGCGGCAACAGCCGCCGGCGGCTGACCACCGCGATGGACACCAAACCGGGCATTCGGCCGCGCCTGGGTCCATGGCACATGCTGGACGTGGCCTCGCGCTACGCCTTTCCGGGCGGGCAGACGGTCATCGTGCTGTTGCTGCTGTCCGCACCGCTCGGGCTGCCGGGACAGGCGCAATTGCAGCCGGCCTGGGCGATGACCAGCGTGTTCTTCTGGTCACTCTACCGTCCGGCCTCGATGCCGGCGCTGCTGGTATTCGCGACCGGGCTCCTGCTGGATTTGCTGGCGCAGGGCCCGGTGGGCATTTACGTGCTGATCTTGCTGCTGATCCACGGCAGCGTGCTCCGGTATCGGCGCACCCTGACCCGCAGCGTCTTCGCGCTCGTCTGGCTCGCCTTCATCGGCATGGCGGGAGCCGCAGCGCTGGCCGAATGGCTGCTGGAGGCGGTGCTGACCTGGAGTCCCGTGCCCCCATGGCCCGGCCTGTTCGAGTTCGGGGTTGCGGCGGGCCTGTATCCGATGCTGGCGCTGTATCTGATCACGCTGCACCGTGGCCGCGCCGCTCCCGAACAGGCGAGTTGACGCCGGCAAGCGATGCCCACCCTCCTGCGCATCGACGGCTACCGCATTTTCTTCTACAGGCTCGACCGTGACGAGCCGCCGCACGTTCACGTCGGATATGGCGACTAGACTGCTGGAGCCGGTAGAGTTGGCGCGCTTGAGCCGCTTTCGAGACTACGAGTTGGGTGTCGTGCGGGCCCTCATCGTAGCGCACGCGGCAGATTTCCGTCGGAGGTGGCATGAGCATTTCGGCAGCCCTGGCCAGGATGGAGGCTGACCCCGCAGTGACCGAGGTGCATTTTACGCAGTCCTCGCTGCATTTGGTCTTGACCGACGGTCGGGCGCTATCGGCTCCGCTTGCCTGGTTTCGGGTGTTGCGTGACGCTAGCGCCGAACAGCGTGACAACTGGCGCCTGATCGGCGACGGCCATGGCGTTCACTGGCCGGATATCGACGAAGACGTTTCTGTGCGCGCCCTTCTCGGCCAGCCGACCTGATTTCCGACCGGCTCTGACCCATGAAGCAGGAGGGAACCCGCAACGGCGTGTTCACGCGGCGCGCGCTGCTGCTGATGGCGGGGCAGACCGCAGCACTCGGCGCGCTCGGGGTGAAGCTGTACCGCGTGCAGGTGGAGCAGGGCGCCAGATACGCCACCCTGGCCGACAGCAACCGGATGAGCGCCAGGCTGATCGCGCCGCCGCGCGGCCGCATCCTGGACCGGTTCGGCGAGGTGCTGGCAGGCAACTCGCTGAACTGGCGCGCCCTGTTCCTGGCCGAACAGACGACCGACGTCGCCGGAACGCTGGCCGCCTTCGACCGCATCGTGAGCCTGGAGGACCATGACCGGGCGCGCATCGAACGTGACCTCAAGCACAACCGCCGCTTCATCCCGGTCACGCTGAAGGAGTTCCTCGACTGGGACCAGATGGCCCGCATCGAGGTGAACGCGCCCGACCTGCCAGGCGTGTTCGTCGATGTCGGCACCACCCGCCGCTACCCGTTCGGCCCTGACCTGGCGCACATCGTGGGCTACGTGGCGCCGCCCAGCGACGCCGACCTCGGCCTCGACCCCGTGCTGGCCCTGCCTGGCGTGCGCGTCGGCCGTGCCGGCATCGAGCAGTTCCGCGAGGAGGAGCTGCGCGGCGACGCGGGCGAGGTGCAGATGGAGGTCAACGCCGTCGGCCGGATCATTCGCGAGCTGGACCGCACCGAAGGCAGCCCAGGCGACGAGGTGGGCCTGACCATCGACGTGGCCCTGCAGCGCAGCATCCTGGCCCAGCTCGGCGACACCGCGGCCAGCGCCGTGGTGATGGACTGCACCAACGGCGAGGTGCTGGCGATGACGACGACGCCCAGCTTCGACCCGGCATTGTTCGACAGCGGGGTGAGCCAGGCGCAGTGGAACGAGTGGACGTCCGACCGCAAGACGCCGCTGATCAACAAGGCCACCGCCGGCGTCTATCCGCCCGGCTCGACCTTCAAGATGGCGGTGGGGCTGGCGGGCCTGCGCTGCGGCGCCATCACCGAGACCGACCGCATCAGCTGCCCCGGCTACATCGACCTGGGCGACACGCGCTTTCACTGCTGGCGCAAGCACGGGCATGGCTCGCAGGACCTGCACGGCGCGCTGAAGCATTCCTGCGACGTGTTCTTCTACGAGGTGGCGCGCCGCGCCGGAATCGACGCGGTGGCGCAGACCGCCAACCAGTTCAGCTTCGGCGTCGATACCGGCGTGGATTTGCCGGGCGCCCGCCGCGGGCTGATGCCGACGACAGCCTGGCGGCGCCGGCACGGCCATGTCTGGACGGTGGGCGACACGATCGGCTGCGGCATCGGCCAGGGCTTCGTGCTGGCGACCCCGTTGCAGCTGGCGACCTATGTCAGCCGGATCGCGACCGGCCGCGCCGTGGTGCCGCACGTGACGCGCACCATCACCGGCACCCTGCAGACCGGCGCCAAGCCGGACGACTACCCTGTGCTGGACGTGCCGGAGAGCGCGCTGCAACTGGTGCGGGCCGGCATGTTCGCGGTCGTCAACGAAGGCGGCGGCACCGCCCCTCACGCCCGGCTCGGGCTGCCAGGCATGCAGCTTGCGGGCAAGACCGGATCGAGCCAGGTGCGCCGGGTCAGCCGCTGGGCGCGCGAGCACGGGCATTTCAACAGTGCCCAGCTGCCGTGGGAGTTCCGGCCGCACGCCCTGTTCGTGTGTTTCGCGCCGTACGACGCGCCGCGCTACGCCGTGGCCGTGGTGGTGGAGCACGGCAATGCAGGCGCCGACGTGGCCGCCCCGCTGGCGCGCGACATCATGCGCGACACGATCACCCGCGACCCCGCCCGCCGCACCGTGGCCCCCGGCCAAAGCGTGGCCTCAGGATAGTCGGTTTCGGATTGCAGCCAGGATACTGCCGAAAAAGGCCAGGGATTCCACCCCTGGACTGCGCCGGGGCTTTAATCAAACCCCAGCCCGCATCGGCCAGCGAAGTCTCGGACAGGCTCCTAGTGGGCGTAGGTAAACCCGGGCATCTTGTCGAGCGCCTCCTTGGACGCGTCAGGCACCACGACCTTGCCGTCGGCGCCGGTGCGGATCGCAGCGAAAGGCACCGCCACCAGCTTGCCCCCGACGCCAAGGAAACCGCCGACAGAGATGATGCCGAGCACCACGCGGCTGTCGTGGTCCATGATCAGGTCGTCCACCGTCCCGACCTGCTGGTTCGCGCCGTTGAACACGGCCGCGCCCACGATCTTGCTGGTCCGAACGCCGCCGTTCATCGTCACGGTCGACACCGACAGGTCCGGGCTGCCCGGAATCGTCTGGCCTGGCTGGCCCATGCCCGGGGTTCGCGTCGTCCGGCCGATGCCGGCGTCGTGGCCTTCCTGAGCCTGCGCCCCGACCGTACACAACGCCAGGATACAGAGGACGTCCATACGGAAGGCTGTCATGACGATCGGCCCTCTACGGTTGGCGATTGCGGCTGAACGTCAGGCCGCCCTGCCCGGTTTCACCGCCGCGCAGGCCGTGGCACCCTGCCCTCCGATGCGCAAACCGACCCAGCGCGCGGCTCCTGATGCGCGGTCGCTGCACAACGCGGCACTCGCGCACCTGGCCCGCTACGCCGCAACCCGAGCCGGCCTCACCCGCGTCCTGGCGCGCAGGGTGGAGCGCTGGGCGCGCGCCAGCGAGGACGACCCGGACACCGTGCAAGCCGCTGCTGCGGCCGCACGGGCGACGATCGCCGGCATCGTCGCCCGCCTGGCCGAGGCAGGCGCGGTCAGCGACGCTGCCTTTGCCCAGAGCCGCGCCCGGTCCCTCGCCCGTTCGGGCAGATCCCGCCGCGCCATCGGCGTTCAGCTGGCCAAGGCCGGCGTGCCCGCCGAACTGCTGGCGGACGCTGCGCCGGCAAACGAAGCCGGCGAACTCGCCGCAGCCCTGATCCACGCGCGCAAGCGTCGCCTGGGGCCGTGGCGGCCGTCCCCCGCCACCCCCGACACCATGCGCCGCGAACTTGGCAACCTCGCGCGCGCCGGCTTCTCCCATGGCGTGGCGGTCAGCGCCCTCCGCCTCGGCCGTGAACACGCAGAAGCGCTGATCGCCGAGTTCCGATCGCAGGGGTGAGCTGTCGGCCAGGGTGTTGCAAGCTACGCCCCCCTGCGCCATCTGCCGTTCAGCAGCGTCGGACGCCGGCGCAACATGGCGCCGCTTGCGGCGCGCGGAGGATGTCATGGGTGGTTTGAGCATTTGGCATTGGCTGATCGTCCTGGCGGTCGTGCTGCTGCTGTTCGGAACCGGAAAAGTCAGCACGCTGATGGGTGACTTCGCCAAGGGGATCAAGGCGTTCAAGAAGAACATGGCCGAAGACGACGTCTCGATGGAGGCTACCGAACGTCCTGCCGGCTCGATCGCGGCCCCGAACGCACCGGCCACCTCCGGCACCACCGTTCCGCCGCACGCAAGCACCGTCCACCAGGGCTGAGGCTTGGCTGGCTTACCCGTCCGCGCCCAGGAAGACATCATCCGGGCCGGGCGGCGAATGGATCAGCGCGGCTGGGTGCCGGCAACGGCTGGCAACATCAGCGTCAGGCTGGGCTGCTCCCGCATGGCCATCACGTGCAGCGGCGGCCACAAGGGCTTCCTGGACGGCTTCTCCGTCATCGAGGTCGATCTCCAAGGCCGGCCGGCAGCGGACGGCGCCAAACCCAGCGCGGAAACCCTGCTGCACTGCCAGATCTACCGGCGGTGTTCCGATGCGGGGGCAGTCCTGCACGGCCACTCCGTCGCCGGCACGGTCCTGTCGATGACCGAACCCCGCAGCCGGATCGTGTTCGAAGGCTACGAGCTGTTCAAGGCCTTTGCCGGACAGACCACCCACCGGCAATCGCTCGCCTTGCCCCTGTTCGACAACGACCAGGACATCGCCCGGCTTGCCGCGACGATCGAGCCGCATCTGGCCGACGCTCCCCTCGGCTACTACATCCGTGGGCATGGCGGCACCGTCTGGGCGGACGACATGGACACGGCGCTGGCACGCTACGAGGCGCTCGAGTTCCTGCTCGAATGCGAACTGGCCAGACGGCAGCTCGCACCGCCCCGCCTGGCGAGCACGCCCCACCCTCCCCTAACGCGTTGTCCGGAGACTACGCCATGAGCCGACTGACCGTCACGCCAGACACCACGCCGGGCCAGGCGGAACTGCGCACCGAGGATCCCGAAGCGATCGCGCAGGCCTTGAGCCAAATCGGCGTCCGCTTCGAGCGTTGGGACATGCCCGCCGCCGTGGACCCGGACGCACCGTCGGACGACATCCTCGCGGCTTTCCAGCCGCATCTCGACCGCCTGATGAACGGCAGCGCCGGCTCGGCCGACGTCATCCGCCTGCGTCCCGGCAACCAGACATACCCGGCGATGCGGCAGAAATTCATCGACGAACACGTCCATACCGAGGACGAGGTGCGGTTTTTCGTCCAGGGCGCTGGGCATTTCATCCTGCACGCCAACGGCCGCGTCTACGACGCCCGCTGCACGCAGGGGGACCTGATCAGCGTGCCGTCAGGACTGAAGCACTGGTTCGACGCCGGCGCGGAACCGAACGCCACGGTGCTGCGCGTGTTCACCGACACAAGCGGCTGGACGCCGCATTATACAGGCGACGGCATCAGCGCGCTGTTCCCCGCCAGCTGACGGACGTGCCGGCCCGCCCCCGCGCGATCCTGACCGATATCGAGGGCACCACCACCCCCATCGCCTTCGTCCACGACGTCCTGTTCCCCTACGCACGGGCGCGACTGGCCGGTTTCATAAACCAGCGGGCAGACGACCCCGCCGTCATCGACATCCTGTCCCAGGTGCATGGCGCCAATGGCGGTCAGCCTGCACTGCCCACCCTGCTGGCCTGGATGGATCAGGACGCCAAGACCGGCCCGCTCAAGGCCTTGCAGGGGCTGATCTGGGAGGATGGCTACAGGAGCGGCGAGCTGGTCGGGCGCCTCTATCCGGACGTCGCACCCGCCCTGCAGCGTTGGCGGGCTTGCGGCCTCTCGCTGTATGTCTACTCCTCAGGCTCGGAAGCCGCGCAGCGGAACGTCTTCGGTCATTCCGAGGCCGGCAACCTCGCGGGCCTGTTCGACGGCTTCTTCGACACGCGGGTCGGGCCGAAACGCGAGCCGGCGAGCTATGCCCACATCGCGTCAGCGTGCGGCGCCGAGCCTTCGGCCGTGCTGTTCCTCTCGGACGTGGAAGAGGAGCTGGACGCCGCAGCCTCGGCCGGTCTGTCGGTGTGTCAGCTCGTGCGGGCGGCCGATGGCACGGTCGCCTCGCTTCGCCACCCCACCGCGCCGGACTTCACAACGATCGCGGCGCGGCTGGAGCGCGGTTCAGACACGCTCTGAAGCCGTACCCGCCTCAAGCCCGCCACCGCTCCAACATTTTGTGTTGTCGGCGCGACTTCTCCACAAGTCTTTGTGTCCCCGGTGTTGAGCGGCGGCTCATTCTGCGTCAGGGTGACACATCATCTGGTGGTCATGCCAGCGGGAGACGCAAGATGGAGTGGACTGACGACTCGATCAACAAGCTCCGTGCGCTTTGGGCCGAAGGACACTCCACCGCCGAAATCGGCCGCCGCATGGGCATCTCCAAGAACGCCGTCGTCGGCAAGGCGCATCGGCTGACCCTTGAAGCCCGCCCTTCCCCCATCCGCCGCGACGGCGACAAGACGCCGCGCCGCCGCCAGGTCAGGCGCGTGCAGGGATCGACCTTGCCCACCTTGGCCGCGGCTCTGACACCCATGCCGGCCGACCCGCCTGCCCCGCTTCGCGCACCCCAGCCCGTGGAACGGCCGGCTCCCGTCCTGCGCGCCGTGCCGGCGGCGCGTCCTGCAGGCCGGATCACGCCCTGCTGCTGGCCCATCGGCGAGCCCGGCACGCGCAGCTTCCGCTTCTGCGACGAAGCTTCCGTCGGCGGCAAACCATATTGCGAGCAGCACTCGGCTCTCGCCTACGTCAGAGTCAGGGATCGCCGGGAAGACGCTGCCTGAGACGTCGCCGAAGGATCGCCGAAAAGCGTGGACGGGTTCGCCTTCGCCACCCGTCCACGCACACGTCATCCTGGCGAGACGCTCACGCATCCCGCCGAACCACCCTGATCAGACAGGCCCTCACCGATGACGCTCGCCCGCTCCGCCCGCCCGCGGCGCGGCAGCGGCATGCGCAGCGGGCGCCGCACGCGGGGCAGCCACAGGCCGCGTCACGTTGAAACGCTGCGCCGGCATCGCCGGACCATGCTGGACGGGGCTGGCCACACGATACGGCTGGCGTGGCGTCACCGCCGCCCCTATCGGCCGCGCGGCGGCGCCATGCGGGACCAAGGCCGAGTTTGCGGCCGCGTTGGGCCGGAGAGGACCGTTGGCCCTTACAGACTCGGCCGGCCGAGCGAGTGCCGGGCGGGCAGGCACGACGCCGGCGCCACGAAACTCCGCGGGACGGGCGGTTGCGGCCACGACAGGACTGCCGTGGTTGACCGACGCACGCAGACCCGGGATCTGCGCCGCCTGACGCTCATGCTGCTCCTGCAGCGACGTCGCCTGCACGTGCTGTTCGCGGGCAAACGCCATCTCCTCGGCCGTGGGGCGCGCGGCCAGGCCGTTCGGGCCGTTGAAACTGACCCGGTTGACCGTGGTGTTGTTGATCACCGTGCGGTCGTAGACGTTGGTGACGTGAACGCCGCCGAAATTGTTGACCGCCCGGTTGTAGGCAAAGTCGCGGCCTCTCCATTCGCCGCCCAGGAACCCCACTCCTGTGTAGCCGAAGCCGTAGTTTATCCCGCCGTAGAAGCCCACATGGGGACCCCAGTAGCCCCTGTTGAACGCGTAGACGCCGTTGTTGAACCCCCAATATCCCGGCGTCCAAAGCAGACCCACGGCAGGCGGCTGCACCCAGGTGCCTGGAACCCAGTAATAGCCGCTCTCAGCCGCGTAGCTCCAGAACCCAGGCGTCCACAAATAACCGGGCGCCGGCAGCGGCGGCTGCACGTAGACGGGAAGGACCGGCGGGGCGATCGTGATCGACACGCCCAGCCCGATCTGCGCACGCGCCGGAAACGCGGGCACGACCACAAGGGGAACGGTCAGCATCGCCAAGACGACGGGGATCGCGGTAAGCGTAACGAGCGGGCGCATGGGACACATCCTTTTCGGCATCGGCCGATCCTGCGCCGCACATGCGGGTCCGGATCGCCACTGGTGATATCAGGGCTGATTACAGCGGAAATACGGCGTCAGTATGATCAAATCAGTACGCGTTCGTGCGTGCGCGTGCTTCGCCAGGTCGGTGGTTCCCGGGGTCGGTGCCTGCCTTATGTGAAGTGCGTCACGCCCACCAACTCGATATGCGCGCCCCCGACCATGGTCAGGAAGGTGGAGCCGCCCAGGACGGTTTCCGCGGCGATGGCGGGCTGCGACTGACCGGGCGTCACGATGCTGTCCTGCGCTGTCCAGTTCTGCACCATCAGGTTGCCATCCGCACTCCCCGGCACCACGAAGGTGTCGGCCACGCCGCCGTGAACCGTCATCGCACCGTTGCCCAGGCTCACCGTGTCCAGGCCGCTGCCCAGGTTCAGCTGCGCCTGGCCGGCGCCGCCCGCGAACACGTCGTTGCCGGCACCGCCGTTCAAGGTCACGTTGCCGCTGCCGGCCACGATGTCGACACCCTGCAGGCCCATCGAGTTGACGACGGCATTGCCGCCGCCGGCGGTTACGGTGTCGCTGCTGGCGCCCAGCTGGGCCGAGCTGTTCACCGTCAGCAGGCCGCTTGCCACCGCAAACGACACCCCTCCGCCGGAGGATGCGTAGAGGCCCGCGAACAACCCGGTTCCCGCGTTGACCGTTGCAGCCCCCCCGGTCACGTCCACCGAGGACACGCCCCCCGGCAGCGACTCGGACAAGGCAAGCGTGCCGCCGGCAAGCTTGGTCACGCCCGTCGTGTTGTTTCCGGCCGAAGCGATCGTCACCGTGGCGCGCTGCCCGACAGTCACGGTCGCGGCGCCGTTCACGGTCATGCTGTCCGTCCCCAGCAGGTCGAATGTGTTCGAGCCCGTTCCGCTGACGATGGACGACGTGCCGCTGACGGTGACCTGGTCGGCATTGCCGTTGACGGTGATCTGGTCGGTGCCGCCGCTGTTCAGCGCGTCCTGTCCGCCCAGCGTCACGCTGTCGGATGCCCCGGCCGCGGTGGTCACCGAGTCGTACGCGCCGGCCATGTTGGCCACGATGCCGCCCGCGCCGCCGACGACCGTGTTGCCGGTGACGGAGTCGCTCACGACAAGCTGGCCGGAGCCTCCCTGAACGACATTGCCGGTTCCGAGCAAGGTGACCGTCGCCGTTCCGCTTTCATTGATGATGTTGCCGTTGGCCGAGGCGGTCACCTGGTCCGAGCCGCCGCCGTTCAGCGTGTCGCACCGATAGAGCGCGATCGTGTTGCTGACGTTTGCCGCGGTGCTGACGAGGTCGGCGGTGCTGGCCGTGGCCGAAAGTCCGCCGCTGCCGCCGCCGATCGTGTTGCCGCCCACGAGGTCCGACACCGTCAGCGCCTGGCTGGTCCCCATGATCGTCTGGCCGCTGGTCGTGAGCGTCACCGTGCCCGACCCCGATGCGGGTGGCGGGTTCGAGGGCGGGCTCGTGGGCGGGGCGCCGCCTCCGCCGCCGGTGCCGCCCGACGCAGGGGCGCCGTAGCCGGGCAGGACCACGCCCACCAGGTCGATCGTGGTGCCGTCCGCCAGCGACAGCAGCGTCGAGCCGTTGACGATCGATCCGGTGGCGATCGGCGTGCCGGAAAAGCTGACCATGCGCAACGTGTCCACGCCCTGCTTGAAGCCGGTGATCGTGGCCGTGCCGTGCGCGCCGGAGTGAAAGACGTAGGTGTCGGCACCGGTCCCGCCGGTCACCGATGTGGTCCCCGAGCCGAATGCCACCTGGTCGGCGCCGCCTCCCAGGCTGAACGTGTCAGTGCCGGTGCCGCCGATCAGCGTGTCCGGCCCTGCTCCTCCGGCAACGCTGATGGCCCCGCCCATCGCCTGCACGCGAGCGCCGGACGCGCCGGTCACCAGCGAGATCACGCCGGAGTTGCAGATCGTCCCGGTGACCGAACCGTTGGTGACGAGCGCACCGGCGGTGACGCCGCCGCGCACGGTGGCGGCTTGGTCGGATATGAGCAAGGTTGCGCCCGCCGCCATCGAGAGCTGGATATCGCCCCCCAGGTTGACGACCGAGGCGTTCGCAGCGCCCCCCACGGTCAGCATGCTGCTGCAACTGGAGTTCAACCGCTCCCCTGCGCCGTTCAGGTCGTAGTGATCGAAGGTGCTGCTGTTGATTGTGGACCGGCCGCTGACGCTGACGTCGTTGTATTGCACGGTCACGCTGATGCGGTCGTTGCCGGCGGCGTTCACGTTCGTGCCGCTGGCGGCGATGTCGATCACGTCGGCGGCGTTGGCCTGCGTCGTGACCACATCGTATTGCGCGTTCGCGTTCAACGTCAGGCCGCCGGACCCGCCGCAGATCGTGTTGCTGCCGCCGGTATCGTCCACGGTGAGGTGACCCGCACCGCCGGTCACGGTGTGGTAGTGGTTGGTCAGGTTAAGCACGGACGGACCCGAGGCCAGGGCAACGGTCGGCGCGGCGGTCCACGGGCTCGCCTGGCTGTAGGTCGGTTCGGTCGTGAGCGTCTTGTCGCCCGTCTCCGTCCCGGCGCCGAGGATGATGCGATCCGAAGCGAAGCCGTACAGGCTGTTGCCGACCATGTTCGCCGATGTCGTCAGGCCGTTGACGCTGGCCTGGTTCAACACGGCCAGGCCGGTCGCGCCGAGATCGTTGATGATGGTGTTGTTCGTGATGTCAAGCGAGTTCGTGGCGTAGGCGTACTGCGTCTCGCCACCATAGTGGATCGCGGCCGTGTTGGATGCGTTCGCGCCCTTCTCGATGATGTTGCCGGAAATCCTGGCGACGCCGGCGTTCGGAATGTCGATGTCGTAGCTCGCCGTCCCATCCGCGCCGTCGGCGATCACGTTGTTGGTGATGGTCGTCACCAGGGCGCGTGACTTGATCTCGTGGCCGACCTGCGCGCCATGGAAGTAGCTGTTGGTGACGCTCAACGATCCGACGGAGCCGATATAGATGTTGTGCGTGTAGCCGTCGCCGCTGCCGTTATCACTGAATTCGCTGTGGTCGATGCTGACGCTTGCGGTCGGGTCGGCGTCGGCCAGAATGCCGTTCTGGTTGTTGTGGAAGTAGCAGTAAGACACGTTGAGGCTGCCGTTCTCGAGCCGGATGCCTGCGACGTTTCCCCACAGGCTTCCGTTGGCGCCGCCGGTGCCTCCGTCGGTGCCGCCGCTGAAGGTGAAACCCTGGATCGACAAGCTGTTATCGACGGTCAGGATGCCTTTGCCATTCGGGGGCTCCACGGTCGCGACCTCGTTGACCATGCCGCCCACCGCCACGATGTGGACGTTCGTCGTCACCGTGCCGAAATCGTTGGTGTAGGTGCCCGCCTGCACCGCAATGGTGTCGCCGTTGGCCGAAGCTTTCAGGGCGTCGCCAAGCGTTGCGAACTCCATCCCTGCGCCGACGGTCAACACCGTTCCGCTACTGGTATGCAGCGTCGCGCTCGGAGCGGGAGCGGCAGAGGACGTATTTGTGATTGTTGTGTTTGCCACGAGACCATTCCTGAAAGCGGTGATGCGCTCTCAGTCTTTGGGAATCGCGACAACGGGCGGTTAATGCCGGAGGCTCACCACGGTCACAGTGTCGTGAGACAACAAATGGCCGAACGCACTGCAACGCTCACGAAATCGCGATCGAATTGCGCGCGATCACGGAACCGTGTCCATCTGTGTGTGGCTGTCTGGACCATCGCTGTTCGGCGAGCAGACTGGCGCGTTCAGGTGATCCCGCCTGAACGCGATCTGCCCTAACGGGTGGTGCCGTCGCCCTTGAGCGGGTCCACCGCGCCGTGCAGGACGTTGTTGCGCAACGTCGCTTCCGTGGCCGTCACGTTGTCGACGAACGCCGTGCGGTAGTCGCCGTCATTGGTGAAGCGGTTGCCGGTCACGATGATCTCCGGCGTCGCCTGCTCGACACCCTCCATGCCGATGGCGATGGCGGCCGTGTGATTGCCTGCCAGCGGGCCTTTCTCCAGGGTGTTGCCACGCACCACCACCGCACCGCCGTTGGAAACGTCGATCAGATAGCTCGCAGTGCCGTCCGGGCCGTCGGCTATGTCGCAATCGGTCACCTCGGTCCTGGCAGCGCGCGACTTCACGTCGTGCCCGTCGCGCGTGTTACGAAACACGCTGTGCTGGACAGTCAAAGAAGCGATGCGCCCGGCATAGATCGCGTGGCTGCAGGCGGCCTGGCACACGCCGTTGTGGTCGAACCGGCTGTTGCGGATCAACAACGCCATGCTCGCGTTGTCGTTGGTCAGGATGCCGTCCTGGTTGTTGATGAAACGAACCCCGTCCACCGTCAGGTTGCCGCCTTCGGCCCGTATGCCGGCGCCGTTGCCGTCCGGCACGCGGGCGCGGGTGAGAGTCAAATTGGCGACAGTGATGCCGCGCCCCGTCGTGATCAGCAGCGCCTTGCCCTGGCACGTCTTGTCGGTCAGCACCACCGAACCGGCATCGCCCACGCCCTCGACCGTCAGCCCGTCTACCGAGAGTACCGCGCAGTCAAAATACTGCCCCGGAGAGATCAGTATGCGGTCGCCGGGGGCTGCCGCCGCTGCCGCCTGCGACAGCTTGGCAAACGGATGACCGGAACCGACCTCCAGCGTGCGCGCCCGCCCGCAAGCCGGCACGGCCAGCACCAGACAGCCAAACGCGAAACTTGCCGCCGCCGCACCACGCCAGATCATCGCTGTCGCCCCATTCAAACGTAGCGTTTCACTCGCGACATCACTACTCTGTGATCCCAGAAGGCGCAAATTCGCGCCCAGGACAGCCAGCATGTGCGGCATCGCCGGAATCTTCCAGACCAGTGAGGGCGGGGCCGACTGGACGACGGACGTCAAATCGATGACCGACGCGATCGCCCATCGCGGTCCGGACGGCGAAGGTTTCCACGTCGAACCTGGCCTGGCGCTCGGCCATCGCAGGCTGGCGGTGATCGACCCCGCGGGCGGCCACCAGCCGATGTACAACGAGGACGGCTCGGTCGCCATCGTCTTCAACGGCGAGATCTATAATTTCGAAGCGATCCGTCAGGAGCTCACCCGCCTCGGCCACGTCTTTCGCAACAGGTGCGATACCGAGACGATCGTGCATGCGTGGGAAAGCTGGGGCCCCGACTGCGTGCAACGCCTGGCAGGGATGTTCGCGTTCGCCCTGTGGGACAGGACACGCCGCGTGCTGTTCTGCGCGCGCGACCGGCTTGGCAAGAAGCCGCTCTATTACGCCTGCGAGGATGGACGATTCGTGTTCGGATCGGAAATCGCAGCACTGGCAGCCCTCCCTGGAATGTCGCGCAGGATACGCCCGCAAGCCGTCGACGACTTCTTCGCCTATGGCTACGTGCCAGAGCCCGGCACGATCTTCGACGCCGTGCACAAGCTGCCGGCTGCGAGCACGCTGGTCGTGGACCGCAGCGGACGGCCGCCTGACATCCGGCGTTACTGGCAGCCGACCGAGCGATCGATCGGACAAGTCGGCGCCAGCACCATGGCGGAGGCCGTGCCGCAGCTCCAGCAAAGGCTCCGCGGCGCGGTCGCCTGCCGGCTGGTCTCGGACGTCCCGCTCGGCGCCTTCCTCTCGGGCGGGGTCGACAGCAGCGCGGTCGTGGCCTGTGCCGCGCCCATGCTCGACCATCCGCTCGACACGTTCACCATCGGCTTCGATGGCGAGGAGGACGAAACCCCCTACGCCGCCCAGGTCGCCGAGCGCTACGGCACGCGCCAGCACAACGACCGCGCGGCAAGCACCGACATGATCGCCGCCGCCCGCCTGCAGGCGGCGGTGTTCGGCGAACCTTTCGGCGACAGTTCCTCGGTGCCCACCCTGACCGTGTGCCGCCTGGCCAGACGGCACGCGACGGTCGCGATCAGCGGCGACGGAGGCGACGAGGTGTTCGGCGGCTACCGGCGCTACCGCTGGCACCGCCTGGTCTGCGGCGTGCGCGACCACCTGCCCGCCGGACTGCGCCGCCATGCGATCGGGCGGCTCGCAGCACTCTACCCCAAGCTGGACCGCTTGCCGCGGTTCATGCGCGCCAAGCACACGCTGACCGAGCTCAGCCTGGACGCGGCAGAGGGGTATGCGCGCACCGTCACCCGCGGACACGCCGCCCAGCGGCACGCGCTGTTCAGCCCGAGCCTGCGCGCGTCGCTGGACGGCCATGATCCGTTCGCGCCGCTGCGCGCCGTCATGCAGGATGCCCACGAAGCCGACCCGGTGCTTCAGGCGCAACTCGCCGACCTCGCCACCTGGCTGCCCGGCGACATCCTGACCAAGGTCGACCGCGCCAGCATGGCCGCCTCCCTGGAGGTGCGCGCGCCGTTCCTCGACCATGATCTCGTGAACTGGGGCCTGTCGCTGCCGGCGTCGCTCAAGATCGGCCCGGGCGGCGGCAAGCACGTCCTCAAGCGCGCCCTGGAGCCGATGCTGCCGAACGACGTGCTGTATCGTCCGAAACAGGGGTTCACCAGCGACCTGGCGCCGCTGTTCCGGCGCGAGGCCGAACGCCTCAAGGCCGTGCTGCTCGGCCCGGTCATGCTGCAGAGCGGGCTGTTCGACGCGCGCGCGGTGGAGGCGCTCCTGGACCAGCACGCCTCCGGCGCATCGGACCACGCCCAGCTCATCTGGCTGTTGCTGGCGTTCGAAGGGTTCCTGGCCATGCTGCAGGCGATCCCGGCCGCGCTGCCGGCAAGCGAGCCGGCCAGCCAGGCTGCGTGACCGGCGCGGGGCCCATGCACATGCTGTCCGTGTTCCCCGGCTTCGGCGTGGGCGGGGCACAAGTGCGGTTCGCCACCGTCGCCAACGCGCTCGGGGCAGCGTGCCGCCACAGCATCGTCTCGCTCAACGGCGACCTCGCCTGCCGCGAAAAGCTCGCCCCTGCGCTGGACGTGGCCTTTCCACGCCCAGATCATCGCCCTGGCAGGATGGCCGCCTCCGTGCTCCTGGCAGGACGCTTCCTCAGGCACGCGCGCCCGGACCTGGTCGTGACCAGCAACTGGGGCGCCATCGAGTGGGCAGCGGGCGCAAGGCTCGCGGGCCTGCGCCACGTGCATACCGAAGACGGGTTCGGTCCGGAGGAGCAGGTCGCGCAACTGCCGCGCCGGGTGTTCAGCCGTCGGCTGATCCTGCGGCGGAGCCAGGTGGTGCTGCCCTCGCGCCGGCTGCACGCGATCGCGACCGAACTCTGGCGTCTGCCTGCGGCCCGGCTGCACTACATCCCGAACGGCATCGAGCTCGACCGTTTCAGCGCCCTCGCTCCCGCGGAGCTGCCCGACGGAGAGGGGCCGGTGATCGGCACCGTCGCGGCGCTGCGGCCGGAAAAGAACATCGCCCGCCTGCTGCGTGCCTTCGCCGCGTTGCGCGCCAGCCGCCCCGCGCGGCTGATCATCGTCGGCGACGGCCCCGAGCGCGCGAACCTCGAACGGCTGGCAGCGCAGCACAACGTGGCGCAGGCGGTGCTTTTCGCTGGACACAGCGCCCAGCCCGAACGCTGGCTGGCGAGCATGGACGTGTTCGCCCTGTCCTCGGACACCGAACAGATGCCGATCTCCCTGCTCGAAGCGATGGCGTGCGGCCTGCCGGCCGTCTGCACCGATGTGGGCGACGTCCGGGACATGCTCGCCCCCGAGAACCGCCGCTACGTGACGGCGCCCGAAGACGCGGCGTTCGCGGCCGCCCTGGCCGACATCGTCGGCACCGGCCACGCGGCGATCGGCGCGGCCAACCGGGCCAAGGCGAGGGCGCAGTACGGCCGGGACGCGATGGTGGCCGCCTATGCGAGGGTGTTCGGCGTCGGGTGAGCGCCTTGCGGCGCAGACCTACTCGATCGGGATCGCGCGCTCAGGCAGGGGCATCCTGGCCGCAGCACTCCTCTCCTGGGCGCGCGCGATCATCGACCGGCCGATGAACGCGCGGCGAAGCGGCTTGAGAACGAACAGGGCCAGCACGGCGGCAAGCAGGTTCACCCCCGCCGCGACCACAAGGACCGAAAGCCAGCTGCCGGTCGCATCGCGCAGCATGTTGCCGAACGGCACCAGCAGGGCGGCGGTGCCCTTGGCGGTGTAGAGCAGGCCGTAATTGGTGGCGGCGAACCGCCGGCCGAACGTGTCGCCGCAGGTCGCAGGGAACAGCGAGTAGATTTCGCCCCAGGCGAAGAACACGACGCCCGTCAAGACGACGAACGCCACCGGGCTGGACGCCTGCCAGACCAGGACGAGGATGCCCAGACCCTCGAGCAGGAAAGCGATGAACATGGTGTTCTCGCGGCCGATATGGTCCGACACCCAGCCGAAGAACGGACGGGTCAGGCCGTTCAGCACGCGGTCGATGGCGAGCGCATAGGTCAGCGCCGGCATCGTCAGGAACAGCAGCGTCACCGGCGTCTTCGCCACGCCGAAATCGGTGGCGATCACGGAAAGCTGTGCCGTCGCCATCAACCCGCCGGTGCCCACCAGGACGAAGAGCAGGTACATCAGCCAGAACACCGGCTCGCGCGCCACCTCGTAGGGAGTGTAGTCGCGGGTCACGTCGTGCAGGCGCGACGGGCGGAGCGCGGTCATTCCGCTCGCCGAAAGCGGCGCCTCCCGCACGGCGCCCGATCCCGGCGGCGCGCGCAGAAGCTGTGCCGCGACGACCACGACGATGCCCTGCAGCAGGCCGAAGAACAGGAAGGTCGACTGGTAGCCGCTGCGCGCGATCATGTTGGAGATCGGCACCAGCGTGACGGCCGAGCCAGCGCCGAAACCTGCGGCAGTCAGGCCGGCGGCCAGGCCGCGCCGATCGGGAAACCACTTGATCGCGTTGCCGACGGTCGCACCGTAGATGAAGCCGGAGCCGAGGCCGCCCAGGGCGGAGGCGGCGTAGAGCACCGCAAGCGACGACGCGACGCTGTCGAGCACCCAGGAGCTGCCGATCAGCACGCCGCCGGCGCACACGGTCAGCTTCGGCCCGATCCGGTCGATGACGTAGCCCTCGAGCGGCAGCAGCCATGTCTCGCACAGCACGAAAACGGTGAAGGCCACCTGGATGGCCGCGCGACTCCAGCCATGCGCATGGCCGATCGGCAGGACGAACAGCGTCCAGCCATATTGCAGGTTGGCGATCATCACCATGCAGACGATGCCGGTGGTCAGCTGCCCCCAGCGGTTCCTGAGAAGAAACACCGCTATCCCCCTCCCGTCCCCCGCATGGCGGCACGCTGCCGGACCAGCGCCAGCACGGCGCGGCTGATGGGCGCGTCCACGTTCACCCATCCAGCCAGTTCGACGACCGCGCCGAGGATCGCCTCGATCTCCAGCGGGCGTCCCGTCTCCATGTCCTGCAGCATCGACGTCCTGTGGCGCCCGACCTCGGCCGCACCTTCGATGCGCTTGTCCACGTCGATCGCGAAACGCACGCCCAGCGCCTCGCCGACCGCCTGGCCTTCCAGCATCATCGCCTTGGCGACCGAGCGGCTGCCTGGATCGCCGGTGATCACGTCCAGCGTCGCCGTCGTCAGCGCGCTGATCGGGTTGAACGCCATGTTGCCCCAGAGCTTGACCCACAGCTCGTCGCGTATGCGGGGCCGCACCGGCGCCTTGAGACCGGCCGCGATCAGCAGCCCGGACAGCGCGTTGGCGCGGGGCGAGCGCGTGCCGTCCGGCTCGCCCAGGCTGAACCTGTCGCCGTAGCTGTGGTCGATCACGCCTGGCTCGGCGATGGTGGCCGCGGGGTAGACGATGGACCCCAGGCACTGGGACGGCGGAAGTGCCGCCCACAACGCGCCGCCTGGGTCGACCGAGTCTAGCCGGCGGCCGCCGAAAGGCTCCGGCAGGCCGAAGGTGTACCACCACGGCACGCCGTTGATCGCCGCCACGATCGTGGTGTCCGGCCCCACCAGCGGCGCCAGCTGCGGCAGCGCCGGCTCCAGCGAATGCGCCTTCAGGGTCAGGATCAGGTAGTCCTGCGGGCCGATCGCATCGCCATGCGGAACCGCGTGGGGCCGCGTCACGATGCGTTCGCCGCCAGACAGCAGCACCAGACCGTCCTGCTGCACCGCCGCCAGATGCGCCCCGCGCGCCACGATCGACACGGCAGTGCCGGCCTGCTCCAGCCTGGCCGCGAGCAGCCCGCCGATCGCACCGGCGCCGAAGACGCAGATGCTCGGCATCATGCCGTGGCTTGCGCGGTCAAGCCGAGTTTCTCGGCAAGCCCGATGCGCTGGATCTTTCCGGTGGCACCCTTGGGAATGTCGTCCATCACCAGAACCTTGCGCGGCACCTTGAACGCGGCCAGGCGCTGCGACGCGAAGTCGCGTATCTCGGCCTCGGTGGCGGTCGCCCCTGGGCGCAGCACCACGACGGCGCCGACCTCCTCGCCCAGCTTGTCGTGCGGTATGCCGAAGGTGCAGGCCTGCGCCACCGCCGGGTGGTCGAGCAGCACCACATCCACCTCCAGCGGGCTGATCTTCTCGCCGCCGCGGTTGATCTGCTCCTTCAGCCGGCCGGTCAGGAACAGGTAGCCCTGCTCGTCCAGACGGCCCTGGTCGCCGGTGCGGAACCAGCCATCGGTAAAGGCGCGGGCGTTGGCATCCGGGTTGTTGTCGTAGCCCGGCGTCACGTTCGGCCCGCGGATCACCACCTCGCCCACCGCGCCCTGCTGCAGGATGGTATTGCCCTCGTCCATGATGGCGATCTGCGGTCCAGCGGCGATCCCGACCGCGCCGGGCTTGCGCACGCGCGGCGGCAGCGGGTTGGCGGCCATCTGGTGGGCGGCTTCGGTCATGCCGTAGGCTTCGATCACCGGCGCGCCGAACACCTCCTCCAGCTCGGCCATCACCTGCGGCGGCAACGATGCGGAGGACGACCGGATCAGGCGCAGGCGTGCGTTGCGCGCGCGCTCCGGATGCGACCGCATGCGCATCAGGATCGCCTGGTGCATGGTCGGCACCGCCGTATACCAGCTCGGCCGCACCTGCTCGAGCAGTTCGCCGAACCTGAACGCGTTGAACCCAGGCGTGCAGCACACCGCAGCACCGGCCGACAGCGATGCTGCCACCGCGGCGATCAGCCCGTGAATGTGGAACAGCGGCATGACGTTGAGGCAGACATCGTCCGGCCCCAGCTGCAGCGACTGCGCGATGTGCCCGGCGGACGCCACGATGTTCGCGTTGGTCAGCGGCACGATCTTCGGCCGCGCCGTGGTGCCGGAGGTGTGCAGAACCAAAGCGGGATCGTCCGGCCCGGCCGCACGGGCGGGTGCGGCACCGCCACTGCCACTGCCAGTGCCGTCTCCCGTCAGGCGAAACAGGCCGGCGGGCTCGCCCTCGTCCGCGGACAGCTCGATGACCGGGATGCCGAGCCGGCCGGCAACCTCGGACGCGGCCTGCGGACCGCCTTGCGTCAGGATGATGGCGGACGGCTTGAGGTCCGACAGGTAGAATTCGAACTCGTCGGCCGTGTAGCCGGGGTTGAGAGGGGCCGCGCAACACACCGCGGCCACCGTCACGAAGGCGGTCGCCATCTCCGGACCGTTCGGCAGCACGATCGCGACCCGGTCGCCCGCGCCAATCCCCCGTCCGGCAAGCGTGCCCGCGACCGATGCCGCCAGACCGGCCAGCCCCGGCCCGTCCAGCCAGGGCCGTCCAGGGGCGCCGATCGCGCGCTGCATGGTCAGGCCGCAGATCAGCGCCGACATCGTGGATTCCATCAAGGCCGCTCCAAACTCGCCGGCACGGTGCCTGGCCCACCGGCTTTACGGGACGGACCGGTGAAGTTCCAGGTCGTGACCGGACGTCGCGCGGCCCCGCAGCCGGCGGGCGCGCGCCGCACGGGCTGGCGAAGGGGCAGCATGGCGGACAGCGTCAGGATCAGGGCCAGGCCCCCCGCGACCCATCCGATTCGCAATCGGTCCTTGCGGGTGAGCGGACTGGCATGCTCCCGGTAGGCCGCGAGCAGGTCGCCCTCATCGTCCAGGTGCCGGTAGCCGAGGCCCGTTTCGGCGGCCAGCGCGCGCAGGTGGGGTTCGTCGACCGCGGAGAGGTGTTCGCGGCCGCGGAACAACCCCTTGGTCTCGCTCGGCACGTCCCCGGCGCGGTACACCCCCACCTCGCGCCCGTACGTGTCGTATCTCGGGATCGGGGAGAACGCGCGGCCGCCGACGCCGACCACCAGCCCGCGGACGCTGTCGCGCACGCCGGAAAAATCCGGCGCGCCGTCCCAGGATACAGGGGGCGTCTCCTGCCCATCGGTCATGAACACGAGGTCGGAGCCGAGCTTTCGCGCCATCTGCAGCGAGGCGAGCAGCGTCTCGCCGATATGGCTCTCCGAATCCCAGCCCATCCGCCAGTCGACGGCCGCGATCTCCTGGTCCAGGGCGGAGAAATTGGCGCAGGTCTCGACCGGTTCGAACAACAGGAACGGCTGGCGTTCGACGAACACCGCAAGCCCGAAGCGCGACCCGCAGGGAAGCTCCTCCAGCAGCGCCCGGGCGGCCCGCTTCTCGATGGCGATCCTGCTGGCCGGAACGCCATCCAGGATCTGGTCACGGACGTTCATGCTGAGCGTGATGTCGAGCACGGCAGTCACGACGCAGATCGGGCGGGAGACGACCACCGGCGGCAGCCACAGCCCGGCCAGCAGCACGAGCAGGGCGGCGGCGCGAAGCCAGAAGCCCCGGTCCTGCCAGGCCGTCACGGCATGCCGTTGGGCGCGCCGGGAATGTCCGGCCATGCCGCCCGCTCATGCGCCATCTCGTCGCCGGCGGTGGGCTGCGCCGCTTCCGTATCGCGCACCAGCGCTGCCGCCAGCGTGTAGTTGTAGCGCGCGTCCCAGTCGTCCGGATCGAGCTGGATCGCCTGACGATACTCCGCCTTCGCCAGGCTCAGGACGGGCGCGACCTTGCGGAACGGCACGGTTTTGAACATCGCCAGTCCCCGCCGCATGTGGGCGTTGCCGAGCGCGTAGAGCAGCTCCGCCCGATCGCCGGCAGGGGCCTGGCTCGCCATCTGGTCGGCGATGGCCTGCGCCGCGTCGAGCTGGCCGCGCGCGACCAGCAAGCGCGCCCGGGCGAGTTGCATGAAGACAGGGGCACCTGCCGCCGGCAGGTCATGCCCGCCTGCCAGCGCTCGGGCGGCCACGTTTCGGCGCATCGCCTCCAGACCGCGGGCGCCGCCGTCCACGGCCAGGGCCGTGCCCGCCAGCAGCACGGCCATGCCGAACCAGGGTGCGAGCGCACGCCACAGCCTGGTCATTGCCGCACCGGCAAAGGCGGGATGCCACGCTCGGCAAGCTGCGCCAGCAGGCCGATGCCCAGGCACAGCGCGGCCACGCCGTAGCAGAGCCCGTCCAGGTCGCGCCGCGGCAGCAACTCGCGATACGTCATGGGCCGGGTCTCCAGCGCATCGATGCGCCGCGTGGCCGCTTCGATCGCGCCGGCATCGCGCGCCTCGAACCCCTGGTAGCTGTCTCCCAGCGTGCGGAAGAACGAGTCGAGCCCGGCCGGACGCAGCAGGTCGTGGCTGTCATCGGCGTCCTCGGCCAAGGGCGGATCGTCGCCGCTGCGCAGATACAGGTAATAGATGTGCGCGCCGGACCGTTGCGCCGCCGCGCGGATGGTGTCGCGCGTCGGCTCCGGGATCGCGCCCGCGCCGTCCGAGACCAGCACCAGCACGCGCGCGGCCCCTGGCGGATCGCGGTCGAACTGCGCCAGTCCCATGGAGACGCCCGCGCCGATATCGGTGTTCGCAAGCCCCGTCCGCGCCATCGCCCTGATGCTGGCCGACACCGCATCCCGATGCGCGGTCAGCGGCATGGCGGGGATGGGGGAGGTGGAAAAGGCGACGACGCCGAAACTGTCATGCGGCCGCCTGGCGAAGAACGCGGCCAGCATGCGGGAAGCGGCTTGCGCCTTCGACTCGCCGGATTTCTCGCCGCGCAGCGCGAACGCCTCGTCCATGCTGAGGCTGCGGTCGAGGGCGACCACGACATGCGCGCCCAGCCCCGTCCGTTCCACGCCGAGCGGCCCGTCATGCAGGCCGGCAACGCCCAACACCATCGCGGCCACGCCCGCCGCCGCCAGGGCCCGCAAGCCCCGGTCCAGCCACGCCGACACCATGTCCTGCGGCACGGTCGAGAGCGAGGCGAAGCCTTGCCGGCGCATCCCCGTGCCGAGCATCGCAGGCAGCATGCCGGCCAGCAGCAGCAGCGCCCACGGGTGGTCGACACGCGGCATCAAGCGGGCCGCTCCGCCCCGGCCAGGTCGCGGCACAACGCCGTCCAGGCGGCCGCACCAGGCGCCTCTGCGGCTGCCCCGAAGAACACCGCGCGGGACGACGCAAAGAACCCGCCGATGCGCTCGCGCAGCGGCGCGAAGCGAGGGTGCTGGTCGAAGAACGCGTCCAGGTCGTCCGCCAGAACGCGCCGGCCGGCGGTGGCGTCGAAGGCGCGGTGCAGCACACGCATCGCTTCCGCGCCCGCATCGCCGCCCGGCGCGCGCGCCAGCCGTGCGATCTCCCTACCCGCCTTGGCGAACGGCGTCTGCCGGGCCGCAAACAGGCGCGGCCACGCCAGGACCAGCAGCCCGCAGAGCATCGCGGCCATTCCCGCCGCCGCCTCCCAGGCCGCCCCGCGCGCGCGGGCGGGCGCAGGCACGTGGTCCGCGCGCAAAGCCGCGGGGTCCAGCACCGGCTGCAGGTCGTGCCGGAACGGTGACGCCGTGAAGCCGAACCCGGGCACCGACGCCCTCAACCGGCGGCCGCCCTGGACAAAGGCCACCACGTAACCCGGCACGTCGGCGCCCAGCACCTCCTCCGGCGAGAAGAAGCTCTGATACGTCACCCGTATCTCGACCCGGCTTGGCGTGCCGCCCACCGTCGCCCGCCGGACATCGATAACGGACGAGACAGGCCCCTCCACGGGCAGCGACCGCTCATCGAGCCGTGCGCCGGGGGGGACCGTGATGGTCGCGACGCTGGTCAGCAGGTCGCCCACGAACACGCCGAAATCGCGGGGCGGCGTCTGCAGCGTCACCGGCAGGGTCTGCGCCGCGGACGGGCCGCCGCAGACCAGCACCCCTGCCAGCATCGCCCGGCGCACCGCCTCAGGCCCCGGCCAGGTGGTCGGAAAGCGCCTGCACGTCCAGGCCGCCCGACGCATGGAAAGCCGGCCGGCCGAACCGGAGGAACAGCAGGTCGAGCTGCCGCCTGCGTTCCTCCTCCGCCGCGCGCCAGCGCCGCCGCACTGCCGGCCGCATCAGCACCAGCCGGCTCCGCCCGCTTTCCGAGTCGGCCAGGCGCAGCAGCCCCGCGCGCGGCAACCTGCCGGCCGCGTCCACCTCCAGCACCACCGGCGCCACGTCGTGCCGGGCAACCGCTTCAAGCGCCCGCTGCACCAGGCTCGGCGGCATCAGGAAGTCCGACACCAGCAGCAGCAGGCAGCGCCGGGCCGGCAGACGCTCGGCCAGCCGCACCATGGCGTCCGCCCCCACCCCGCCCTCCAGCCCGGCCAGGTGCGAAACCATCTGGCGCGCAGCGGCCCGCGACCGCGTGGGCGGCAGCCAGACATCGTCGCGCAGCACGCTGTCGAAGCCCACCACGCCGAACCCGTCCCCCGCACGCAGCGCCGACCGCGCCGCCGCTTCGGCAAGCCGGGCCACCGCCCGCAGGGCGGACCGCTCCGGCGCCGGCTGCATGGAGCGCGACGTATCGACCGCCAGCACGACGTTGATGCTGCCGCGCTGCTCGGTCTGCCGCACGATCACCTGGCCGAACGGGTCCAGCGCGGACCGCTTGACGTCGATCTGCCGCGCGTCCGGCAACTGCCAGAACGGACGGTATGCCTTGAACTCGCCGCCGCCTCCGCCCTGCCTGGCCGCGTGCTTGCCGGGACGGGACGCGCCCGCGCGCCAGGGCACGCGGTAATCCAGGAACAGCGCATCCACTTGCTCGGTCACGGAACCGGCACCCGCTCGAAAACCTGCCTGCACAGCTCGCGCACCAGCGGGACCGCACGATTGTCATGGATGGGATCGAGGAAGATCCGGTGCGCCATCACCTCGGGGAAGACCCCTCGGACGTCCTCGGGCACCACCATCTCCCGCCCGGCGAGCCAGGCGTGCACGCGCGCGGCGCGCACCAGGTAGCTGACCCCACGCGGGCTGGCGCCGCCCTGCACTAGCCGGTCCATACGCACGCCCTCGATGGCGATGCCGGCACGTTCGGGGTTGCGCAGCGCCTGCCAGATGGCGACCAGATACGCCTCCAGTCTGGGGCTCGCCCGCACTGCGCGCTGGATGCGCGCGCCGAGTGCCGCCACCGCCCGGTAGTCCAGCACGCCGGGTTCGACGGACGCCACCAGCGCGTCCGTGTCGTGGTAACGCGTGTCGAAGATCAGCTGCCGGCAGGTCTCCGGGTCGGTGGGCGTCTCTACGCCGACCTCCATGAAGAAGCGGTCGCGCGCGGCCGCAGGCAGGTCGAAGGTCTCCTCCCGCTCCAGGCGGTTGCGGTCGGCGAAGACCAGCAAATGCGGCATCGCCATCTCGCGGTTGAAGGCGGTCACGCTGCGCTCGGCCATCAGGCGCAGCAGCAGCGCGTGCACTTGCGGCCTGGCACGGTTGATCTCGTTGAAGAAGAAGACCGCCAGGTCCTCGCCATGGCGCAGCACCGGGCCCGGATCCAGGCGCGGCCGTCCCTCCTCGCCGATCGACGCGTGATAGACGAGGTCGGCGGGCATCAGGTCGATCGTTCCCTCGACCCGCTCGTACGGCCCGCCGAGCGCGCGCGCTAGGCTGCGCAGCAGGGTCGTCTTGCCGACTCCGACATCGCCTTCCAGCAGCACGTGGCCGCGCGCGAGGACCGCTATGGTCAGCAGGCGGATCACTTTGCCCTGCCCCACCACCGCCCGCCCGATCTCGGCCTCGAAGCGGTCCACCAGGCCCCGCCAACGGGCAAGATCGTCAGCCTCACTGCCGTCCGCGTCGGCCATCCGCACTCCCGCACTTGGCCGCGCGACTCTCCGACGGCCGGGCGGCGTTGGCAATCCGACCGATGGCCAGTGCCCGGCGCGCGCGCGTTAATTTAGCAGGCCGGCACGGCCCCCGGGATCAGAACGGCCAGATTTGCCGCGCCTTGTCGTGCCACGCCTGACGCTGGCTCTGGTGCAGCCGGCCGCCGCCGTTCACCAGCTGGGTCACGACCCCCACGTCATCGGCATCGGAGGGCACGTTGATCCTGTGCGACATCCAGTATCTCGCTGCCGCCTCCGCCGCCGCGGACGGGGCCGCAAGAAGGTCCGGCTGCTCCTCGAGCGGCATGCCGACCAGCGTGCCGATGGCACGGTAGTTCGAACGGCCGGTGACCTGCAGGAAACCACGGCCGCGATAGCGGTAGCCGTCGCCTGAGCCGACATCGCCGTTGCCGTTCTTCAGCGCGTATATGGTGTTGCCGATCGCCTCCTTGCCGGCGGCGAGCAGGCGCCGTGCATGGTCCAGCCCGTGCACGTTGCGGAACGTCTTGACCAGGAACGCCGCGTTCTTCTCGGTATCGTGGTAGTCTGTGCTTTCGACGAGGGAGGACAGCCCACCTGTCTCCTCGCCCACCTGGCCCAGGAAGTTGCAAAGGCGCCGGGGCGTGTTCAACGCGGCCATCGTGCAGGCTTCCGTCAGCACAGTGGCGTACAGCGTTGCCCTGGTCAGCGGCAGGCCCTGGCTGAAGCGCTGAAGCTGACCTGCGGCGATGTCGCTCACGACGCGCCGCCCCTCACGCCAGCGGGTGTCAGGCCGTGGGTAGGCCGACCGTCGTCACCCTCGAACAACCGCTCGGCTGCCTGCGGCGCCTCCACATAAACGTCCGGATCGGGCGGGCTCGGCCGGGGCGGCACCGGGGCGGAGGCGGCGGGCGCCGGCGCAAGCACGTTGACGACAGGACCGGACAGCGCGGCAGGCTGCGGGTCCTGCGACGCCTCGTCGGGGCTTTTCTCCTTCGGTTTGACGGTCGCCCGGATGACCATCAGCTTGTTGAGCACGTCGAACCAGAACGGGGCCCCGAGCGTGACGGCGAACGCGGTCACCAGGTAGCCGACACCGATCTCGGTCCAGCCAAGGACCTGCATGATCAGGGATGCACCGCCGACAGGCGCCATCAGCGCCCTGATCGCGTGGCCGGTCCAGCCGACCGGCAGGTTCGTGCTGTCCAGCGCCGCCACCAGTTCGGGCGTGGGCTCGCTGGAGCAGCCGCCATCGGCCGCGCATTTCTGCTGCCGCGCCTCGGCCATCGACGCCACGGCATGGCGCAGCGCCGAATCGGTCAGCAGCGACTGGGCTATGGTGATGGTGTTCACGTTCAGCAGCAGCGCCGTGCCCAGGCCGAGCCCGAAGACGATGCGCTGGCTGCGGCGCTTGTACCACCCAGACACCCGGTCCATGCCGCTGTCGTACCAGGCTGCCAGGTTTGCCGTCACGGCATCGATGTCGCCGCCGGCCGTGTCGATCGCGTGGATCAGCGCGGTCCTGATCTGTTCGTTCTGTATGCCCTCCGTCAGCATGCGCAACTGCTGCAGCGGGGTCGCCCCGGCAGGGACGCTGCCGCGGCTCGAGCCGTCGGTCAGCTTGCCCTGGGCGACCTTGTCCACCAGCGCCAGAGCGAAGCTTCGCGTCGGCAGGTAGGAAGGCAGGTTGCACCGGTACTTCGCCTGGCCGACATCGCCCCGCATCAGCCCGCGAATCAGCGGGTGCTGGTAGATGATCCTGGCCGCATCCTCCCCGCGCATCGAGACCGTCCGGTCTGGATCGTTGAGCAGTTCGCAAATACCCTCGAACAGGCATTTGCCGCGCTTCTTGACCACTGTTTCGATCATCTCATGGATCGACGCGAGCACCAGGCTGGAGAGGAAGAAGATGAAGCTCAGCCCGATGCCGACTTCGAGTGAGTCCGAGAATTGCATGGCGCCTGCTCCGGTGATCGATCCGCTGATGGAGGTGGCGAGCATTCTGAAACGTTTTGCCCCACCTGCGAAAGCAGACGATCTGACCGTTGTGGTCAGGCAGGAGGGCGCGGCGTCGGCCCGGCCGGGTCCAGCCTGACGGCCTTCACGTTCGTGTCACAAAAGAGCGCTTTACATTTTTTGAGATTGTGGGGTATGGTGTCGATCTGGCCGGTTGGTGTGCCGTCACGTTGGAGTCTGGTGTGCTCGCAAAATTCGCGTCTGCGGCGATGCTGGCTGGGTTCATGGCCGGAACGGCCAATGCCTCCCCCGTCAGCCCGACGCCCGTCAACCTCGTAGCCAACGGCGACTTCTCGTCGTCCGACTACGTGCAGAACAACCAGTTCGGTGCGGGCTACGGCGGTCAGGGGGTGACCGGCTGGACCGGCAATGGCGGCTACAACATCTACTTCCTTGCCGGCACGGCCACGACGGATTCGGCCGACTCGCAATATGGCGGCGGCCGGGAAGACCTGTGGAACGTGACCCCCAGCCCGACCGGCGGCAACTTCGTGGCGCTGGACGGCGCCTCCGGCGTCCAGGGCGGGCTCTCCCAGAGCGTGAGCGGGCTGACGCCAGGCGAGACCTACGCCCTGACCTTCTCCTGGGGCGCCGGCCAGCTTCAGAGCCGCACCGGCGCCACCACCGAACAACTCCGGGCAACCTTCGGCAGCCAATCCTACCTGACGCAAACCGTCGCGAACCCCAGCCGCGGCTTCACCGGCTGGTTCACGACCACGTTCGACTACACGGCCACCGCCGGCAACGAGATGCTGTCCTTCCTGTCGGTCGGAACGCCATCGGGCCTGCCGCCGATCGCCACGCTGGACGGCGTGTCGCTCGTCGATGTGCCCGAGCCGGGCTCGATAGGCGTGCTGGCGTTCGGCCTCGGCCTGGTCGGGTTCTGCTGGCTTTGTCGCCGGCTCGCGCACCGGGCCTGAACCCCCCGGATCGGTCGACGACCCGGGCAGTCGGAACAGCGTCGGTGGCCTCTGGCGGAGGGGATGAGATTCGAACTCACGGTACGGGTTGACCCCGTACAACGGTT
>CALMVI010000037.1 GCA_937873095.1 uncultured Acetobacteraceae bacterium | reverse complement strand
CCATCCACCCCCTATGAAGCCCACCCCGACA
Source organism: uncultured Acetobacteraceae bacterium (assembly GCA_937873095.1). Classification (GTDB taxonomy): domain Bacteria; phylum Pseudomonadota; class Alphaproteobacteria; order Acetobacterales; family Acetobacteraceae; genus BOG-908. Next base: position 67,754 of record CALMVI010000037.1, on the reverse strand, counting down.
TAGCCCGGATAGCCGTAGCCATAACCGTAAGGGCCGCCAGCGTAATAACCGCCGCCATAGCCGTAATAACCCGGGTAGGCGTAACACCCGCCGAGCGTCGTCGCAGCCAGCAGAGCTGCAGGTAAGGCGAGCCGCCGTACCAAACTTCTCATCACAAAATCTCCTTCTCCGCCCAACCGGCTGAGCCCACATCCCTAAATTAGTGATCCGGTTCTCGGAATCAGGTGCCTTAGCGCGGTGTCACACTATGTCACGGCTTTCAAACCAGTGCCGTTACACAGCGTTACGTTGGTCATCCCGTTGCCGCCATGATCATGTTGTTTACGGACTGCGGCGATACTCGACTGCGGTCACCTCATTGGAGAGTTCGGATGTGTTCGCGTATCCAGCTACGGCGGCTTAGTGCGTGGCTGACCACGACAAGTCTTTGTTTGTCAACTTTGGCGCCTGCCTTTGCGCAACCAGCCTCGCCAGCGGGCGCCGATCAGGCGGGTAACCCAGGGACTGACCCTCCAGCACTGGCAGGTCGACTGGCGTCGATCACCGGGAACGTTTCGTTCCATGCCGCGGGCGAGACGCAGTGGAATGCTGCGACCCTGAACTATCCGGTCACCAACGGTGAGGCGTTCTGGACCGAGCCGCAGGCCGGTGCCGTGTTGGAGATTGCCGATGACCGGCTGGTGATGGACGACTCGACCGAGATTGACATCACTGCCCTGGACCAAAACCAGATTGCCCTAACCGAGGCGCAGGGAGCAGTCTTTTTGCAACTGAACAGTCTGCCTGCCGGGCAGGGGATCAGTTTAACCACGCCGCGCGGCACTGTGCAGATCAGTGCCGTTGGCCGTTACGAGATTGTGGCTGGCGATACTAACGATGCCACCACCGTAACTGTCGTCGAAGGCGCGGCGCATGTTGCCGGCGGCAGCCTGTCACTCGACATCGGCCCGCAGCAAACGGCCACGATCGGCGGAAGCGACGTTCTCCAGGGCAGTGTCGGTCCTATGCAGCAGGATGCATTCCTGCAGGCTCAATTGAACGTCCAACCCCGCAGGGTTGCGCAAGCGGCACCGCAGCGGCTGCGCTACATGACCGGCGGCACCGATTTGCAGGAGTATGGAAGCTTTAGCCAGACCAGCGATTACGGACAAGTCTGGTTTCCGAACGACGTGGCCAGCAACTGGGCACCCTATCGCGACGGTCGCTGGGCATATGTGCAGCCCTGGGGGTGGACTTGGGTCGACAATGCGCGGTGGGGTTTCGCGCCGTTCCATTACGGCCGGTGGATACAAGTGCAGAATCGGTGGGGTTGGGTGCCCGGCGATGGCCAAGGCGAGGTCGGCGCAGCCTACCCGGTCTACTCACCCGCGCTGGTGAGCTTCGTTGATGTTGGCGGTGCGGCGCTTGCCGGCGCTGCACTCGGTTTTGCCGCCGGGGAGTTGTCGGGCGGTTACGCGCCAGCTTGGATCCCTCTCGGGCCGCGTGAGCCGTATTATCCTTGGTACCATTGTCGCGCCGACTACTTCGGACGGGTCAACGCACCGTATGGCGTTCCCAGGACCATCATTGATCGGGGACCCACATACATCAACTCGGTCACCAACATCCGCACGGTCAACAACGTCTTTATCAACCGCCAAGCGGCAACGGTCGTCCCGGCCGCCGCTTTTGTCCGCGGGCAGGCCATCCGCGAGGTTGCAAGACCATTGCCGGATCGCTTCCTGGCGCAGGCACGGCCAGTCGTGGGCCGCCTACCGGTGCGTCCGACAGCCTTCACTCCTAACCTCACGCCAGCCGTGGCTCGCCGCTTCAATGTGGCTCTGCCCCGTACACCAGTGCAGCCAGTTGCCGCCGGCCCGCGAGTGCTGGCTACGCAAATCGGCCGGTCAGCCCCGCCGCTGCGCCCGGCCGCATTGCCAGGAAACGTTCGCCCTGTGCCGGCCAGCCAAGTGCAGGGACGGCCAGCCGGTATTCCGCCGGAAGGAGTGAGACAGCCTGGCTCGGTTATGGGCAATACCCGGCCGGAGGCTGGGGCGATGCCGCGCGGCGGTATTGCAGCACCATCGGTTGCACGGCCCGGCTTGGGCCTGCCACCTCTTCGCGCGCCTGGCGCTCGCCCGGAGGCGGTGCCGGTTGGCAAGGCGCTACCCCCACCTCGTGGCACAACGCCTGTGCCTGGAAGGGTCACTTCGCCGAACTTGCGTCCCGAGGTGAGCCCGCGGCCCAACCCCGCCACCGGCCAACCGCAGCGCTTGGCGGAACCAAGACCTGGGACGGGGCTGCCACCATCGACCCCGGCCGTCCGTCCCGCTCCCTCGCGCGTGCAGGAGCCGGCGCATGTCGGCGAGGCTCGCCCAACACCCAGGGTGGAGACGCAGCGTCCGGCACAGCCGGTTGGTAACTCTGAACCGACACCCAGGACGGAGCCCACCCGGCCACCGCGGGTGGAGGCACCGCGCCGGCCTGCCGCTGAAGCGCCGCGTCCTGCGCCACGAGCGGAGCCTGTTCGTCCAGCGCCCCGAACCGAGGCGCCTCGCCCTGCAGCACCGACCCCTCGTCCAGCGCCACGAGCGGAACCTGTTCGCCCAGCGCCACGGATCGAAGCGCCTCGCCCTGCGGCACCGCCGCCTCGCCCTGTGGCACCATCCCCTCGTCCTGTGGCACCGCCGCCTCGTCCAGCACCGCCACCGGCGGCCAGACCACCCGTTGCCTCAGCGCCGCGCCCGGCGCCTCAACCCGCGAAGCACCCACCGCCGCATTAGCTTGAAGCTGGCCGCTCGGTCTCATCCCGGGCGACCAGCGCACGGGCGGCAGCGCACACTTGAGATGGAAGGTAGGGTTTGCTGATCACAATCTCTCGCAATGGATCGACTGTCCCGATGCGATCCGGCCGTCCGGTCATGTAGATGATTGGCAGGATAGCATTCTCGGCCCGCACGGCCGATGCAAGTGCGCCACCGTCAAGACTTCCCGACAGCTGCATGTCAGTCATGAGGAGGCTGATCGTTGGATCCGACCTGAGCTGGACCAAGGCTGCCTCGCCACTATCGGCTTCGATGACGATAAACCCCTCATTCTGAAGGGCTTCACTCAGCGTCATCCTGATAAGGAAGTCATCCTCAACGACGAGAACTCGTTTGCCAGTCATATTGTGCGATCCTGGTCCGTCTTTGGAAAGGTCGTCAATCGCGTTGAACGGTAAACGGAGGGAGAACGAAGGTGAGGTTCGGGGTGCAGCATTGCTGCCACACCCAGTCCCGGACCGTCTACGAACATCTGGCCAGGCTGCTGTCTGGCAAAAATATGCTACAAGGTGACCGACATGATCGACCCGTTCTCATCTCTGGCAGGCTACCTGTCCGAGGCCGTCGTCGACCCGATGCTCTATCGGCTTGACATGATGGAGTGGGAGGATGTCGCCTATGGGTGGTTGCTGTTCGCCATCTATGGAGTCGCCCAGGTTGGCTTGATGCTGGCGATATGCTGGCCTATGGAGCGATTTGCTCGGTTGGAGACATGGCCGGACAGACGGGCCGTTGCAGTCGACATCTGCTACACGTTGTTGTCCCGGATCGGCGTTACGCCCCTGGTGACCTTTGTGCTGTTTTATCAGTTACAAGTTTGGCTTAACGGCGTGTTGACCGATAATGGTTGGGTGCCTCCCACCCTGGAAAGATTGTTGCCTTTCCTGATGGGCCGCCAGGCACTCAGCTTCATCATATACCTGCTAGTGCTCGACTGCGCCGACTACTGGCGACATCGCCTCTCGCACAAGTTTCGGTGGTGGTATGCGTTGCACTCCGTCCACCATGCTCAGCGGCAGATGACATTCTGGTCCGACGACCGAAACCACGTGCTGGACGACGTTATCGCATTTTGCTGGTTTTTGGGGCTTGGGCTGCTTATCGGAATACCGCCGATGCAGTTCCCGCTTGTCATACTGCTGCTGCGTTTGTTGGAGAGCATGAGCCATGCCAACGCGCGGGTCAGCTTTGGCAGGCTGGGGGACAGGCTCCTCGTGTCGCCACGTTTCCACCGTGCGCATCACGGTGTCAGAGCCGCTGGTCAGCGCAGCTGTAATTACGGCGCAATTTTCCCGTTCTGGGACATACTGTTCGGCTCCGCCGATTACGACCGAGCTTACGCGCGCACCGGCGACCCTTCCGCCGAGGAAGCGATGGCGACAGGCAGTTGGCTGGAGCAGCAGGCGGCGGGCTTCCGCCGCCTGACTAAGCGTCCTGCGAAAGCCGCCTAACCGCCCAGCCAGGCTCCGTCGTCGGCTATCGACGCCACCACCCCTTCTTGCGCTCAACCGCGCCGGCTCCGGCGCTCACCAGTGTTGGCTGCACGACCGGGCCAGCAACCGGGCTGGACGCAACAGGAGCCAGCGCGGCAGCGTCATCGGCAACACCGTCCTGCTCATGCTCGGGAGGTTGGGGGGCTTCGGCGACGACAGCGACCGACTGTGGTTTGACCGCAGCCGAGATGTCGGTTGGATCCTGATCCATCTCGACGGGTGGTTGCGGTGCTTCGGCTATCACCGTCCGGCTGCTGCTCAGTTCTGCTTGTTCAAGCGCGTCAAAGATGTCCAGTCCTGCCACGGCAAATGGATCAGCCGGGGTAGGTCCGACATAGGCCGGGAAAGCAGCGTCGACCTGCACAGTCTCGGCGGCCGGAGCTTCACCCTCTTCGCCTGGCTTGCGGCGACGCCGTCCACCCCGACGACCGCGCTTGGCGCGGGACGGGTCAGCCTCTCCAGCCGATTGTGCCTGGTCCGCCGTCTCACTCGCGGGCTGTGCTATTCCCGTATCAGCGGCCAGTTCGGCTTCAGACGCACCGTCGTGGCCGGGCACAGGATGTCTCAGGACCGGCTCGTCGAGGTCGGGTATGTCTGGCTGGTCCATATCGTGCGGCATCGGCGCCGTTTGGGCCAACTCCGACCCTTCCTCGCGCTTGCCTCCCCTCCGCCTCCTCCGCCGGCGTCGCCGCCTCTGCTCTCCCTCCGCCGCAGTCTCGCCCGGCACGTGGTCGGCGTCGTTGGCGTAGCCTCCGTCGATCAACTCGCCGGCGGACGCGCCCGCCTCAATGCGTGTCTGGCCCATGTCCAGATCCTGCGCGTCATCGGCGATGTCCGCTTCACCAGCGTCGTCTTCCGGCATCGGCTGGGCCTGTGGCGCGGGCAGCACGGGAAGATCCTGCGGCAAGGCGGACCGCAGGCGATCGACACGGGTCTGGGCAGGCAGCAGGCTGTCGTCCGCCGAGAAACAGACCGTCATGCCGTAGCGGGCTTCTATCTCGGATAGACGCTGGCGCTTGTTGTTGAGGATGTACAATGCCGTAGAGCTGGCGAGATGCACCATGATTTCGGCAGCGCGCCTTTTGCCTCCCTCCTCCTCGATCTCTCGGAAAACATGCAAGGCTGAGCTTTCGGTGCTGCGAACGTGACCACTGCCGGCGCACTGGGTGCACATCGTCAGGCTGGTCTCTGCCAATGACGGTCTCAGGCGCTGACGGCTGAGCTCCAAAAGGCCAAAATGGCTGATATGACCGATCTGAATGCGTGCGCGGTCCTGGCGAAGCGCGTCAGCCATCCGGCGCTCGACCATGATGTTGTGCTTTTTGCTTTCCATGTCGATGAAGTCGATCACGACCAGCCCGGCGAGGTCCCGCAACCGAAGCTGGCGCGCGGCTTCATCGGCCGCTTCAAGATTGGTGCGCAACGCCGTCTCCTCGATGCCCCGCTCGCGCGTCGACCGGCCGGAGTTGACGTCGATGGCAACCAGAGCCTCGGTTTGGTTGATCACAAGGTAGCCGCCAGACCGGAGCTGAACGACCGGGTTAAGCATCGAGTCGAGCATCGACTCGACCTGGTTATGCGCGAAGAGCGGCTGCGCGTTTGCTGGCCAAAGCTGTACTTTCTTGACGTGAGTGGGCATCAGCACGCGCATGTAGTCCCGTGCGGCGCGCCAGCCGTCCTCGCCGTCCACCAGCAGTTCGTCCACGTCGCGCGAATACACGTCGCGGATCGCGCGCTTGATCAGGCTCGCTTCCTCGTGAATAAGCGACGGCGCCATTGAGCGCATCGTCTGCTCGCGTATGTCGTCCCACAGGCGCAGCAGGTACTCGCCGTCCCGCTTGATTTCGGCTTTCGGCCGCGCCGCGCCGGCCGTGCGCACGATCAGGCCCATGCCGCGCGGAAGTTCCAGTTCCGCAGTCACCTCTTTGAGGCGGCGGCGGTCGGCCGCCGATGTGATCTTCCGTGAGATGCCGCCACCCCGCGGCGAGTTGGGCATAAGGACGCAGTAGCGGCCAGCAAGCGAGATGTAGGTCGTCAACGCCGCGCCCTTGGTGCCGCGTTCCTCCTTGACGACCTGAATAAGCAGTATCTGTCGGCGTCTGATCACCTCCTGGATTTTGTAGCTGCGCATGAAGCGGGATGGTTGCCGTGGCGCTCTGGTCTCCTCGGTCGTTTCAGTGTCGCCACCGACGCTTTCAGGGGTGGGAGTTTCGTCGTTGTCAACCAGGCGAACACGGCCGGGCTGGCCATTCTGTGAGCCGTCGGCATCGGTCGGCTCGCCCTGTTTCTCGTCCGCGGAGGGTGCCTCGACAGGCTCACTGACTTCCGGGGCTACGTCCGACCCAAGCTCGGTCGTCTCGACCGGCACAACGTGTTCCGGCTCTTCCTCGTTGCTTGCGTCGAGTGCCTGCGAGGGGGTCTCGGGCTGTTCGGCGGTTCCCACCAGCGTGTCGCTTGGGAACAGCAAGGGTTGGGCGTCGGCGCCAAGGCCGTCGGTCTGTTCTGACGTGTTGCGGGTTGACGAGGTTTGAGGGTCGCCGGAGGTTGGATCCGTCTCAAGCGCCTCCTCCTCCGCCTCCTGAGCGCGAGCCTCCTCCTCCTGCATCTCGAGCAGGCGCTGACGGTCGGCTACCGGTATCTGATAGTAGTCCGGATGGATTTCGCCGAAAGCGAGGAAGCCATGACGGTTGCCGCCATATTCGACGAAAGCGGCCTGCAGGCTGGGCTCGACCCGAACAACCTTGGCTAGGTAGATGTTTCCCTTGAGCTGACGTCGCGACAGTGTCTCGACATCGAAATCTTCCAGGCGATTACCGTCCAGCACCACCACACGGGTTTCTTCCGCGTGACTGGCGTCGATCAACAGGCGTTTGGTCATGAAATGAGGAGCTCCGAGGCCCCGGCATCGCGCGGCAAACCCGAACATCATTGACGTTGGGGCGCGCAGCCAGTCGGGCCGTTTGTGTGGGATGTTGAAACCGGGACCGGATCCAGTTGCCGGAATACAGGCCACCATACCGAAAAGAGGGTATGGTGGCCTTCCTGTCCGTCGCGGCGCTTGGGAGTGGTTCCATGGCCTTCAAAAGATGCCACCACGGCGCACAAGCGCAGCGATGAATGTAGCCGGGCCGCGACAAGCGCGGGGGTGCGGCGCCGTTCCTGGCTGCGCGCTCTTGACACATGACCTAAACCAATGGCCGCTGCAAGCCCAGGATCGGCACCATCCAGAGTTGCGGGCCCTTCCGGGTGCCTTCGCCCGAACGACAGCGCGATTGCGACTGCCGGTTCGTCGTGCGATCAAGACACCCGTCGGCCGTAGGGCATAGGGTTGAGCTGAGATATGGACGGCCACCGCGAGCGGCTCATCGTGTCAGAAGACCGGGCAGTGTCGGTTGCCAAGCCTAAACCGAGACAGAGCGCGTTCCTGGCCTTCGTGCGTGGCCTATTCGGGCTGCTGTTTGCCGTCGGCCTGGTGGCAGCGGGTGCCTTGGGGCTGGTGGGCTGGAACGTCTACGACCGCTATGCGGCCGATCTTCCGACGCTGGATGGATTGCGAACCTATCAGCCTCCGGTCATGAGCCGGGTGTATGCCGGGGATGATCGTATGATGGCCGAATTGGCCAGCGAGCGACGCATCTTCGTGCCCATCTCGGCGGTGCCCGAGCAGGTCAAGCTCGCGTTCATCGCGGCAGAGGACCAAAACTTCTTCAGTCATAAGGGGGTTGACCCGTTCGCGATCGCCCGCGCCGCGGTGACCGACTTGGGGCGCCTCGGTCGCGCGAGAAGGCCGGTCGGCGCGTCGACGATAACCCAGCAGGTCGCCCGCAACATGGTCCTGGGCTCGGACGCCCTGACCACCGAACGTAAGCTGAAAGAGGCGCTGCTGGCGCTTCGTATCGAGCGGGTGCTGACGAAGCCGCGTATCTTGGAACTCTACCTGAACGAGATCTATCTGGGCCAGGGATCGTACGGCGTGGTGGCGGCGGCCCAGGTCTACTTCAACAAGCCGCTCGACCAACTCACCCTTGGGGAGGCGGCGATGCTGGCTGCGCTGCCCAAATCCCCCAGTAACTACAACCCTTTCCGCTTCCCCGACGCAGCCAAGGTGCGCCGCGACTGGGTTCTGGACCGCATGGTCGAAACCCGCGCTGTCACTTTGGAGGAGGCCCGTATCGCCCAGCGCGAGCCCTTGACGCCGAGCCGCTATCGTCCACCCGACACCGTGCCGGGCGGCGAATGGTTTGCCGAGGAGGTTCGCCGCCAACTGGTCCAGCGGTTCGGTCAGGACCAAACGAGCGAGGGTGGTCTGGTCGTTCATACAAGTTTTGACCCTGCGTTGCAGGCGCAGGCCGACCAGGCGTTGCATGACGGTCTGATGCGATACGATCACTCTCATGGTGGCTGGCGCGGTCCCGTCCGGCGGATCGGCAACACGACATCTTTGAGCGGCGACTGGGCCGACGCGCTGGCCAAGCTGCCCAAGCCGGCCGGGATGTTGCCGGAGTGGCGGATGGCGGTGGTGCTGGACATCACCGACTCTGCAGCCCGCCTGGGCTATCTGGAGGAGGGCGAGGGCGCCGATAGCGGGCACCGGACCGGGAAGATCGAACTCTCCTCCTTGGGCTGGGCACGCCCGGTGTTGTCCGGCGGCGAACTGGGAGCATCGCCCAGGCGGATGGCTGACGTTCTGGCGCCAGGCGACGTGGTCATGGTGCAGCCTGAAGAGGGACAAGCCCAGATGCGCCTGGTTGAGCGCAGGAGCGCGCATGGTCGTGCGCGCTCGGCGACGCTGACCCTGGATCGTCTTGCTTTACGCCAGATACCTCGCGTCTCGGGTGCGCTGGTCGCCTTGGATCCCCGCACTGGCCGGGTGCTGGCGATGTCCGGCGGTTGGAGCGGGGACGCAAGCAAGTTCAACCGAGCGTCACAGGCGCAACGCCAACCGGGCAGTTCGTTCAAACCGTTCGTTTATCTGACCGCTATGGAGCAGGGGCTCTCGCCGAGCACGCGTTTCGAGGACGAGCCATTCAGCCTGGGTGACTGGCATCCGAACAACTACGAAATGACGTTCGGCGGACCTACGCCCCTGCGCGTAGCGCTGGAACAGTCGCTCAACCTCGTGACGGTCCGCGTGGCGCAGCACATCGGAATGGAAGCCGTCGCACGAACCGCCATCGGCTTCCATCTGTACGACGCGATGCCCCATGTCCTGCCGGCGTCGCTCGGCGCAGTTGAGACGACGGTGTTGCGCGAGGCGGGGGCGTATGCGTCTCTGGCCGAGGGCGGGCGGGACGTAGTGCCGAGCCTGATCGACAGCGTGCAGGACCGTGACGGCCATGTCACCTGGCGGCCCCCCGGCCTCGTGATCAGTGCCGGCGATCCTGCCGCCCCACCGAACCTGGCCGATCCACGGGCGCAGTTGGCCGACCCGCAAAGCGCCTTCCAGGTGATCAAGATGATGGAGGGGGTCGTCCTGTATGGGACGGGCAAACCGGTCGGTGCCGGGATTGACAGGCCGATCGCCGGAAAGACGGGAACAACCCAGGACTTCAATGATGGTTGGTTTGCGGGCTTCACGCCGGATTTGGTGACGGTCGTCTGGGTCGGTTACGACAGCCCGCAGAGCCTGGGGGACAAGCAGGACGGCGCACACGTCGCGGGTCCGATTTGGCACGAATTCATGAGTAATGCCTTACACGATCGGCCTGTGCTGGACTTCCGCATGCCGGACGGGCTGACGCTGGCAAGTTGGGGGTGTGGGCGGCACGAGTGTGTGGACGCGTTTCGACCCGATCAGATACCAGGTTCGGGCGCTCTGGCCGGTGGCGTCCGCCATGATCCTGTCGATGCAGTGGCTGCCGACGGCCAAGTACAGATGGTGGACCCGGACCCGGACACACCATTGGTGCCTCCGCCGCCGAAGCCCGCGGCTGGCACCGGTGTGGACAGCAGCGTGGGCGGCTTGTACTAACTTCCGCTCGCCACGGGACCAACATCATGTCCGCCGAAGCTGACGCTCTTTACGAACAGATCAAGCAGTCCACGGCGCTGCTGAGGAGGCATCTTTGACTGGGACGTCGCCGTTGCCCGCCTGGACGAGCTGAACAATCGGGCCGAGGACCCGTCCTTGTGGCAGGACGCGGAGGAAGCGCAGAAGATCATGCGCGAACGCAACCGGCTGGCCGCCGGGATCGAAGGCCTCGCCAAGCTTGAGAGAGATGTTTCAGACGCCATCGATCTGATCGGATTGGCGGAAGCCGAGAGTGAGCCTGAGATGGTGGGCGAAGGCGTCCAAAGCCTTCGCGCCATTGCTGAAGAAGCCAAGCGGCAGGAAATCCTCGGGCTTCTCTCGGGTGAGGCCGACGGCAATGATTGCTTTATCGAGCTGAACGCTGGCCAGGGCGGCACTGAAGCCCAGGACTGGACCGAGATGCTCATGCGTATGTACTCGCGCTGGTCGGAAAAGCACGGCTACAAGGTAGATGTCCTCGAAGCCAGCGAGGGGGAGGGCGCAGGGCTGAAGTCGGTGACGCTCCAAGTGAGCGGTCCGAGCGCGTATGGTTGGCTGAAGACCGAAGCCGGCGTGCATCGACTAGTGCGCATCAGCCCGTTCGACGCCGCGGCCCGTCGGCAGACAAGCTTTGCGAGCGTGTGGGTGTACCCTGTGGTGGATGACAGCATTGAGATCGAGATACGGGATGCCGACCTGAAGGTCGACACCTTCCGTGCGTCGGGCGCAGGGGGTCAGCACGTCAACAAGACGGAGAGCGCCATCCGTATCACACACCTGCCATCGGGTATTATCGTCGCCTGCCAAACCGACCGAAGCCAGCATCGTAACCGGGCCACCGCATTGGCGATGCTCAAGGCCCGGCTTTATGAAGCCGAACTGCGAAAGCGGGAGGCCGCCTCCGCACTTACCGAGGCGGGAAAGACGGAGAACAGCTGGGGGCACCAGATACGGAGCTACGTTCTGGCGCCCTATCAGATGGTCAAGGACCTGCGAACCGGAGTGGAGAAGGGCAACCCCGGTGCTGTCCTGGATGGCGACCTTGATGACTTCATGGCTGCCGCCTTGGCTGCCCGGGTTGGTGCCACGCGAAGCGAAGCCTCAGCCCAGGCCCAGTGATGACGGAGGATCTCCTCCGTCGGTCGATCGTCCAGGCCTGCCGGTCGATGAACGCCGGTGGTCTCAACCAGGGCATGTCCGGCAACATAAGCGTTCGCTGCGGAACCCGAATGCTGATCACGCCGACTGCGACCCCATACGACGAGATGACCGCTGTTGACGTTGCCAGCATGACGCTCGGCGACACCGCGGGGGGGTGGACCGGCCCGAAGCGTCCGTCATCCGAATGGCGGATGCATCGTGATATCCTGTCGGGCCGGCCGGAGTTCGGCGCTGTGGTTCATGCCCATCCGATTTCCTGTACGGCGCTCACCATGATGCGTCGCGGAATCCCTGCCTGCCACTACATGGTCGCGACGTTCGGGGGCGAGGACGTCCGCTGTGCCGGCTACGCCACTTTCGGGACCGCCGAACTATCGGCCAAGGTGCTTCTTGCCCTACAGGACCGATCGGCTTGCCTGATTGCCAACCATGGCATGATTGCCTGCGGACGCGACCTGTCGCAGGCCATGTGGCGCGCCACTGAGCTTGAGGCATTGGCTCGACAGTATATTACGTGCCTCGCTGTGGGCCGTCCCACCCTGCTGTCGACCGTCGAGATAGCCGAGGCGCAGCATCAGTTCGACACCTATCGGCCGGTCTGACTTAAGCAGATCGCGTTCAGGTGGAATCACCTGAAGGCGTGAATCTGCTCGCCGAGGCAACGAGGTGGACCATGACCGGTGAGCCGATGCGAACCGGTCATGGTCTGGTCAGCCCGAGGCTGAAGCCCTGGTCCGCTAGCCTCCGCCAGGCCCAACGATACGTTCGACTCGGGTCGATTTACAAAATGCCGGCGATGTCAAAGTTTCCGTTGTGTTTTTTTGCGGAGTCGTGCTCGTATCGTAACGAGATTGCAAAAGCGGATAGTGACCGTGGCAGATTGGTCCAGCGTTGAGTTTGCGAACACCTCAGCATCGAGGAGGACAGCAGACGTTCTTCCATTGATGAACGAACTGCTCACCGTGTGGGACTTTCTCATGTGTTTCGTGGCAGGTCAGGTCGCGTTGTCGCTCTACGCGCAGTATTCTCTTAATAAGCAGATGGAGTTAGTGGCGACCGTTCCGTTTCGGCGCGACATCGTGTTCGGCAGCATCATAGCCGCGCTTTTCCTCCGCAGCCGCAGCTGGCCAGACAGTATGCTGCGTTCCTCCTGGAGGTTGGTCATAAAGGCGGAACAGAGGTGTTGCATGGCATTCGCAGTGCTGGTTGCCGTTGGCGTGGCTACTCGCGCGACCGATGATCTTGCCCGGCTGTGGTTGCTGTCTTGGCTGACCCTATTCGCCTTGTCAGTCGCCGCGACTCGAACAGCCTTGTCTTGTTATGTCGGGCGACTGCGCGGCCGCGGCGCGTTGCGCGAGGCGATCGCAATCGTCGGGGCAGGTCAGGCCAGGGAAAGACTTGCCGCCAGGATTGCGCATGCAGCCAATATCGTGAGGACGTTCGATACACAAGAAAATAGCGACCTGCCTGAGCACGACATCGTGGATCTCCCAAGCCTTCTTGAACTGGGTCGTGATGGCGAAGTCGACTCGGTTATCTTGGCCGTGGAGCAAGGCGAGCAACTCGACTTGTCGCACATCGTCGAGCAACTCAAATCGCTCCCGGTTCAGGTTGCGATTTGTCGCGAGAATGGCTGGAACAGTGGCGGGTCGCCGCGTATGCGTCTGTTGGGCGGACTGCCTCTGACTGTCGTGTCGGACAGGCCTATCCAGCCACGGGATTTGCTGGTGAAAACTGTGCTCGACAAGGTTGGTGCTGCCATTCTGCTTCTGATATTTGCACCTGTGCTGCTCGGGATCGGCCTAGTCGTCGGCATTACCAGTCCGGGGCCCATCATATTCAGGCAGAAGCGGCAAGGCTGGTGCGGCCGCGACTTCACTGTTTACAAATTTCGGACGATGTACGACGTTTCGGAGTACCAAAGACTATTTCAGACTCGGCGCAATGACCTCCGTTGCACGACAGTGGGGCGAGTGTTGCGGAGCACCAGCTTGGACGAGTTGCCGCAACTCTGGAACGTTCTGCGCGGCGACATGTCGCTGGTTGGGCCCCGCCCACAGGCCAAGAGCCTGCACGATTTTGAACGAGCAGGCCGGGAGATAGTTGCAGAATACGCTCAGAGACATCGGGTAAAGCCGGGGATCACCGGCTGGGCCCAGGTCAAAGGTGCCCGGGGTGCAACCCTGACGCTGGATCAGTTGAAACGTCGTGTCGAGTACGACCTTTACTACATCGAGAACTGGTCGATCTGGCTGGACGTTCGCATCCTTCTACACACGCCATTCTGCATGACCGGTGAGAACGCGTTTTGAACATTACACGACTTCGCCCCCTCAAGCCGATAGCGAGTTCCACGGCTGACAGTGCTCAAGCTGCCGGGCCATGCTGCAGAACAATAAAGCCAGAGGCGTCAGCCCTGCTGGCGGAAGTTCTGGCTCAACTGCATGAGGTGGACCGGCCAATTCTTCAATTTATGCCGGCCGGTCCGACGGGACCAGGTACGCAGATGGCGCATGACTTTGCGGCGGCAGCAATCGGCCGGTTCGGCCGGGTTCTGCTACTCGACAACAAGGTAGGATGTCTCTCATCACAAGAAGTGCTGCCCCCCCGACGGGGTAACCAGAAAGCCAGGCGAAGCTCAGTCGTTCCAAACACCCAGATAGCGGGCCTGTATCACGGCCAGCTCTCGGAGACGTCGATACAGTCGATCGCTGCGGACGCCAAGGAATTCGGTCAGTTTAGAACGATAATCCTTCAGGATGCGGCACCTGTGACTTGTCCAGGCAGTCTTGATCGGTCGCGTCATTGCCATGGAACGATCGTAACTGTGGCGGCGGGAAAGACACGGTTACCTGAGGTGCAAGCAACGGCGCGGCAGATAGCACGGGCCGGCGGCAAGCTACTCGGAGTGGTATTGTACGACGCACCGGTCGTGCAGATGCCGTTCCGCAAGGGCTTCATCTCGTAATGTTTACCAGCACGGATGATTATGCTGTCCGCTTGGTTATTTTTGCGATTGTTCTGGAGCTGACAGTCAGCGCCAATTTGCTGACGTTCATGGGGATACCCTACGTCACCGAAGGTGGGAGCCTACTGTTTAAGCTCCATCCCGGCACCCACATGGTCATCCTCTCCTTTGCTCTGCTTGCAACTCGGCGAGACAGTTGGTTTTTGCTGGCTAGCTGCAAATCGACAGTCGTCTTTCTCGTCTGCGTTTTGGCATGTGTTATCTACGCGCTTGCGCTGACGGGAGTAGGCAACGTCATCGTTCTGCTTGATACCTTTTTGCCTGCAGGTCTGGCTGCGTTTGTGTTGCGTCGCGCTCGCCCTGGTCAAATACGCCGTCTTCGCACGGTCATGCAGGTGTCCTTGGCGGCAAATGCAGCAATAGCCTTGGCTGAGACGGCGAGCCAGGCAACGCTCATTCCGCTTTACTTAAACGACATGCCTTATCTGCCGCATCACGAAGACTTTCGCCCGACGGCGTTGTTTGACCATCCGCTGACGGGGTCTGTCATGGCGATACTTGGTCTGGCACTGGCTCCCCGGCGTTGCTGGTGGACGCTTCCCTACCTGGCATTGATGTGGGCTGCCCTGCTGGCTTTCGGGGGCCGGGTGGCTCTGGGTGCCGCTGTGCTGATGACGAGCGGTAGTCAAATAGCGCAGACGGCCGACATGATCGTTCGTCGTCACCGGCAAGCCCCGCGTCGAGTGGCTTTTGCGTCTTGTCTTGTAGCCGGCGCGGTGTTGGCTGGGGGAACTGCCTTGAGCCTTGGTCTTGGACAAAGGCTTGCCGGTCATCTCTACTGGGACGACAGCGCTCAGGTTCGTTTGGCGCAGTGGAAACTGCTGGATCAACTCGACACGTGGCAAATTTTGTTCGGCACGCGGCGCGAGGATTTGTTGGCCATGCTTGTGTCCCTTCGACTGGGGGTTGGGGTCGAGGTTATAGAGAATTTCTGGCTGCTCATGTTCGTCAGCCTTGGGATGTTCGGCTTTCCATTTTTCCTGGGCATGCTGTCAGGATTGATTGCCGGCTGCTGGAGGCAAAGCCAAATGCCAGGCCGCCTCCTCTTGCTGGCCGTTGTTCTCGTCGCGTCGACGAGCAACTCTATCGGACGGAAATCAACGATTTTAGTGTGCATGGTTGCCGCGATTGCCTGTCTTTCGGGCTCAGTGCGCAGGACACGCCAGTCAAGCTCGCGACAGATGACATACGGAATGGCCACCGCGTGAAGGACCTGCGCATTGCCTTTTACATGCATGATCTTTCCGGCGGCGGCGTGGAACGCATGCGACTGGCGCTGATCGCTGAGCTTCGGACGCGCGGCATTGACGTGCGTTTGGCGGTAGCGAGTCTGAAAGGACCTTTGCTGCCCCTCCTTCCACCTGACTTGCCCGTCGAAGAGCTTGATGCCGGGCGGATATTGGCTGCGGTGTTGCCTCTTGCACGCTACCTCAGACGCACAAGACCCACAGTCCTGATCGCCAGCCTGGACCACAACAACATCACCGCACTGTTGGCCCGCCTGGTGTCACGAGTGTCCACGGACGTTGTTATCTGCCAGCACAATACTCTGTCGGCGGAAAGAGCCTTGGGGTGGCGCTATCGTGCCATTCCTTGGTTGTACCGGGCCTTGCAGCACTGCGCGCGCGGCATCGTCGCAGTGTCGCAAGGAGTGGCGGACGATCTCGCCGTGGTAGCGTCAATCTCCAGAGACCGGATCACCACGATCTACAACCCCGTCATTGGTCCCGACTTTGCTCAGCGTGCAGCCGGCCCACCCCCTCATCCGTGGCTGGCCGACGATTCTGAGCCGGTTTTTGTCTTCGTGGGCCGGCTGACACACCAGAAAGATCCGACATCGCTTCTCGACGCGATGGCACTTCTGTTGCTCTCACGGGCAGCACGCTTGATCATCTTGGGTGATGGGCCGCTTCGTGCCAGCCTGGAAGAGCAGGTATCTCACCTTGGCATTGCCGACCGAACCGCTTTCGTTGGCTTTCAAAGTAATCCGCTGCCGTGGGTCAAGCACGCCCATGCTTTGGTATCCACCTCGCGCTACGAGGGGCTGGGAAACGCAATCATCGAAGCAATGGCATGCGGCACGTCGGTCATCGCGACCGACTGCCCACACGGCCCGTCGGAGATATTGCTTGGCGGACAGATCGGTATTCTCGTTAAGGTGGGCGACGTCGCGGCACTTGCGCGTGCTATGCAGTTATCCATCGATTCTCCCGGCGACGTCGCGGGGCTGATCCGACGTAGTGCCTGTTTCACCGCCGCATCGTGCGCCGACGCCCATCTTGCGTTGCTTGATACCTGGTCCAGGTCCCCGCAGACTTGCGCGCTCGGTCTTCAACTTACGCCGTTGCGGGCTGACCAGGTAACCGAGCACATCGTCAACGATTCAATGCCAAACGAGGTCCGTTTGGTAGTCACACCTAATCTGGATCACGTGCGGCTGTTGCAACGTCCGGCGTTCGCGACAGCCTATAAGGCCGCGTACTTCGTATGCCCGGATGGCGCTCCCATCCTGCTTTACGCTCGCCTTCGAGGGTTGCGACTGTCATCCAGGGTGACGGGTTGCGAACTTTTTCACAGACTTGCCAATCATCCTGACCTTGTCCGCCACAGGGTGTGCGTGGTCGTGGAGAGCTCGGCAACAGCTGCCGCCCTCTCCGAGTGGGCAGACAACATGGGTTTGAGGTCGAATATGGTCGTGCTCCTAGCACCACCAGGACTTGTCGACGCGCCGGGCGCACAGCTCGACCTCGCGACCGACATCCGTGCAGCTGCGCCGACGATCCTGGTCATGACGCTTGGTGCGCCGCTTAGCGAAACATTTGTCGACCGTCATCGTCACATCATCGACCGGTGCTGGGCGTTGTGCGTGGGACAGGCGGTCCGTGTAGAACTGGGACTGATAAAGCGTGCGCCTTCCTTTATGCAGGAAGCCGGACTGGAATGGCTCTGGCGTCTTGCACGGGAGCCGCGACGACTTGTAACGCGCTACATCAAGGCACTCTCGTGGTTCCCGGTCGCCGTGCTGCGTGATGTCTGCCCATCGCGCCAGCCCGCGCATCCTGTCCTAAAGCGAGGCAGGCACGCCCACCTCGGTTAATGCAGAGGCCTGTCTGGCCGCCAGCTCGTCCTCGTTAAAACTATCGATGAGTTCGTGAAACATGCGATGCCAGTTCAGCTTTGCACCCATCCGCAGGAACACCGAGCCCAGTCCGATCGCCGAACGGTCCATCAAAACGAATTCTCGCGGAGGCTTTACGCCTCCGGTGCGTTGCAAACCCTGATGCACCTTCTGCGCGATCTCGCGGCCATATTGAGGGTCGTTGGTTTCCTGGATCAAGCGCACGCGGTCCTCAATCAGAGGCTCGTACAGGAAGCGTGCCCATTGATTCAAGACATCGGTTTTCTCGCGTGAGAGACCGGTGAAACCCCACCCTTCATAGGCGTTGTGAGCCTTGTCCTCATCATTGTCGCGGATGGCCTCGAACAGGTCGATCACGCCACGCAGGAAATGGGGACGGAAAACCCTGATTGCACCGAAGTCGAGCAAATTTACTCCATTGTCGGAGCGCACCTGGTAGTTGCCGAGATGCGGGTCCCCATGGATCACACCATACCGGTAAAGGGGAATGTACCAGGCGATGAAAAGCGAGCGAGCAATTTGATTGCGTGTCTCGAGAGGGGGATTTTCGTCCAGCACGCCCTGAAGCGAGCGTCCGGGCAGCCACGTCATGGTCAGCAACCTAGGCGTCGTCAGCGTCATCAACGGTTCTGGCACGGTGACATCGTGAGCGTCGCGAAGCATCAAGCCATACAGCCGCATCTGCGCGGCCTCGCGCACATAGTCGAGTTCCTCACGCAAGCGTTCCGACAGCTCCTTGTAGATGTCATCGTTCTGCAACGCGTTGTCCATGCGGTGATACAGAGACAACGCAAGTCGCAGCTGACGGAGGTCTGCCTCAACCACGCTCGGCATGTCTGGATACTGCAGCTTGCAGGCAACGTCTTGCCCCTCGACCGTCCGGCCGCGATGAACCTGACCCAGGCTTGCTGCCGCTGCGGCCTCTCTGCCGAACTCGGCAAATCTACCTTCCCAGCCGGTCCCCAACTCACTGGTCATACGCCGCTTCACGAAGGGCCACCCCATGGGCGGCGCGTTTGCCTGCAGTTGCGCGAGCTCAGCCGCGTATTCTGGAGGCAACGCGTCCGGGATGGTGGAGAGGAACTGGGCCACCTTCATCAGAGGACCTTTCAGTCCCCCCAAGATGGATTTCAAATCCTCCGCATGCGCGCTCCGGTTCATCTTGATGCCGAATACGCGTTCGCCAGCCACTCGGGCCGCAATGCCACCGACCGCCCCAGACGTTCGCGCCATTCGCCGAAGTTCGCCAAGCAGACTAGCAGGGCCGACTGGTGCGGATGCCGGAGATTGATCAGACATCGGTTGTCTCCAGCTGGTCAATGAACCCGGAGATGATGTCCAGACCAAGCCGCCAAAACGCGGGGTCGTGGGCGTCCAGGCCAAAAGGTGCGAGCAGGTCCCGGTGCAGCTTCGTGCCACCCGCCTGAAGCAGCGTCCGATACTTATCCGGGAAGTCGGGATGGCCGGATCGGAATACCGCATAGAGCGCGTTGACCAGGCAGTCGCCGAACGCGTAGGCGTAAACGTAGAAAGGTGAGTGAATGAAGTGAGGCACGTACGACCAGAACACACTGTATTCGGGGGTGAACTCAAATGCAGGCCCAAGGCTTTCCTTTTGGACCTGCAACCAGATGTCGCCCAGACGTTCCGGCAGAATTTCACCGAGGCGACGCTCGTCATGCACTAAGGTTTCGAAACGGTAGAATGCTATCTGGCGCACCACGGTGTTCAGCATGTCTTCCACCTTGCCGGCCAGCATAAGACGGCGGCGGACCGGATCGGTCTCGGCGTCGAGAAGCGCTTGGAAAGTCAGCATCTCGCCGAACACGCTGGCCGTCTCTGCCAATGTCAGCGGCGTGCCGGACATCAAATAGCCTTGCTCGGCGGCCAGCACCTGATGCACGCCGTGCCCCAATTCATGGGCTAGAGTCATGACATCGCGGGTTCGACCATGAAAGTTCATTAGGATATAGGGGTGAGCCGAAGGCACCGTCGGATGCGCAAACGCGCCGCCAGACTTCCCATCGCGCGGTGCCGCGTCGATCCAGTTGTTGTCAAAGAAGCGTTGACCGATCTTGGCAAGCTCCGGGTCGAAACGACGATAGGCGTTCAGAACGCTGTTCTCCGCCTCTGACCAGCCTATCCGACGGTCGTCATCGCCGGGTAACGGTGCATTGCGATCCCAATGCTGCAACTTTTCAAGGCCTAACCAGCGTGCCTTCAACGTGTAGTAACGGTGAGACAGACGAGGGTAGTCCGAAACTACCGCCGTGACCAAGGCATCGACAACTTCGTCCTCGACCATGTTCGAAAGATTGCGGTCACTCCCCGGACGCGGGAGCTGGCGCCATATGTCAATAATTTCTTTGTCCTTGGCGAGGGTGTTTGTAATCAGCGAGAAGAGCTTGCTGCGTTCGTCGAAGGCTTGCCCGATTGCCTGCGCTGCGGTTTCCCGGGTGATACGGTCAGGATCGGACAACTTGTTCAGTACCGAATTGACGGTCAGGCTCTCACCAGCAAATGGAACACGCATGCCGGCAACAGTCTCATCGAACAAGCGGCTCCAGGCCGCCCGGCCAGTGACTTCGCGCTCGTGAACGAATCTCTCCAGCTCGTCCGATAATTGGTGTTTCCGCCAAACCCCGAGATCGCGAAGAAAGGGTTGCCACCGAGCGAGGCCTGGGTCGGCCAGCTTTGTCGCCAGCACCCCCTCCTCCATGCGGTTCAGTTCAAGGCGGAAAAACAGGATCACGGCGCTGATCGCCGTGCAGCGTTCCATCGTGGACTGGTAGAACTGCCCCGCCACGGGATCGGAACTGTCAGCGCTGAACAACAATTGAGCGTAGGACATTACCCGCCCGAGCACCTCGTCGATGTCTTCAAACCGATCAATCGCGGCCGACAGGTCCTGGCCGGACAGGTCGGCAAGACGGCCTGAATACTCCTCCTGAAACGCGCGTGCCTCGGTATCGGCTTTCGCGAGGTCGGCTTCCACGTGCGGGGAGTCCGGCGAGGGATACAGGTCGCTCAAGTTCCAACTTGGCAGCCTTTGTTCGCCCGAAGCTGCTACGGCAGCTGAGCCGTCTGGCGCAAACTGGGTCATGCGATGGTCCTTGCGGGTGTCACCAACACATGTAGGGCGTCCGGGCTGGCGTCAAAGGCGGCGGGCTCTGCTACATGCCCAGCGCGCGCCGGTAGACGTCCAGCAGCGTTTCTTGCTCCTCGACCTCGGCGGGCTCCTGCTTGCGAAGGCGGATTATCGTCCGCAGCACCTTCACGTCGAACCCGGCCGACTTGGCCTCCCCGAAAATGTCCTTGATGTCGCTACCGAGCGCCTTGCGCTCTTCCTCGAGCCGCTCGATTCGCTCGATAAGGCTGCGAAGCCGGTCGACTGCGATGCCCCCGACCTTGCTGTCATCAGTTTTTTCGGGAGCTGCCGCCATACCAAACCCCACAAGCAATCCGAGGGGGCGGCGGATAGACCCCGGGGGCTTGCCGGTCAAATCTTTGCGGTTCGTCCTGGTGTGGCCTGCGCCTGCTCGATGTCCATCACCCTCTACGGGGCACCCCTAGACAGGTTGAGTGGCGGATGGCGTTCACGGCGCTGTTTCGCCATACTTCCGCAAAACAAAGCCGAGACTGTCAATGCCAGATCGGGCGAAGCTTCGGCGTCACCGACAGACAAAAATTGTGGCCACGCTCGGTCCGGCAAGCGCATCCCCTGAGATGCTCGGACGGCTTTTCCACATCGGCGCCGACGTGTTCCGTCTCAACTTCTCCCACGGCAGCCACGCCGATCATGCGGCCAACATCGCGGCAGTCCGTGCCCTGGAGCATGCCGCCCGACGACCCATAGGGCTGCTGGCCGACGTGCAGGGGCCAAAGTTACGGGTAGGGCGATTTGCTGGTGGGCGTGTCCATCTCAGCGCCGGTCAGACTTTCACGTTCGATCAGGATCCCAGCCCGGGCAACGCAAGACGGGTTCAACTCCCCCATCCGGAAATCCTGTCGGCAGCGGCGAGCGGCACGACCTTGTTGCTTGACGACGGGAAGTTGCGGCTGCGGGTCGAGCGTGCGAGGGGCGGGCATCTGGAGTGCGAGGTGCTGGTCGGAGGGCCGCTCGGTGATCGGAAGGGCGTGAACGTCCCCGACATGGTGCTGAACATACCAGCTTTGACCGACAAGGATCGTAGCGACATGGCGTTTGCGCTTGATCAGGGAGTGGACTTTATCGGGCTGAGCTTCGTCCAACGGCCGGAGGACGTGGCCGAGGCGCGCGCGATCGCCGACAGTCGCGCCTGGATCGTCAGTAAGATCGAGAAGCCGCAAGCGTTGGATCAGCTCGATGCCATCATTGCATTGTCGGACGCCGTCATGGTGGCCCGCGGTGATCTGGGCGTGGAACTGCCGCCTGAGGAAGTGCCCCTTGCACAAAAGCGCATCGTTCGTGCCGCCCGAGCTGCAGGCCGCCCGGTGATCGTCGCAACCCAGATGCTCGAGAGCATGATTGCCGCTCCCGCCCCCACGCGCGCGGAAGCAAGTGACGTTGCGGGGGCCGTGTTCGATGGGACGGATGCTGTGATGCTTTCGGGCGAAACGGCGGTTGGCCAATATCCTGCCGAAGCGGTTGCGATGATGGACCGGATCATAACGCGCGTTGAGGCAGACCCGGGTTGGCGGCAGGTCATGGATGCTGGTCGGCCGGGGACAGACAGCTTGGTGTCCTCGGCCATCGCGGCCGCGGCCGGCCAGATCGCGCGCAGCATCGGCGCCCGGGCCATCGCGGCTTTTACCGCTTCGGGCAAGACCGCATTGCGTGTCGCGCGGGAACGGCCAAGCCAGCCGATCCTGGCGATTGTGACCGAATTACCGGTGGTTCGCCGGCTTTCGTTGGCCTGGGGAGTGCACGCTGTTCACGCCCAAGATGCACACACCATGACAGAGGCTGTCGCACGCGCGGCAAGGCTGGCGCGCGAGGAAGGTTTGGCTCAGCAGGGACAGACCCTCGTGATCGCAGCAGGCATCCCGTTCGGTCAGGCCGGCAGCACAAACTCGTTGCGGGTGACAACGGTGAAGTAGGAGACCACGCATGCCAACCGCCATCATCCCGGTCGCCGACTTTGACATGGTCGTTTTTGGGGCAACCGGCGATCTTACGCTGCGAAAGCTCCTGCCCGCGCTGTATCATCGGTTTGCCGACCGGCAGTTCTCCACCGAATGCAGAGTCATCGCAGCCGCCAGATCCGACCTGACTGACGAGTCCTACCGCAAGCGGGCCGAAGGGGCTCTGCGCGAGCACGTGGCAGCCGCCGACCTGGCCGAGCAAATCCTGCAGACATTCCTCAGCTTGGTCGTTTACGCAAGGGTTGATGGATCAAAGGAGGATGGGTGGGAACAGCTTGACGGTCTTTTCGATGGCGCTGGCGATAGAGTGCGGGTGTTCTATCTCGCCACATCACCCGACCTTTACGGCGCGGTATGCAGAAACCTGCAGCAGCAAGGCCTGGTGACCGAAAACAGTAGAGTTGTCCTGGAGAAGCCGATCGGCCACGACCTCGCCTCGGCCAGGCAGATCATCGAAGACGTTGGGCGCGTGTTTTCGGAAAATCAGACCTACCGGATAGACCACTTCTTGGGTAAGGAAACTGTTCAAAATCTTCTCGCCCTCCGCTTTGCCAACGTCATCTTCGAGCGGCTTTGGAACGCCGACGTGATCGACCATGTGCAAATCACGGTCGGCGAGACGGTAGGGGTGGAGAGCCGCGGCGACTACTACGATCATTCCGGCGCACTCCGCGATATGGTGCAGAATCACCTGCTCCAGCTGATGTGCCTGCTTGCCATGGAACCGCCTATCAGCCTGGCCGCCGACGCGCTACGCGACGAGAAGCTGAAGGTGCTGCGTGCGCTGCGGCCGATGGCGCTTCACGAGGTAGGCCACCTGACGGTCCGCGGCCAGTACGTGGCCGGAGCAGTCGGCGGAAAGACGGTGGACGGATATCTCAGGGATCTTGGGGAGGGGCGTTCAAGCGAGACCGAGACGTTCGTGGCTTTGAAGGCGGAGGTGCGAACCTGGCGTTGGGCTAACGTTCCCTTCTACCTGCGAACGGGCAAGCGACTGCCGCAGAAGGTGTCCGAAGTGGTAATCCAGTTCCGCGACATCCCGATCTCCGTGTTTCCGCGCGAGGCAGCCGAAATACAGCCCAATCGGCTTGTCATCCGGCTGCAGCCCGAGGAAGGCATGCGTCTTGGAATGATGACGAAGGATCCGGGACCTGGAGGATTGCGTTTGCGCCCCGCGGAGCTGGACATCAGCTTCGAAAAGGCATTCTCCCTACGCTATCCGGACGCCTACGAGCGGTTGCTCATGGACACGGTCCGCGGGAACGCCACGCTGTTTATGCGCCGGGACGAAGTGGAAGCAGCCTGGATGTGGATCGAACCCATCCTGCATGCCTGGCGCGAAACGGCCGAGCGACCTCGCCCATACGCTGCTGGCAGTTGGGGGCCGACCGCTTCCATCGCTCTCATTGAGCGCGATGGGAGGACTTGGCATGAGGAGCTAGGCTGACCACACTTTCGGACCCGCATTGTGGCGCCTAGATCTGCTCGCCGAAACAACAAGATAGACCATGACCGGTGAGCCGATGCGAACCGGTCATGGTCTAGATCTGGACCACCGAGTTAAGATCGAACGTCTGACCCGGCGGGTTCTCGCCGATGCGAACCGTCTTCTCGCCAGCCAGATGGTATGGCGGCACCGGCAGGTTGTAGGGAGCGGGAACGCCCGAGTAGACGCGCCCAGCCAGATCGTATTTCGACCCGTGGCAGGGACACAGGTAGCCGCCCGGCCAGTTTGGGGCAGGATCGGTAGCGCTGACGTTGGGGTAGAAGGTGGGCACGCAACCGAGGTGAGTGCAGATACCAACCATGACGGCGAACGTCGGGTCGACCGACCGATGCCAATTTTCCGCGTAAGACGGCTGTTGCAAGACCTTCGATGTCGGGTCGCTCAGATTGTGGACCAGTTTGGCATCCTGAAGGGTCTGCAGACCTTCTGGAGTGCGGTGTACAATGAAGATCGGCTTGCCACGCCAAACCACCACGATCTGCTGGCCAGGAGCGAGCTTGCTGACGTCCACGTCGATCGGCTCGCCGGCCGCCAGCGTATCCGCAGCCGGCTCCATGCTGTCGATGAAAGGCCAGGCAATAGCGCCGGCACCCACCGCCGCGCCGGAGAGAGCCAGCAACGTCAAAAAATCCCGTCGCGTAGGATCCGCAGGACCACCATGGGTCTCGGCAGGGTGCGTGGTGGTGGACATGGTCAACCTTCTACAAACTTCGTAGCCCGAAGGCAGCACCGGATAAATGGCGCGACCTCGACGGTTTGGGAAGCCCTCAACTGAATATGGCTCGACGATCGTTTCGCTATGTGGCACGTATAGCGTGTATCATGAGGGCAGGCCATGCACGTCAGGATTACAAAGGTCAACGCTCAAACGGGCCTCTCATCGGTTGACGGCCGTGCCTGAAGACACGCAGGACCCGGCACTTCCCCTTAGCGAGTTCCTGTTTCACGCGTATGAGCAGCGCTGGCGCGCCCTGAGGATATTCGGCGCCGTTCTTGCAATGGCTCTGATTGCAGCTGCCCTGATCACGCCAAGCTATCGCGCCACCGCGGTCTTGGCGGTGCTGCCGTCTCCCGAGTTCACGGTCCGAGCGGCTGCCGGCTCGCATGACGCGAACGCCAGTGCGCTCGCCCTTGACCAGATCATGAAGACAGAGACCGAAATCTTGGGCAGCGACGACCTGCACATGGCAACGTTGCGTCTTCTTGGGCCACAAATGGTCTACCCTGACATATTCGCACCCGTGACGCATGGCTGGCTGCGACGAAGCCTGCATACGGTATCGACCCTCATTCTTGCGCCCTGGCGTGCCCCGCCCTTCGACGAGCCGGCGGCGAGAGTTGAGCGTGGCGTCCGCAGGTTTCGCGCCGACTTGTCGGTCCTGCCGGCAAAGGACGCCAACGTGATCACCGTCACCTTTGATAATGGTGACCCCCGACAATCAGCGGCGACGGTGAACACGATGCTGAGCTTGTACGCCGCTCGCAGGAGCCGGCTGTACGACGACCCTCAGCTCGAAGTCGTCAAGCGCGAGGCCGAGGCGGGTGCCAGAGCCGCCCTTGAGGCGGAGCGAAGTCTTGCCGAGTTCAAGCGCAGTCACGCGATATCGGACTATGAGCAGGAGCGCGGGCTGCTTCTGCAGCGACGCAGCCAGACCCAGCAACAGGTGGCGGATGGACAAGCCGCCGTGGGCGAGTACCAGGCCCGGCTTGCTGCGCTTGCGAGGCTGCTGACCTCCGAACCTACGTCCATCAACGTTTTCGAGGAAAACGACCCCGACACTCGGCTATCCGCGGTCAATGCCGGCTTGCAGGATGTACGCGCCAAGCTGGCAGCGGCGAGCGACAAGTATAAGGACACAAGCCAGGTCGTGCTGGCCCTTCGCGCGCAGATCGCGTCGCACGAAGCCGAATCCGCACGCCTGGCCCGAAACGCGGCCGCGTCCGTGGTGCGCCGCGGTCGCAACCCAAGCCTTGATCCTTTGCATCTGGACCACGCCCGAGCCGCCGCTGAGTTGGCCGCTGCCCAGGCCAGGTTGAACGCAAACCGCGACCAACTGACCGAGATCTCGGGTGCACTCGGCCGGCTGGACACGGATGAGGCGGGGTTGGCCGCACTCCTGCGCCAGAAGGCCAGCGCCGAACAGGTCTATCGTGACACGAGCCGCATATACGCCGAACGGCACCTAAGCGAGGCAGAAGATGCACGGCGACTGGCGAACGTGCGGGTCATCCAGCCGGCCGCAGTGCCGCAGACACCTCGCGCCCTGCCGTTGCTGGTGATCGCAGCCGGGCTGGTCATGGCTGCGCTGTCCTCCTTTGCCTGGGTGGTGGCCATGTTCATGGCACGCCCCGTCTTCCTGACGGGGGAAGGCTTGGCGGCTGCGTCGGGACTTCCTGTCCTGGCCGTGTTCAAGCGCGAGCCGGAGCGGGCGCAGGATCATCTGCTCACCGCCTGAAGACCGAGTCCATTGGCCAGCCTTGCCTTCTCCCATCGTGCGTTGTTACGTGCTGACCCCGGCTCGCGCCGGCAATGGAGGAACGGTATGCGGCTTGCGGTGCTGAAGGAGCGTCGTGCCGATGAGACGCGCGTGTCGGCCACGCCAGAGACCATACGAAAGCTGGTCGCCCTCGGCCTGCAGGTCGCCGTAGAGTCCGGCGCCGGACACGGCGCGTCGATCTCAGACGCCGAGTTTGTGAACGCCGGTGCCGAGGTCGCGGCCGACGCCGGCACAGCCCTGGCCGGTGCCGGCGTCGTCTTCGCCGTGCAAGCGCCCGAAGCAGCCCAGCGTTCGCTCATTCCAAGAGGCGCCCTTCTCGTATGCATCTCGGGCGCGGTCGCCGACGCGGGCTTGGTGTCCAGCCTTGCGCAGGCGGGTATCGATGCGGCGGCGATGGAGCTTCTGCCGCGAATCACCCGCGCGCAATCGATGGACGTCCTGTCCAGCCAGGCCAACCTTGCCGGCTATCGCGCGGTGATCGAGGGAGCGGGCGCGTTCGACCGTGCGTTCGCGATGATGATGACCGCAGCCGGCACGATACCGCCCGCCAGGGTGTTCGTGCTCGGGGCGGGCGTTGCTGGCTTGCAGGCCATCGCCACGGCTCGCCGTCTTGGCGCCATCGTGTCCGCGACCGACGTCCGCCCCGCCGCGAAGGAAGAGATCAAGTCGCTGGGTGCGACGTTCGTGGGCGTGGAAGACACTGAGACGGCTGCACAGACAGGTGCCTATGCCAAGGAGATGACTGCCGATTTCCGCCGAAAGCAGGCCGAGTTGACCACCGCCACGGTGGCGAAGAACGATTTGATCATCTGCACGGCTCTGGTTCAGGGCGGCAAAGCGCCAACCCTGGTCACCCAGGCCATGGTGGACGGCATGCGCCCAGGAAGCGTTATTGTGGACCTGGCATCGGACGGTGGTGGAAACTGCGAGGCAACCCGCCCGGGGGAGAATTATACAACGTCCAACGGCGTCAAGGTTCTCGGCTACCGGAACTGGCCAGGCCGGATACCCGTCGCGGCGAGCTCGCTGTATGCCAAGAACCTCCTGACGTTTCTGACGACCTTCTGGGACAAGGACAGGAAAGTGCCGAAGTTGCCGGAAGACGACGCGATCGTTCAGGGCGTGATGCTTACGCGCAGCGGAGCCACAGTGCACAAACAGTTCGCCCCGCAAGCAGGTCGCCAGCCCGCGGCACCTGTGGTCGAGCCGGCCGGGGCGGCTCAAGAGGACGCGTCGCCGTCCATGGCCGACCCGAGTGCCGATATCAGTGGCGTGCCCGTCAACTCTGCCATAGAAAAGCCGGCCTCAGCGTCCGGCATTTCACCGACGGCCATGTCCGACGCTGCCTCTGATCGCATTCCGGCGATAGACGGCGGTGCTGGGCCATTGCCCGCATCGGAGGCGACTGGCCAGACCTCAGTCAAGGCAAGCTGACAGGAACCAACCATGAACTCGAACGCACTGGCCGACCAAGCTCATCAGTTGGCCGGAAACGCCAACGATCTCGCGCACAGGCTGGATACGCTGTCGAGCATTGCAGCACCCGCTGCCGCTGCAGCCGAGCCGTTCATCTACCTGCTGACGATTTTCCTCCTCGCGTGTTTCGTCGGCTACTATGTCGTCTGGAATGTGACCCCCGCCCTTCATAGCCCGTTGATGGCGGTGACCAACGGGATCTCATCGGTCATTATCGTGGGTGCCATGCTTGCCACCGGCCTGTCCCATGGTTTTCTGCCACATCTGTTCGGTTTTCTGGCAGTCACGCTGGCGAGCGTGAACATCTTCGGCGGTTTTCTGGTGACTCAGCGCATGCTGTCGATGTTCAAGTCTAAGAGATAGGCCCGGCTATGTCCTCCAACTTGACGTCGCTGCTCTACCTGATCGCGGCGGTGTTGTTCATTTTGGCGCTCCGCGGTCTGTCGAGCCCAGTGACTTCGCGCCGTGGCAACCAGTACGGCATGATCGGCATGGCGATTGCCGTGGCCGCAACGCTCGGCCGGCATGGGATGCTTGCCGAGGGCTATATCTGGATCGTTGCCGGTATACTCGTCGGCGGGGCCGCAGGGGCCTATGTCGCGCGCAGCATCGCGATGACCGCGCTGCCGCAATTGGTGGCGGCGTTCCACTCCCTCGTAGGCCTCGCCGCTGTGTTCGTGGCGGCCGGCGCGCTAAACGCACCCGCAGCGTTCAACATCGGCCTGCCACACCACATTCACACGCAAAGCCTGATCGAGATGTCGGTAGGGCTGGCGATCGGAGCGATAACGTTCAGCGGTTCGCTGATTGCGTTCGCCAAGCTGCAGGCCTTGATGAAGGGCACACCGATCCTGTTTCGGTTCCAGCACCAGTTGAATCTGGTGTTGGGCTTGGTTATTTTGGCTCTTATCGTCGTGTTCGTGGCTCAAGGCGGGCCGCAGACGGTGTTCTGGGTCATTGCCGTGTTGGCTATGGCGCTTGGCTTCCTTCTGATCATTCCGATTGGCGGCGCCGACATGCCCGTCGTCGTCTCGATGCTGAACAGCTACTCGGGCTGGGCGGCGTGCGGCATCGGTTTTACCATTCAAAACCTTGCATTGATCATAACCGGGGCGCTTGTGGGGGCCTCCGGCGCCATCCTCAGCTACGTGATGTGCAAAGGCATGAACCGCAGCATATTCAACGTTCTGCTTGGCGGGTTCGGCACCGACTCCGGGGGCGTTTCTGGTGCTGCAGCTGGCGGCGACCGGACGGTGAAGAGCGGCAATGCCGAGGACGCGGCGTTCATCATGAAAAATGCATCCAAGGTCATCATCGTGCCGGGCTACGGCATGGCCGTGGCGCAGGCGCAGCATGCCGTCCGTGAGATGGCCGACCACTTGAAGGCGGAAGGGGTGGACGTGCGTTACGCCATCCACCCCGTCGCGGGCCGAATGCCGGGCCACATGAACGTGCTTCTGGCCGAAGCCAACGTTCCGTATGACGACGTGTTCGAGTTGGAACAGATAAACAACGAGTTCAGCACGGCAGACGTCGCCTACGTGATCGGTGCCAACGACGTCACCAACCCAGCGGCCAAGACGGACACAGGGTCGGCCATATATGGGATGCCGATACTCGACGTCGAAAAAGCCAGGACCGTGTTGTTCATCAAGCGGTCAATGGCGTCCGGTTACGCGGGCGTGGACAACGAGCTGTTCTTTCGCCCCAACACGATGATGCTCTTCGGTGACGCCAAGAAAATGACCGAAGAGGTCGTTCAGTCGCTCGATCATTGATCCGTCTTTGAGCTGCGCGCCTCCGCGCTCTCTGACGACGGGATAGACTCAGAGTGCCTTTCAAACCCTTGTACTCTCGCTGATTCTGGTTCATCAGCAATGAATGACTGCTCCCCTTCTGCCCGAGTCGCTGGCCGCGCGTCGCCGGGCGCGGCATCGAATCCAAGCAGAAAGCTTGGCCAGCACCGATGGGTGATCGAGCGCAGCTTCGCGTGGCTGCGTGCTCATTCATTTGCCTGCGCGCAATGCAAAGTAGGTTTGAAAGGCACTCTTAGCCGGCTCATCTGGTATTGCCCCTACGTCTGGTTACTCCCTGTCAGGCCGCCCGTCGCTCCACCCGCATGGGCATCCCCTCGGCCGGTCGCATCGTAACCCGAAGCTTGGGCGTGGGCACGAAGCTCGGTTCCGCAGACAGCCGCACGCTGGGTAGTAGTGTTGCCAAGATTGCCACCGCTTCCAGCAGCGCAAAGCCCATGCCGATGCATATCCGTGGGCCGGCGCCGAAAGGCAGGTACGACCAGCGATGCCGCCCCTTCACAGCCTCCGGAAGGAAGCGATCGGGATCGAACCTGTCCGGGTCTGGCCACAAGGCGCTGTGGTGATGCACCGCGTAGATCGGCACGAAGACGTTGTCACCCGCTGCGACACGCTCGCCGCCGAGTTGCAGGTCGCGGACAGACTGGCGGACCACCATCGCGACGGGCGGGAACACGCGCATCGCTTCCTGCACAACCTGTCGCGTGTAGACAAGCTCAGCCACCTGCTCCGGCCTAAGCGGATCACCTCCGGTGACCTGCTCCACTTCGTCCAGTATTCGGCGCTCGATCTCAGGATGTCGTGCAAGAAGATAGAACGTCCAAGTCAGCGCCAACGCAGTCGTTTCGTGGCCGGCGCCGATGAAGGTCAGGATGTTGTCGCGTATGTCGATGTCGTTGAGTCCGTCGCCTGTCTCGGGGTCCTTGGCGTCGAGCATCAACGATAGCAGGTCCTCCCTTCTCTCGCCCGTCCGCCGACGTTCCGAGATCCGGTCGCCGACGGCCTGCTTGAGGAAGGCGCAGGCGCGTTCGGACCGCCGCTTCCCCGGGAAGGGTGTCCATAACGGCGCGCCTATCGCGGAGAGAGCCGTTGCCCAACTGCTGCTCTCGAGGAAGTCTCGGATGCTGACTTCCAATTTGCCCAGGTCCGCATCGCCGGCACCGGACAGCATGGTTTCCAAGATAATCTCGAAAGTCACCCGGGTCATCTGCTGAGAGACGTCTATCGCTGCGCCTGAGGGCAGTTCTGCCCACCGATCACGCATGTCTCGCGAAGCGCGAAGCATGGCGGGAAGGAAAGAGTTCACGTGGGCAGGGCGGAAGACCGGAGCTGCCACCCTGCGTTGTAGACGCCACCGGTTCCCCTCTGCCGTCAGTATGCCTTGGCCCAGCCCCGGCTCGAGAGACCGCCGCATCGACTCCGCCTTTACGAAGCTTTCGCTGTCGTCGACCAGCACCTGTTGAATGAGGTCGGGGGCGCAGATGAAGACCGTCTTGCGTCCCAGCATGTGGCTGACGACCATCGGTTCCCTGTAGACGGCCTCAGGCCATGCCTCCATGGGATTGCGCACGATCTTGCGTAGAGTCCGCATGGTGGACAGCAGGTTTCCCGCCTGGCTCTGACGTTCAAGAATGGCGGTCACCGCACTCTCCGCAGATATTAACGGCGTTAGCTTAACACCGATCAATCTCCCGATTCAACGGCCCGTCATCGCCAGGATCTCAAGATGGGCGAGTGCCGGCTAACCAGGACGAGGCAACGTCCGATAGCATCGCAGGTAGTCCTCTGCCATACGTCGGGCGGTGAAACGGGTCTCGAACCGACGACGCACGGTCGTCCTGCAAAGTTGGCTGAGGCGGCCGACCGCGGCGACGGCGCCTGCCTCGTCACTGACCACGAAACCGGTCACGCCCTCGTCGACCACCTCGGCGACGGAACCGAGATCGAAAGCGATGACCGGAGTGCCGCACGCCATGGCCTCGATCATGACCAACCCGAACGGCTCGGGCCAGTCGATCGGCATGAGCAGCCCCAAAGCTCCCGACAGGAACTCGGACTTCGAGCTATCGTCGATCTCGCCGAGCATCTGCACTCCACCGCCCTCGAACATCGGCTCGACGACGGTGTGAAAATACTCGAGGTCGACCCGGTCAACCTTGGCAGCGATTTTCAGCGGTATGCCCGCCGCGCGGGCGATCCGTATAGCCAGATCCGGCCGCTTCTCTGGCGCAATGCGGCCAAGAAACGCCAGGTAGGATGGTGCGATCGGCCGCGGTGAAAGCAGGCTGTCCGGGATGCCATGCCACACGGTGGCGACCCAGTTGGCCTGAGGCAGGTGCTTACGCTGGGCGTTGGAGACCGATATGACGGCAGCGTTTGAAAATACGTCGAACACCGGGTGGACCTCAGGGAGGTCGAGACGACCGTGCAGCGTGGTCAGGAAGGGCGTGCTTTGGCGGGAGAACAGGCTGAATGGCCAGTAATCCATGTGAAAATGCAGCACGTCGAACTCTGAAGAGCGCCGTCGTACCGCCTCCATCAGCAACATGTGCGGCGCCACCGAGTCGCGTATCGTCTTGTCCAAACGTAGCGCCTGCGGCCATACCGGATGAAGCTGCGCAGAGGTCACGGAATCACCGCTTGCAAATAACGTGACATCGTGGCCGTCGGCCACGAGCGCTTCTGTCAGATAGGAGACCACCCGTTCCGTTCCGCCGTAGAGAACAGGCGGCACGGCCTCATTGAGCGGGGCAATTTGGGCGATCCGTATGCCGCGCGCTCCTGAAGCTGATCGGTCGGATGAGGCTGCGGACGAGCAGGACTAAGGCTTATCCGAGTTACCCACCCGAGTGCAGTTCTGGTCGTGGCTGGTTCTGACTTAGGGAGCGATTAAAACCCTTCGCGCTCCAGCCGCTTGCGCTCAAGCTTGCGGGCGCGTCGGACCGCCTCGGCTGCTTCGCGCGCCCGACGTTCGGACGGCTTCTCGAAGTGCCGGCGAAGCTTCATCTCTCGAAAGATGCCCTCGCGCTGCATCTTCTTCTTGAGCGCCTTGAGAGCCTGGTCGACGTTGTTGTCTCGGACGAGAACCTGCACTTGGTAGCCTACTCCTTGGTTCAAGGCGTTGTGATATGGTCGTGAGCAAGCGCGCCCAACCGGTGCTGCCACCGGGGAAGGTGCGCCTATATCATAGGTGTTCGTCGCTTCACAGCCGCCAGGCAAGATTTTTCGGGACTGCGAGATGGCTCTGCTTAAGATCGCCCGGATGGGCCACCCCGTATTGCTGCAACGCGCCGAACCGGTCGAGGACCCCGGGGCACCCGAGGTGAGGCGCCTTGTCGCCGACATGGTCGAGACCATGCTGGACGCGCCGGGTATCGGTCTGGCCGGCTCGCAGGTGCATGTACCCCTACGTCTGTTCGTCTTCCATCTTCCGTCCGACCGGAACGACGGCACGTCTCTGCCGCCTATGGCTGTCATCAATCCAACATGCGAGGTGGTCGGTGACGAGCAGACGCTGCGTTGGGAGGGATGCCTCTCTATTCCCGGTTTGCGGGCTGCAGTGCCGCGCAGCGTGCGGATCCGCTACAGCGGGGTCGATTGTGACGGCCAACCTGTCGGCGGCGAGGTGGACGGCCTGCATGCCAATGTCGTCCAGCACGAGTATGACCACCTGGACGGCATACTTTATCCCATGCGGGTGACCGACTTTCGCCATTTCGGGTTCAATGAGGAAATGAGCCGCTTTCCGCCCGGGCCGGTGCAGGAAGCTGCATCGTGAGCGACCTCACCGCGTCGCGCGACGCCGTCATCCGCGCCGTGTTGCCTCTTGTGCCCGTACAGGGCTGGACGGTCGCGGCATTGCGGCAGTTAGGGGAGGATGCGACGCTGTTTCCCGGTGGCCCTATCGACATGGTGGACGCCTATATCGATCTTGCCGACCGCGATATGGCGGCAGCAGCAGCGCCGATGCTGGAGGGCCAGAAGCTGTCGGCCCGCGTACGGAGTTTGATCGCGATACGGCTGGAGCAGGCGTTGCCGCATCGCGAAGCGGTCCGCCGGGCAGCGGCCATACTGTGTTGGCCGTCCAACTCGGGGGTGGCTGCTCGGTGCACCTATCGTACTGTCGACACGATCTGGCATGCCGCCGGCGATACCAGCACCGGTGTCAGCTGGTACACCAAGCGGGCAACCCTTGCTGGGGTATATGCCGGCACTCTACTCTTCTGGCTGAACAGCGCGCGCGACCAAGCCGACACGTTGGATTTCCTGGACCGGCGCCTGGCTGGCCTCGCCCGCATCGGCAAGCTCAGGGGTCGGCTCGCGGCGAGGTTTGCGATCTAGACGGCGCATTGTCGGACGATACGCGAACGCGCTAGGCATCCCGCGACCCGCGGAAGGTTTGGAAAATGATAGTGCGCCCCTGGGCCTTATGTGTGGCCCTGCTGGCAGTCTCCGCCGCACACGCTGCTGAGCTGGCTTTCGTCATCAACAGCAACGACGCGAGCGTCAGCCTGCTGGACGTTGCCACGCATAGGGAGTTGAGGCGCATTCCATTGCTGCGGGAGCCGCATCATATGGCTTTGACCCCGGACCACCGCTCCTTGGTCATTGGTGATACGACTGGCAACACGCTGTTCTTCTTGGACCCACGCACCGGCGCCATCCAACGACAGGCCGTGATCAGTGATCCCTACCAGCTTCAATACAGCCCTGATGGCCGCTACCTAACCGTCGCTGGGCTGGCTCGGAACCAGATCGACATATACGATTCGAGCAGCTTGAAGCTGCTGCACCGCATCCCCGCGCGCAGCCTGCCCAGCCATATGAACTACTCGCCAGACTCAGGCGCCGTGTATGTAAGCCTACAAGGCACGGACCGACTGGTTGCCATTGAGACGGCGAGTGGGCGAGTGCTGTGGAGCAGCAAGGTGGGGCGCACGCCCGCCGGCGTGCTTTGGAACCGCGGGCACTTGCTGGTGGGCCTCATGGGCGAGGCTCATTTTGCCGTGGTGGACCCCGCAGACGGCCACGTTCAGCATCTGATTGCTACCGGTCGTGGAGCGCACACCATGTTTGTGACCCACGATCAGAAGACGATCTACGCGACCAACCGGGTGGACGGCACGGTGTCCGTCGTCGATCCGGCCACATTGTCGGTCGTCCGTACAATCCAGGTGCCCGGCGGGCCGGACGACATGGATTTTGCGCCGGATGGCAAGATCTGGGCAGGATTGCGGTTCGCCCAGTCAGTGGCGGTCATCGATCCGGCAACCGGAGCGATCGAACGCATACCGGTCGGACGTTCTCCTCACGGGATCTGGCTAAACACCCATGACGCGCTCCCCGTGCCGCCGTAGGGGCGAACAATACGCTTGACAGTGCCGTAAGCTGCCGCTACCCACCCTGCTCTTCTGGAACGCGGGAGACAGACGTCGTCGGCTCTGGCCGGGGGCTCGTCGCGTCGTTGGCACCGCGGTCCTGGGCAGAAGGAGCCAGGATCGGCATGGCAAAGAAAATCGTTGGCTACGTCAAGCTGCAGATTCCCGCTGGCAAAGCCAACCCATCTCCTCCGGTTGGGCCGGCACTCGGCCAGCGCGGGCTGAACATCATGCAATTCTGCAAGGAGTTCAACGCGCGAACCCAGGCGATGGAGCCGGGAATGCCGGTTCCGGTCGTGATCACCGCCTTTGGCGATCGCACTTTCAGCTTCATCACGAAGACGCCACCCAACACCTACTTTATCAAGAAGGCGGCCGGCATCACAGCAGGTAGCACAACCCCCGGGAAGGGCGCTGTCGCAGGGCGTGTTACGATGAGCCAGTTGCGCGAGATAGCCGCGCAGAAGATGGTGGACATGAACGCTGGCGATCTCGATGCCGCGGTGAAGATGCTGATCGGCACGGCCAAGTCGATGCATGTAGCCGTGGTGGAGGGCTGATCATGGCGCATGACAAACGGCTGGCCGCCGCGAAGGCAGCGGTAGACAAAGCTCGTAACTATCCGCTTGCGGACGCTCTCAGCTTGGTAAAAACCAACGCCAAGGCAAAGTTTGACGAGACGGTTGAGATATCCATGCGCCTTGGGATCGACCCGCGTCATGCCGATCAGATGGTGCGCGGCCTGATCAGCTTGCCGAACGGCACCGGCAAGACGGTGCGCATCGGGGTGTTCGCCCGCGGTGCGAAGGCCGAGGAGGCACTCGCGGCAGGCGCTGACGTGGTGGGCGCAGACGACCTGGCCGAAAAGGTGCAGGCAGGCGACATCGCGTTTGACCGCTGTATTGCCACCCCAGACATGATGGGCCTAGTAGGACGCCTGGGCAAAATCCTTGGCCCTCGCGGGCTCATGCCCAACCCCAAGCTCGGCACGGTGACCATGGACGTGCGGGGCGCTGTGGGCGCTGCGAGGGCTGGACAGGTCGAATTCCGCGCGGAAAAAGCAGGAATCGTGCACGCCGGCATCGGCAAGGCTAGCTTCGAGACGGACAAGCTGTTGGAGAACATCCGAGCTTTCGTTGATGCTATCCAGAAAGCAAAGCCAACCGGCGCAAAGGGGACCTATCTGCAAAAATGCTCCCTAAGCTCGTCCATGGGGCCCGGTGTCCGGGTGGATGTTGGGAGCCTGACTGGGTGATCGAAATACATCCGTTTGGCTGACGGCCGGACGGATGGGCAGGGGTGGCTGCGGCTGCCCCGAACCTGTCCAAGACTGCACGTCGCCGCAGGGCGTGAATGAGCCGCAAGGTTCGCGCGCGAGAGACGGGAAGTGCCCAAGTTCCGCAAGGTGTTGGGTGGTTCCGGCTTTGATGAGGACAGGCGGACTGACCGGACGACACCTCGTCCGGCGATTGGGAGCCTGGCACGTGCATCCGCACGTGATCTGAAGGAGACGGAATTTGGACCGTACGGAGAAGCGGGAGTTTGTCTCGTCGCTTGCCGCCGTCTTCGCAGAAACGTCGATGGTGGTGGTCACCCGTAACGCGGGTATGACGGTTGCCGAGGTGACGGATCTGCGAGCGCGGATGCGGGCGGCAGGCGCAAATTTCAAAGTCGCCAAAAACCGGCTGGCCATTCTTGCCCTGGATGGGACCCGATTCGACGGCATAAAGCCAATGCTCAAAGGACCTACTGCCCTCGCATGGGCGCGCGATCCCGTGGCGGTAAGCAAAGTGTGCGTCGAGTTCGCCAAGACCAGCGAGAAACTGGTGCTGATCGGCGGTGCCTTGGGCGCCCAGACGCTGGATGCGTCTGGCGTGAAAGCCTTGTCCGAACTGCCGTCGCTCGACACGTTGCGAGCGGGTCTGCTGGGGATGATCAACACGCCCGCAACCCGTATTGCGAGCGTGGTTGCAGCCCCGGCCGCTGGTCTCGCGCGGGTATTGGCAGCCTATGCCAAGAAGGATGGAGCTGAGGCTGAAGCAGCCTGATATGCGGCCCGGCTACCCAGGCTTGTATGGAACCACATCAACGCTAACTAAGGATAGACGAAATGGCTGACTTGACAAAACTGGTCGATGATCTGTCGGCGCTGACCGTGCTCGAAGCAGCAGAGCTGTCGAAAATGCTGGAAGAGAAATGGGGCGTTTCCGCTGCAGCACCTGCGGCCGTTGCCGCGGCGCCGGTTGGCGGCGGTGTTGCGGCTGCCCCTGTCGAGGAGCAGACGGAGTTCACGGTCACGCTGACAAAGGCCGGCGACAAGAAAATCAACGTGATCAAGGAAATTCGGACGATCACCGGGCTAGGGCTGAAAGAGGCCAAGGACTTGGTTGAAGGCGCGCCGAAGACGGTAAAGGAAGCAGTCAACAAGGACGAGGCCGAGAAGATCAAGAAGGTCTTGGAAGAGCAGGGCGCGTCTGTCGAAATCAAGTAGACTGAATTTCCCGCCCGCCATGTGTGGGCGTTGTGCTGAGACAGGGCGGGGATCACGACGATCCCCGCCCTGCACGCCGTTGTACCAGTCGAACGTTACGCGAGACCGACAAGTGGGTCGGCTCGCCAGGATGGGGCAGTTCTGATGGACGCAATCACTCCGAGTCAGACCTTCACGCCGCGCAAGCGTATCCGCAAGAGCTTCGGCCGGATACCTGAAGTGGCGCCAATGCCTAACCTGATTGACGTGCAGAGGTCGAGCTACGACGGCTTTCTACAAATGCATATCGCTCCCGACAGCCGTACGAACACGGGCCTGCAAGAGGTTTTCCGGAGCGTGTTTCCGATTGACGACTTCGCTGGCCGTGGCCGCTTGGAGTTCGTTTACTACGAGCTCGAAGACCCGAAATACGATGTCGAGGAATGCATCCAGCGCGGCATGAACTATGCCGCACCGCTCAAGGTCATCCTGCGGCTAATCGTTTGGGACGTTGACGAGGATACCGGCGCTCGCTCGATCCGCGATATCAAGGAGCAGCCCGTATACATGGGCGACATGCCCCTGATGACGGACAACGGCACCTTCATCATTAATGGCACAGAGCGCGTGATCGTCAGCCAAATGCATAGGTCGCCTGGCGTGTTCTTCGACCACGACAAGGGAAAAACCCACAGTTCGGGCAAGTTCCTCTTTGCTGCGCGCGTCATACCGTATCGTGGGTCATGGCTGGATTTCGAGTTCGACAGCAAGGACATGGTTTACGTTCGGATAGATCGCAAACGTAAGCTTCCGGTGACAACATTACTGTACGCTTTGGAGAGCGACGCGAGTGAGGCAAACCGTGCCGAGCGCGTTGCGGCCGGAGAGGATCCCGAGACTATCGAAGTTCGCGGCCTGGATGCCGAGTCGATCCTAAACTTTTTCTACGGTCAGGTCGTTTTCACGCGCACAGCCAAAGGTTGGGCCCGGCCGTTTGACCCTGAGGCGTTCCGCGGCCTGAAGCTGTTGGAGCCTTTGATTGACGCCGAAACTGGCGAGGTTGTGGCCGAAGCAGATGCTAAACTCACAGCTCGTTCAGCCCGTAAGATAGCGGAGAAGACCAAGGACGTCCTGATTGGCCGGGCCGATTTGCTTGGGCGCTACGTCGCCCTGGACATGGTCAACGAGCAGTCAGGTGAGATTTATGCGGAGGCCGGCGAAGAGTTGGTCGAGGTTCGTTTGGCTGCTTTGGAAGACGCAAACATTGTAAGCCTGCCAACACTGGCAGTCGACCAGGCCAATGGACCGTGGATACGGAACACCCTGGCTATCGACAAAAACACCAGTCGCGATGACGCTCTGGTTGACATCTATCGTGTCATGCGTCCGGGCGAGCCCCCAACTGCCGAAACGGCTGAAGCCCTGTTTCGCGGGCTGTTCTTCGACCCAGATCGCTACGACTTGTCTGCGGTCGGCCGGGTGAAGATGAACATGCGCCTAAACGTCGAGTGTGACGATCAGCACCGAACGCTACGCAAGGAAGACATTCTGCGTACTGTGAAGATACTGGTTGAACTCAAGGATGGTCGCGGGACGATCGACGACATTGATAATCTGGGAAACCGCCGGGTCCGTTCGGTCGGTGAACTGATGGAGAATCAATATCGCGTCGGGCTCTTGCGTATGGAACGTGCCATTCGCGAGCGTATGGGGTCCGTCGACATCGATACAGTGATGCCACACGATCTCATCAACGCAAAACCGGCTGCTGCTGCTGTCCGGGAGTTTTTTGGCTCATCGCAGCTTTCGCAATTCATGGACCAAACCAATCCGCTTTCTGAGGTGACACACAAGCGGCGCCTCTCCGCGCTGGGTCCGGGCGGTCTCACACGTGAGCGTGCCGGGTTTGAGGTTCGCGATGTGCACCCCACCCATTACGGTCGGATTTGCCCGATCGAGACGCCAGAAGGTCCAAATATCGGGCTAATAAACTCACTCGCGACGTTTGCAAAGGTCAATAAGTACGGGTTCATCGAAACGCCCTACCGACTGGTCAAGGACGGCCAGGTGCAAGATGGCTGGAAGTATCTTTCAGCGATGGAGGAGGAAAGGCTCGTAGTCGCGCAGGCGGACGCGCCGCAAGATGAGGATGGCTGCTTTTCGGACGAGCTTGTTTCCGTTCGAAATCGCGGGGACTTCCGACTTGTTCGACCTGAAGATGTCACTGCAGTGGATGTGTCGCCCAAGCAATTGGTTTCGGTTGCTGCGGCCCTTATCCCGTTTCTCGAGAATGACGACGCGAATCGCGCCTTGATGGGCTCGAATATGCAGCGTCAGGCTGTGCCGCTGATCCAGGCGGACGCACCACTTGTCGGGACGGGCATGGAGGCGGCAGTAGCACGCGACAGTGGTGCTACGATCGTTGCTCGTCGCGCTGGCGTCGTCGACCAGATCGACGGTGCCCGTATTGTTGTGCGTGCCTCTGGTGAGGACGGCATGACTGCCGGCGTGGATATCTATCGTTTACGCAAGTACATGCGATCCAACCAATCTACCTGCATCAATCAACGCCCATTGGTTCGCGTCGGAGACCACGTGTCATCCGGTGAGATCATCGCGGATGGCCCATCGACGGAGTTGGGCGAGCTGGCACTCGGTCGCAACGTGCTGTGCGCGTTCGTTCCTTGGAATGGCTACAACTTCGAAGACTCAATCCTGATATCGGAGCGGATAGCACGAGACGACGTCTTCACCTCGATCCATATCGAAGAGTTCGAGGTCATGGCGCGTGACACTAAACTCGGTCAGGAAGAAATCACCCGCGACATCCCCAACGTAGGTGAGGAGTCGCTGCGTAATCTCGACGAGGCTGGCATTGTCTACATAGGAGCCGAGGTCAATCCTGGCGACATCCTCGTCGGTAAGGTTACTCCCAAAGGTGAGAGCCCGATGACTCCCGAGGAGAAGCTGCTACGAGCGATCTTCGGAGAGAAAGCATCAGACGTCCGTGATACCTCGCTCAAGCTTCCTCCCGGTGTCGCCGGAACCATTGTTGACGTTCGTGTTTTCAGCCGGCGAGGCGTCGACAAAGACGAACGTGCGATGGCTATTCAACGTGCAGAGATCGAGCGCCTTGCAAAA
Organism: uncultured Acetobacteraceae bacterium; assembly: GCA_937873095.1. Taxonomy (GTDB): domain Bacteria; phylum Pseudomonadota; class Alphaproteobacteria; order Acetobacterales; family Acetobacteraceae; genus BOG-908. Next base: position 26,711 of record CALMVI010000037.1, on the reverse strand, counting down.
GACCGGGACGACGAGCGAGGCATCCAAGAGCGCGCGTTCCTGAACCGACTGCGTGAGAAGCTTGTTGGACACAAAGCAGCGGGTGGCTTCAAGGGCATCAAGGCAGGCACTGTTTTGACTGATGAGGTCCTGGGGGAACATTCGCGAGGCGCGTGGCGCAACATCGGCGTACAGGACGACTCGCTGATGGCGGAAATTGAGGTGCTTAAGCGCGAGTTCGACGCCGCGGTTCACCGCCTGCAAGAGCGTTTCGAAAGCAAGGTCGAAAAGCTTGAGCGTGGTGACGAGCTGCCGCCTGGTGTGATGAAGATGGTCAAAGTGTTCGTCGCAGTAAAGCGCAAGCTTCAACCGGGCGATAAGATGGCTGGGCGCCATGGCAATAAGGGGGTCGTCTCGCGCGTTGTGCCCGTGGAAGACATGCCATTCCTCGATAACGGCACACCGGTCGACCTCGTGCTCAATCCGCTGGGCGTGCCAAGCCGCATGAATGTTGGGCAGATCCTGGAAACCCATCTCGGGTGGGCGTGTGCGAACTTGGGTCGCGAGATCGGTGAGTTAGTTGAGGAGTATCGGCGAAGTGGGGCAGCCAAACAGGAGCTGCTGGAAAAATTACGCGACGTATACGGCGACCGCATCTACGAGGACGAAATCTCGAGTTTGAGCAACGATCAGCTTATCGAATTGTCAGAGAACCTGAAGAAGGGTGTGCCGGTTGCGACGCCGGTGTTCGACGGCGCACGGATGAGTGACATTGAACGCATGCTGACAAAGGCAGGTCTGGACACGTCTGGGCAGGTGGTTTTGATAGACGGACGGACTGGTGAGCCATTCGAGAGGAAGGTGACAGTCGGATACATTTACATGCTCAAGCTGCACCACTTGGTGGACGACAAAATTCATGCCCGATCGATCGGGCCGTATAGCTTGGTCACGCAACAGCCGCTCGGAGGCAAAGCACAATTCGGCGGCCAACGTTTTGGTGAGATGGAAGTTTGGGCTCTCGAGGCCTATGGCGCAGCGTACACTTTGCAGGAAATGCTGACAGTTAAGTCGGATGACGTGTCCGGCCGAACGAAAGTATACGAGGCCATTGTGCGTGAGCAGGATAATTTCGAGGCTGGCATACCCGAAAGCTTCAACGTTTTGGTTAAGGAGCTGAAATCCTTGGGTCTGAACGTAGACCTGGATCAAAGCGTCATCTGAATTTAGGCCTGGGGCGGCTTGGCCCCACCAGGGTTCGGAAGCGATCTTCCTGACCCTTGAACGAAGGGTGCATCTATGAACGAATTGATGAAGATACTGGGTCAAGCTGGGCAAGCAGTCACGTTTGACCAAATCCGTATCCAGATGGCCTCTCCGGAGCAGATACGCTCCTGGTCGTATGGCGAAATCAAGAAGCCTGAAACCATCAACTACCGGACCTTCAAGCCGGAGCGTGACGGCTTGTTTTGCGCCCGAATATTCGGACCCATCAAGGATTACGAGTGTCTTTGCGGCAAGTACAAGCGCATGAAGTTTCGTGGGATTATATGCGAGAAGTGCGGTGTCGAAGTCACACTCGCGAAGGTTCGCCGTGAACGCATGGGTCACATCGAACTGGCATCGCCCGTTGCGCACATATGGTTCTTGAAATCCCTGCCAAGCAGGATCGGGTTGATGGTTGACTTGACCCTCAAAGAACTCGAGAAAATTCTTTATTTCGAAAGCTATGTAGTCCTCGAGCCAGGCCTTACCGACCTCAAGCTGCATCAATTGCTGACAGAAGATCAGCTCGCGGCAAAGCAAGACGAGTTTGGTGAGGACGGCTTTCGTGCGGCGATCGGCGCGGAAGCCATCAAGGTGATCCTGCACGGCATCGACATCGACGCTGATAAAGTGCGGTTGCGCGCGGACCTACGCGACACGACCAGTGAAGCCAAGCGTAAGAAGCTGGTTAAGCGCTTGAAGTTAATCGAAGCGTTCGGAGAGAGCGGATCTAAGCCGGAATGGATGATACTTGACGTTGTTCCGGTAATCCCACCCGAGCTGCGACCCTTGGTGCCGCTTGATGGTGGCCGGTTTGCCACGTCAGATCTGAACGACTTGTACCGACGCGTCATCAACCGCAACAACCGCTTGAAGCGATTGATTGAGCTCCGTGCACCAGACATCATCGTGCGTAACGAAAAGCGTATGCTTCAGGAGTCGGTCGATGCGCTGTTCGATAACGGCCGACGAGGTCGCGCCATAACGGGTGCAAACAAGCGGCCACTGAAGTCGTTGTCTGACATGTTGAAAGGTAAGCAGGGACGTTTTCGGCAGAATTTGCTTGGTAAGCGTGTCGACTACTCTGGACGATCCGTGATCGTGGTCGGCCCAGAGTTGAAGTTGCATCAATGCGGTCTGCCGAAAAAGATGGCGCTCGAGTTGTTCAAGCCGTTCATCTACAGCAAGCTTGAGAAGTATGGTCATGCGACTACGATCAAGGCAGCGAAGCGCATGGTCGAGAAGGAGCGGCCGGAGGTTTGGGACATTCTCGAGGAGGTCATCCGCGAACATCCGGTGATGCTCAATCGCGCGCCGACTCTTCACAGGCTGGGCATCCAAGCTTTTGAACCAGTGCTGATCGAGGGTAAGGCAATACAGCTACATCCGCTGGTTTGCACTGCCTTCAACGCGGATTTCGATGGCGACCAGATGGCCGTGCACGTGCCGTTGAGCCTGGAAGCCCAGCTTGAGGCACGCGTGTTGATGATGTCAACTAATAACATCCTAAGTCCGGCAAACGGAAAGCCGATTATAGTGCCGAGTCAAGACATCGTTCTGGGACTTTATTATCTGTCCCTCGAAACAGCCGACTTTCGCGTGAAGGAGGACAATACATCGCCGGCTTTTGGAACGATAGGCGAGATTGAGTTCGCGCTTCAAGCCAAGGCGATCAAACTTCATGATAAGATACGCGCTCGGATGGAGCTTATCGAGCCAGATGGGAGCCGGAAGCGACAGATCGTCGTCACAACCCCGGGCCGTATGCTCATAGCGCAAATCCTGCCCAAGCACGCAAATGTGCCTTTCTCGCTGCTGAACAAACAGCTTACCAAAAAGAACGTTTCGGATGTGATTGATGCGGTCTATCGCCACTGCGGCCAAAAAGAGTGCGTGATTTTCGCCGATCGCCTGATGGGACTTGGTTTTCAGCAGGCGGCAAAGGCAGGTATTTCGTTCGGGAAGGATGACCTGATCATACCAGCGGAAAAGCCAGAACTGATCAGTAAGACGCAGAGCGAAGTAAAGGAGTTTGAGCAGCAGTATCAGGATGGTTTGATCACTGCGGGAGAACGCTACAACAAGGTAGTCGACGCTTGGTCGCGTTGCACTGACGCAGTCGCATCTGCGATGATGAAGGAAATCAGCAGGCAGGAAGTGGGCCGTCAGACAAATAGCGTTTGGATGATGAGTCATTCCGGAGCGCGAGGCTCGCCTGCCCAGATGCGGCAATTGGCTGGCATGCGCGGTCTCATGGCCAAACCGTCTGGCGAAATCATCGAGCAGCCAATCATCGCCAATTTCAAGGAGGGCTTGTCAGTCCTCGAGTATTTCAACTCCACTCATGGTGCTCGAAAGGGCTTGGCGGACACTGCACTCAAAACAGCCAATTCAGGATATCTTACGCGCCGGCTGGTCGACGTCGCGCAAGACTGTATAATAGTCGAAGTCGACTGCGGGAGCGAGCGTGGACTGACAGTCCGTCCAGTGATGGATGGTGGCGACATCGTGTCGTCGCTGTCGGAGCGTATCCTTGGGCGGACAGCGTCCGAAGATGTCCTGGACCCGGTTACAAACAAAGTGATCGTACCTCGCAACACGCTGATTGAAGAGACCGAGGCCGAGCAGATCGAGCGCGCTGGCGTGGAGGTCATGAAAATCCGGTCCGTGCTGACATGTGAGAGCCAGATTGGTGTTTGCGCGCGGTGCTATGGTCGTGACTTGGCGCGGGGCACGCCAGTAAACATTGGTGAGGCGGTTGGCGTGATAGCCGCTCAATCGATTGGTGAGCCGGGAACGCAGCTGACAATGCGTACGTTTCATATCGGCGGCGCTGCGCAGCGTGGTGCCGAACAATCAAGCGTTGAGGCTTCGCACGAAGGCACGGTCACGGTACGAAATCGCAATGTCGTAACGAACAGTCAAGGCGTCCCGGTTGTGATGTCTCGAAACTGCGAGATCGTCCTGGTGGACGACAAGGAACGCGAGCGCGCTCGCTTCCGTGTCCCCTACGGCGCGAGGTTGTTGGCTGACGACGGTATGGCGGTAACGCGTGCGCAGAAACTAGCGGAGTGGGATCCATACACCTTACCAATCCTGACCGAGCTCGCCGGGCAGGTCGAGTATCTCGACCTGATTGAAGGTATCACTCTTGTAGAGCGAATGGACGAAGTGACCGGCCTGACGTCGAAAGTGGTAGTCGATTACAAGCAGACCGCCAAAGGTGTCGACCTTCGACCACGTTTGCAGTTGAAGGGTAGCAACGGCGAGGTCGTAAAGCTTCCCAACGGCACGGACGCCCGCTACTTTCTTTCTCCCGACTCAATTTTATCTGTGGAGAATGGAGCTACTCTTTTCGCCGGCGACGTGCTCGCCCGCATCCCTCGCGAGGGTAGCAAGACTCGTGACATCACCGGTGGTCTTCCACGCGTAGCCGAGCTGTTTGAGGCGCGTCGGCCGAAAGACCATGCCATTATCGCCGAAAACGATGGCCGTGTAGAATTCGGCAAGGACTACAAAGCCAAACGACGGATCATCGTCAAGAATGATGAGTCAAGCGAGGAGACGGAATACCTCGTGCCAAAGGGCAAGCACGTGTCTGTTCAGGAGGGAGACTTCGTCCTGCGTGGAGACCCCCTTGTCGACGGTCCGCGGGTGCCGCACGACATTCTGAAAGTCTTGGGGGTAGAAGCGCTGTCGGATTACCTCGTAAATGAAATCCAAGACGTCTATCGCCTGCAGGGTGTGAAAATCAACGACAAGCATATTGAGGTCATAGTGCGTCAGATGCTTCAGAAAGTGGAAGTAACAGATCCGGGGGATACAACGTATCTCACCGGTGAGCAGGTAGATCGCATGGAGGTTGATGCCGAAAATGCGAAGCGCATCAAAGCCAATGAGCGTCCCGCAACCGCAATGCCGGTTCTGCAAGGCATAACGAAGGCGAGCCTGCAAACCCACAGCTTCATTAGTGCGGCATCGTTCCAGGAGACAACTCGTGTTCTGACGGAGGCGGCTACGGCGGGGAAAACCGACCAGCTTACAGGACTAAAAGAGAACGTGATCGTAGGGCGTCTAATACCAGCAGGTACTGGGTCGGTTATGAACCGTCTCAAGGCTGTTGCTGCGGGACGCGATCAGCAGCGGGCGGTGTTGAGGGACGCCCCGCCGCAAATCACCCGAGCAGCTGAGTAGCAGCAACCTCCCGGTTTCACTCTTGACTACGCCCTAAATGCCCCTTACGTAGCCTCCCTCGGCGTTTTTCGAAGCGCCAAAGCCAGTTTGCCTAAGCACATGCGGCGCCGCCTCAAAGCCAAGGCCGCATGCAGATATCTAACTCGCACGGTTGGGGGTCCCCAACCCGTGCGAGACCTGCATGATTGGAATGAGGGCGTATGCCGACAATCAACCAGCTTATCGCTCAAGGGCGTGAGCCCGCGGCTAAGAGAAACAAGGTTCCGGCCCTTCAAGGATGTCCGCAGAAGCGCGGTGTGTGCACGCGCGTGTATACAACAACGCCGAAGAAGCCGAATTCAGCTCTGCGTAAGGTGGCCAAGGTCCGACTAACAAACGGCTTTGAGGTCGTCAGCTACATTCCTGGTGAGGGGCATAATCTTCAGGAGCATAGCGTTGTCCTCATACGCGGTGGTCGGGTGAAAGATCTTCCGGGCGTGCGGTATCATATTCTTCGAGGCGTGTTGGACACCCAGGGACTTCCCAAGCGACGTAAGCGCCGTTCTTTGTATGGCGCCAAGCGGCCAAAGTGAGAGAGACACCATGAGTCGCCGTCGCCGTGCAGTAAAACGTGAGATTCTTCCTGACCCTAAGTTCGGGGACGTCGTGCTTACACGTTTCATGAATGCCCTCATGTATGACGGCAAGAAGTCGGCTGCGGAGGGTATTGTTTATGGTGCGCTGGACGTCCTGAGGAAACGCGGTGGCGCGTCTTCAGATCCGGTTCGTATGTTCCATGAGGCGTTGGATAACGTGAAGCCCGCAGTCGAGGTACGTTCACGTCGGGTTGGCGGCGCGACCTACCAAGTGCCCGTTGAGGTAAGAACAGAGCGTCGCCAGGCTTTGGCTATCCGATGGCTGATCGACGCTGCTCGAAAGCGAGGCGAGCATACGATGGAGGATCGGCTTTCAAACGAGCTATTCGACGCTGTAAACAATCGGGGCTCTGCAGTGAAGAAGCGTGAAGACACGCACCGGATGGCTGAGGCCAACAAGGCGTTCAGCCACTACCGCTGGTAAAGCAATCATAGCCCGACGACAGGGTATGGAGAGACGACGATGGCAAAGGCGAAGTTTGAGCGCAATAAGCCCCATTGCAACATAGGCACGATTGGCCACGTGGATCATGGCAAGACATCGCTAACCGCTGCAATCACAAAGGTCTTGGCGAAGTCGGGCGGCGCAACGTTCACCGCGTACGACCAGATCGACAAGGCTCCAGAAGAGCGAGCACGTGGCATCACGATTTCCACAGCGCACGTGGAGTATGAGACAGCCAACCGCCATTACGCGCACGTGGACTGCCCGGGCCATGCCGACTACGTGAAAAACATGATAACCGGTGCAGCACAGATGGATGGTGCTATCCTTGTGGTGTCGGCTGCTGATGGTCCCATGCCGCAGACGCGTGAGCACATCCTGCTGGCGCGGCAGGTAGGCGTACCCGCCCTGGTCGTATTCCTCAATAAGATGGATTTGGCAGACCCCGAACTCGTCGAACTGGTCGAGCTTGAGGTTCGTGATCTGCTCAGCAGCTATCAGTTCCCTGGAGACGACATTCCGATAATCCACGGTTCTGCTGTCTGTGCTTTAGAGGGTAAACAGCCTGAGATTGGTGAGGACGCCGTGATCAAGCTGATGGCGGCCGTCGACAGCTACATTCCGCAGCCTGAGCGCGCCATCGATCGTCCGTTCCTAATGCCGATCGAGGACGTTTTTTCAATCTCGGGTCGTGGAACCGTGGTGACTGGTCGTGTCGAACGTGGCGTCGTGAACGTGGGTGATGAAGTCGAAATCGTAGGTATCAAAAACACCGTAAAGACGATTGTCACTGGCGTAGAAATGTTTCGTAAGCTCCTCGATCGCGGAGAGGCAGGTGACAACATCGGCGCTTTGCTACGCGGCACGAAGCGCGAGGATGTCGAACGTGGCCAGGTTCTAGCCAAGCCTGGCTCCATAACACCTCACAAAAAATTCAAGGCCGAAGCCTACGTCCTTACGAAGGAGGAGGGAGGGCGGCACACGCCATTCTTCACCAATTATCGTCCGCAGTTCTATTTCCGCACGACCGACGTAACTGGTGTGGTGCAGTTGCCCGAGGGCGTTGAGATGGTCATGCCTGGTGACAACGTTTCCATGGACGTTGAGCTAATCCAGCCAATCGCAATGGACGAAGGGCTGCGATTTGCGATCCGTGAGGGTGGGCGGACGGTTGGTGCCGGGGTCGTCGCGAAGATCATGGATTAGCACGGCTGACGCTGTCTCCGATAAGAAGAAGATCATGGACAACCAAAATATTCGCATACGCCTCAAGGCGTACGATCACCGTGTGCTGGACACCAGCACAAAGGAAATCGTCAACACAGCAAAGCGAACAGGTGCTCGTGTTCGAGGGCCTATTCCGCTTCCGACCCATATCGAGCGGTTTACCGTCAACCGCTCGCCTCATGTGGACAAGAAAAGCCGTGAGCAGTTTGAGATGCGAACGCACCGTCGGTTGCTGGATATTGTAGAACCGACCCCGCAGACGGTCGACGCGCTTATGAAGCTGGATCTCGCCGCGGGCGTCGACGTCGAAATTAAGATTTAGCAGTGTCACCGCTGATCACAGCCAGAAAGAGTTTTAAATGCGGACTGGGTTGATAGCGCGAAAGCTGGGTATGACCCGGCTGTTCAAGGAGGACGGTAGCCATTTGCCGGTTACTATCCTGTATCTTGACGCTGTGCAGGTTGTAGACGCTCGTACTCGCGAGCGCGATGGCTACACTGCGGTTCAGCTCGGCACCTCTGTCGCAAAGGTTAAGAACGTCAGAAAACCTGACAGAGGTCACTACACTCGGCTTAAGGTTGAGCCACGTCGGAAGCTTGTTGAGTTTCGCTGTTCGGCGGACGCAGTTCTTGAACCTGGAGCAGTAATAACTGCTGGGCATTTTGTGGCAGGGCAACTCGTCGACGTATCGGGCACGACCAAGGGCAAGGGTTTTGCCGGAGCCATGAAGCGTTGGAATTTCCGTGGGCTGGAAGCTAGTCATGGTGTTTCAGTCAGTCACCGATCGCATGGTTCAACCGGAAATCGCCAGGACCCGGGCAAGACCTTCAAAAATAAGAAGATGGCCGGCCACTTGGGTCAGGAGCGCGTGACAACGCAAAACTTGATGGTGGCGCGGGTTGATGTGGATAGGGGCTTGGTGATGGTTCACGGGTCTATCCCAGGAGCTAAAGGGGATTTCGTTTTGATACGCGACGCTGTCAAACGAGCACGCCATGCTGAAGCTCCGTATCCAGCCGCCTTGGCGGGTTGAGGACAGCGGGATGAAAGTCGACGTCAAGACATTGGACAACGGCAGCGCAGGCGTAGCCGAACTCCCAGACGCGATTTTTTCAGCTGAGCCGCGCTTAGACATTATGGCCCGAGTCGTTGATTGGCAGCTGGCTAAACGTCGGTCTGGAAATCATAAGTCCAAGGGCATGGGCGAAGTGTCCGGCACGACGAGAAAGCCTTACAAGCAGAAGGGCACAGGCAACGCCCGGCAAGGGAGCTTGCGCTCGCCGCAATTCCGCACAGGTGGTGTTGTTCACGGTCCGGTTGTTCGCGAACACGGCTATAGCCTACCCAAGAAGGTGCGTCGTCTCGGGCTGATAAGCGCGTTTTCGCAGAAGCACGCCGAGGGCAAGCTGGTGGTCATCGACGCTGCAATGGCCCCATCGAAGACCAAGGACTTGGCTGAGAAACTGAAGACACTCGGCTGGTCCAGTGTGCTGTTCATTGATAGAGTAGTTGAACCTTCCTTTGGTCGTGCCAGCGCCAACATTCATCGTGTTGACGTTCTGCCGGTGGTCGGCGCCAACGTTTATGATATACTTCGGCATGACGTCCTTGTGCTCACCCAGTCAGCGCTTGACGGTTTGAGGGAGCGTTTGGCGTGACGGTGATTGCAAACGTGCGTCGCAAAGCGGCGAATCTGGCTCGTGAGACGATGTATCAGATCATTCGGTCTCCCGTGATCACCGAAAAGGCGACCTCGCTGACCGAGCGCAACCAGATCGTGTTCCGCGTCTCTCTTGAGGCGACAAAGCCGGAGATCAAGAAGGCCGTAGAGACGCTGTTTGGCGTGAAAGTCATCGGGGTGAACACACTGGTTCAGAAGGGTAAGACGAAGCGTTTTAAAGGCCGTCCGGGGGTGCGATCTGATGTCAAGAAGGCGTACGTGCAACTGGCAGAAGATCAGTCCATCGATCTGACGACCAAGCTGGCGTGAAGGCGGGCAAATGGCACTGAGATCTTTTAAGCCTGTTACGGCAAGCCTCCGGGGAACGGTTTTAATTGATCGTTCCGAGTTGTGGAAGGGCAAGCCCGTCAAAGGGTTGACTGAAGGTAAGAGTAAGACCGGCGGCCGGAACAATCACGGGCGAACAACGTCGTTCTTTCGTGGCGGCGGGCACAAGCAGAGTTATCGGATCGTAGATTTCAGGCGGCGCAAAGATGACGTGTCGGCCACGGTGGAGCGGCTTGAGTATGATCCGAACCGGTCGGCATTCATTGCATTGATCAAGTACGCTGATGGAGAGTTGGCCTACATACTCGCGCCTCAGCGCTTGAAAGCTGGTGACAGTGTAATTTCTGGTGCACGTGTCGATATCAAGCCCGGTAATGCAATGCCCCTCGGGTCTATACCGGTTGGCACGATCGTTCATAACGTGGAGCTAAAGCAGGGGGCGGGCGGCAAGATGGCCCGTGCTGCCGGCACTTACGCGCAGCTTGTCGGCAAGGATGCCGGATATGCACAGGTTAAGCTGCAGTCGGGCGAACTCCGGGTAGTGCGTGCCGAGTGCATGGCGACCGTCGGCGCTGTCTCCAACGCGGATAACATGAACCAGAGCTTCGGTAAGGCGGGTCGCGCACGTTGGATGGGTCGTCGACCACATAACCGCGGCGTGGTGATGAATCCGGTGGATCATCCCCATGGTGGTGGTGAGGGTCGCACGTCCGGCGGACGTCATCCGGTAACTCCCTGGGGTAAGCCGACCAAGGGTGCCAAGACACGTGTCAACAAGCGAACGGACAAGCTGATCATCCGCCGCGCGAGCAAAGGCAAGTAAGATGGCACGCTCCGTCTGGAAAGGTCCGTTTGTAGACGGCTTCATGCTCACAAAGGCCGAAAAGGCGCGGTCGTCAGGCCGCAACGAGATCATCAAGATTTGGTCTCGTCGATCGACGATCTTGCCGCAGTTTGTCGGGCTGACCTTTGGAGTTTACAATGGTCACAAGTTTCTCCCCGTCCAGGTAAACGAGAACATGGTCGGTCACAAATTCGGCGAGTTTTCGCCGACCCGGACATTTACGGGACATGCGGCGGATAAGAAGGCGAAACGCGGATGAGCAAGCCAAAAGCGCCTCGGCCCGTGGCCGACAATGAGGCCCAGTGCGTGCTTAGCAATTTGCGTGTCAGCCCGCAGAAACTGAACCTCGTCGCTGGGCTAATACGTAATCAGCCGGCGGCGAGCGCAGTGGCGACACTGACTTTCAGTAAGCGTCGAATTGCTCATTCGGTGCGCAAAGCGCTTGAGAGCGCGATCGCTAATGCCGAAAATAATCATCAGTTGGATGTCGATCAGTTGGTGGTGACGCGAGCCGAGGTTGGCCGTTCGATTGTCATGCGTCGGTTCCACGCACGCGGCCGTGGACGCGCTTCGCGCATAGAGAAATGGTTTAGTCATTTGAAGATTGTTGTCGCCGAGCGGGATACGACTGCTGCCGCGTCCGAAGGAAGGGCGGTCTGATGGGTCACAAGGTCAATCCTATCGGGCTGCGCCTCGGCATCAACCGGACTTGGGACTCTCGCTGGTTCGCCGGCGCCGATTACTCGAAGCTGCTGCTGGACGATCTCAAGCTGCGTGCGCACCTTCGCAGGAAGCTGTCTGGCGCAGGGGTTTCCCGAGTAGTCATCGAACGCCCTGCCAAGAAGCCGAGAGTGACGATTTATGCTGCTCGTCCGGGAGTGGTGATCGGCAAGAAAGGTCAAGACATTGAAGTCTTGCGCAAAGACCTGGCCAAAATGGCCAAGGCCGAGGTCTCGCTCAACATCGTCGAGATCCGCAAGCCGGAGATTGATGCAACTCTTGTTGCCGAGAACATAGCTCAGCAATTGGAGCGTCGCGTGGCGTTTCGTCGTGCGATGAAGCGGGCGGTTCAATCGGCCATGCGGCTGGGAGCGCAGGGTATCCGGATCAATTGCGGTGGTCGTCTGGGCGGTGCCGAGATTGCGCGTGTCGAGTGGTATCGGGAAGGTCGAGTGCCATTGCATACGCTGCGCGCGGATATCGACTACGGTGTGGCCACCGCCAAGACCACCTATGGGACCTGCGGTGTGAAGGTCTGGATCTTCAAGGGCGAAATCCTGGCCAACGATCCGACGGCACAAGATCGCCGTGCCGCCGAACAGGCGCCGCAGCGCTAAGGACAGACAGATATGCTTTCTCCGAAGCGGACCAAGTTCCGCAAGGCCCATAAAGGCCGCATCCACGGGCTGGCCAAGGGCGGCACGACCCTAAATTTCGGGCAGTTCGGTCTTAAGGCGCTTGAGCCCGAGCGCGTGACCGCCCGGCAGATAGAGGCAGCACGGCGAGCGATAACACGTGCGATGAAGCGCGCTGGACGTGTGTGGATACGCATCTTCCCGGACGTGCCGGTGTCGCTCAAGCCGGCTGAGGTTCGCATGGGCTCCGGTAAGGGTGCGCCCGAGTTTTGGGTGGCCCGCGTTAAGCCCGGCCGCGTGATGTTCGAGATCGACGGTGTGCCTGCCGAGATTGCCTTGTCGGCACTCACCCTTGGCGCCGCCAAGCTGCCCATAAAGACGAAGTTCGTGACCCGTCTGGGCGAGGGCTGATGATGACTAAACCAACCGACATTCGAGCTAAGTCGGCCGATCAGCTGGGCGAGATGCTGTTGGATCTCCGTCGCGAGCAGTTCAACTTGCGCTTCCAACGTGCGACGGGTCAGACCGAAGGCGCAAGCCGTGTTCGGGACGTTCGGCGCGATATAGCACGCGTTAAAACCATCCTGGCGGAGAAAACCATCTCCGCCGCAAAATCCTGAAAGGAGCCAAGGCGATGCCGAGGCGTGTCCTGACCGGGCGAGTGACAAGCGATAAGATGGACAAGACCGTAACGGTGCTTGTGGATCGTCGCATCATGCATCCGCTGTACAAGAAATTTATTCGGCGCTCTAAGAAATATGCGGCGCATGACGAGGTCAACGCCTGCAAGACTGGCGATCAGGTTCGCATAATCGAGTGCGCCCCGATTTCCAGACGTAAGACATGGACCGTCGTCGAGCGCAACGGGGCCGTTCTGGACAGCGCTCCGGCCGATGCTCTGGCGTCTTTGCAAGGCCGTGCTCAGACGCATGCAGCCACGCAGCTCGGTGAGCCGTCACCGACCGACGCGTCGATTTAGGTCAGATGTAGGAATCAGCAGATGATCCACGCAGAGTCGAACCTAGAAGTTGCCGACAATTCCGGCGCCAGGCGTGTTCAGTGCATCAAGGTGATCGGCGGCTCTAAGCGTAAATTTGCTTCCGTCGGGGACGTGATTGTCGTCTCCGTCAAGGAGGCAATCCCGCGTGGCAAAGTCAAAAAGGGCGACGTTCATCAGGCGGTCATAGTTCGTACGAGCTTTCCGGTCCGCCGGGCGGATGGAAGTGCTATCCGTTTCGACACGAACGCTGCAGTTCTGATCAACAAGCAGCAGGAACCGATCGGCACACGCATCTTCGGCCCAGTCGTGCGCGAACTTCGCGCCAAGAGGTTCATGAAGATCATATCGCTCGCGCCGGAGGTGCTGTGATGGCAGCTCGAATTCGCAAGGGCGACCACGTCGTCGTCATCACTGGTGCGGACCGAGGCAAGCGCGGTGAGGTCCTTCGCGTGATGCCGAAGGAACACCGAGCGGTCGTGCAAGGCGTAAAACTCGCGAAGCGACACACTAAGGCGACGGGCATGGGTCAGCCCGGTGGTATCATCGAGAAAGAGGCGAGCGTCCATCTTTCCAATATCGCCTTGATCGATCCTAAAACTGACAAGGCGACTCGCGTCAGCTTCCGCGTGCAAGATGGTGTGAAGATTCGCGTTGCCCGTTTGACTGGCAACATAATCGAGGGCTGAGGACGATGAGTGAATCAGAGACGCTTCGGCCTGCCTCCCGCCCCGTACCGCGCCTACAGGCACGCTACGCCGAGCATGTCCGGCCCGTGCTGCAGCAGGAGTTCGGTTACAAGAACCCGATGCAGGTTCCAAGGCTTGAGAAGATCGTCATCAACATGGGTGTTGGCGAAGCAGCGGGAGACCAGAAGAAGCTCGACGCAGCCGTGGCCGACCTAACCCTTATCGCCGGCCAGCGGCCGGTCAAGACGCTGGCGAAGAAGGCGATCGCCGGTTTTAAGATCAGGGAGGGCCTGCCAATCGGCACAAAGGTGACGCTGCGCCGCGCACGCATGTATGAATTCCTTGATAGGCTCGTCACTATCGCACTCCCCCGCGTGCGTGATTTCCGTGGCATGTCCGGCAAGGGTTTTGACGGGAGAGGCAACTTTGCCATGGGATTGAAGGAGCAGATCCTGTTCCCTGAAATCGCCTATGACAAAGTCGATGCTGTCCGCGGCATGGACATCGTCATCGTGACGACCGCTACGACGGATGCCGAGGCAAAAGCTCTTCTCAAGGCCTTTGACCTGCCGTTCGTTGCCGGCACTGCCGAGAAAGCCGCCGCCTGAGATACGTTGGTCTGGTGAGGATGATTGGAAAACCCCCGGCGCAGGCCGGCAGGTTCCGGAGGGCAAGACATGGCTAAGACATCAGCGGTCAACCGCAACATCAATCGCGAGGCGATGGTTAAGCGCGACCGTAGCAAGCGCGGCAAGCTCAAGGCTCAGATGATGGACCGGGATGCCCCGGTAGAGGAGCGTTTCGAGGCGTCGATGAAGCTGGCCCAGCTCCCTCGGAACGGCAGCCGCACGCGGGTGAAGCTCCGGTGCGCACTGACAGGTCGGTCGCGCTCGAACTATCGCAAGTTTAAGCTTTGCCGCATTGCCCTGCGCGACCTGGCCAGCGCGGGTCAGATCCCGGGCATGGTCAAGGCAAGTTGGTAGGAGCAGGATCATGTCGTTATCAGATCCGCTTGGCGACCTGCTCACCCGCATCCGCAACGCCCAGGGCAGTCGGCATGCCTCCTGTGTTTCGCCCGCCAGCAAGCTTCGCGCCAACGTCCTTGAGGTCCTCAAACGCGAGGGCTACATACGAGGCTACGCCGCTGAAGAACTCCGCCCCGGAATCTCTCAGCTCCGCATCGAGCTGAAATACAGTGAGGGCGAACCGGTGATCAAACAGATCCATCGTGTCTCGAAGCCCGGCCGTCGGGTGTACTCGAAAATCCAGGAGCTGCCGCGGGTTTATGCAGGCTTGGGGGTATCCATCCTGTCGACGCCGCGCGGCGTTCTAAGCGATGCTGAAGCGCGCGCTGCCAATGTTGGCGGTGAAGTGCTCTGCCGCGTGTTTTGAGGGGACACTGACATGTCTCGCGTAGGCAAATACCCCATCGACATCCCTGCCGGTGTCACCGTCACCGTCGAGGGCGACACGTTGACGACAAAAGGCAAGCTGGGGGAGCTTCGGTTGCCGCTCACCGAGCACGTGCAAACGACGGTCGCGGACGGCAAGGTGAGCGTGAGGCCGTTGGGCACCGCGGCGCAGGCGCGGATGATGTGGGGAACCACGCGCGCCAACATAGCCAACATGATCAAGGGCGTCTCGACCGGCTACGCCAAGACGATGGAGATTACCGGGACCGGGTATCGCGCCGCCGTCCAGGGCACTAACTTGGTGATCAATCTCGGGTTCAGCCACGACGTCGTGTATCCGGTGCCGGCGGGGATCATGATCACAACGCCACGTCCGACGGCGATCACAGTCTCCGGCGTCGATAAGCGTCAGGTGGGTCAGGTTGCGGCGGAAATACGCAGCTATCGCCCACCGGAGCCGTATAAGGGTAAGGGCGTGCGCTACGACGACGAGACGATCCGGCGCAAGGAAGGCAAGAAGAAGTGAGTGCTCGTATCGATCTTCGGCAGCGACGCCGCGAGCGTCTGCGCCATCAGCTGCGACAGAAGGCCGTCGGACGTCCGCGGCTCTCGGTGTTCCGCTCCGGAAAGCACATGTACGCCCAGGTTATCGACGATACGGCAGGGCGCACGCTTGCCGCGGCCTCTACGCTGGACGCGGGCCTTAAGGACGAGCTTCGCACAGGCGCCGATCGCACGGCGGCCGGTGCCGTCGGCAAGTTGGTGGCGGAGAGGGCCTTGGCCGCCGGGGTCACTCAAGTCGTGTTCGACCGTGGCTCATACATTTATCATGGCCGCGTGAAAGCGCTTGCCGAGGCTGCCCGCGAGGGCGGCCTGTTGTTCTAGGGAGCACCGAGCATGGCACGTGAGGCCAGAGAGGGCGGTGACCGCGGCCGCAGGGGCGACCGGGGCCGGGATCCGGTTCGTGAGCGCGATGGCGGCGACGATCTTGTCGACAAGCTCGTCACCATCAACCGCGTCGCCAAGGTGGTGAAAGGCGGCCGGCGTTTTGCGTTTGCAGCGCTGGTGGTTGTGGGCGACCAGAAGGGACGGGTGGGCTACGGCGCCGGCAAGGCGCGTGAGGTGCCCGAGGCGATCCGAAAGGCCACCGACCGTGCCAAGCGGGCCATGATCCGCGTTCCGATGAAGGAAGGCCGTACGCTCCACCACGACAGCTACGGGCATTTCGGCGCTGGCAAGGTCATTCTTCGGACAGCCGCTGCGGGCACAGGAATTATCGCCGGCGGACCGATGCGCGCCGTTTTCGAGTCGCTTGGCATCGGTGACGTCGTCGCCAAGTCGCTCGGCAGCCGCAACCCACACAACATGGTCAAAGCGACGTTTGCAGCCTTGCAGGGAGCCGCGAGTCCACGCTCGGTGGCCAATCGGCGCGGCAAGAAGGTGAACGACATCCTGGCCAAGCGCGAGGTTTCGCCGGTGCAGGAGGTTGTGGCCGATGTCTGAATCTGCGCCAAAGACGGTTCGCGTGACTCAGACGGGCTCGCCGATCGGCCGCAAGCCCGGACAGCGCGAGACGCTTGTTGGGCTTGGTCTGAAAAAGATCCGGGCAACCCGGGTGCTGGAAGATACGCCGTCGGTGAGGGGCATGATCCGCCGGGTCGCTCACTTGCTGCGTGTCGATGAGAGCGTGTGACATGAAACTGAACGAGATACGCGATAATCCTGGTGCCCGTCCGAAGTTCAAGCGTCTCGGCCGGGGCATCGGTTCGGGCAAGGGCAAGACTTCCGGAAAGGGCGTCAAGGGCCAGAAGGCGCGAGAGGGCGTTGCCCTGAACGGGTTCGAAGGCGGTCAGCTTCCGATCTATCGCCGCCTCCCCAAGCGCGGCTTTCACAACCTGTTCCGCACCGAGTACGCGGCCGTGAACCTCGGCTCGCTGGAGCGCGCAATCGAGTCCGGACGGCTGAAGCCGGATGAACCCGTAACCGAGGACGTTCTGCGGGCAGCCGGGCTCGTTCGTGGGGGAAAGTCGGCACTAGCCGTTCGCCTGCTTGCCAAGGGGGCGATCACGCGCCCGCTGACCATCACGGTGACCGGTGCATCCGCCGCCGCCGTGGCTGCCGTTCAGGCGGCCGGCGGCACGGTCACGATGTCTGCAAAGGTGCCGGCGGTGTCTTGAAGGCTGGTGCGCGGGGAACGCTGTGTCGCAAGATGCCCCCCGTGGATCAGGGGCGAGGCTCCTCTGAGGCTGCTGCGACAGGGGACCGGTCACCCGGCATGAAGGGGAACGCGCATGGCGTCGGCTGCTGAGCAACTCGCATCCAGCTTCAACCTCAGCACCCTTTCCAAGGCGACTGAGCTTCGCAAGCGAATCTGGTTCACCCTGACCGCGCTTATCGTCTACCGCGTGGGCACCTACATCCCGGTGCCGGGCGTGGACGCGTCGGTGATGGGCGAGATGATGCACCAGCACGGCGGCGGCTTCCTGGGCATGTTCGACATGTTCACGGGCGGCGCCCTCGGCCGCATGACCGTCTTCGCCCTGAACATCATGCCCTACATCAGCGCCAGCATCATCACCCAGCTCATGACGACGGCCATCCCCACGTTGGAGACGCTGAAGAAGGAAGGTGAGTCGGGCCGCAAGAAGCTCAACCAGTACACGCGCTACCTGACGGTGCTGATCGCGCTGTTTCAGAGTTACGGCATCTCTGTCGGCCTGGAAAGCATGCACGGCGCGACCGGCCCCGCAGTCATCGATCCCGGCCTGTTCTTCCGCGCGTCCTGCGTAATAACGCTCGTGGGTGGAACGATGTTCCTGATGTGGGTAGGGGAGCAGATAACTGCGCGCGGCATCGGCAACGGCACCAGCCTCATCATCTTCGCTGGTATCGTGGCCAACCTTCCCCACGCCCTCGGCTCCTTGCTGGAACTGGGCCGCACCGGCGCCCTGTCGCCCGTGTTCATCGTGGCTTTCCTCATCATCGGTGCCGCCGTCATCGCCTTCATCGTTTTCATGGAGCGGGCACAGCGCCGCGTCGTCATTCAATATCCGAAGCGACAGGTCGGCAGCCGCATGTTCGGCGGCGACAGCACCCACATGCCGCTCAAGATCAACACCGCTGGCGTGATACCGCCTATTTTTGCAAGTTCAATCCTGCTCGTCCCTGTCACCATCGCTGGCTTCTCGGCCAATATGACCGCGCCGAGCTGGGTGCCCACGTGGCTGGCCCAGGGCGCGTCAGGGTTCGCCAGCCAGTTGGCCCAGGGGCAGCCGCTCTACATGCTGACTTATGCCGGGCTGATCATTTTCTTCTCGTATTTCTACACGGCCATCGTGTTCAACCCCGAGGAGACGGCCGACAACCTCAAGAAATATGGCGGCTTCATCCCCGGCATCCGTCCTGGCGCCAACACCGCCAACTACTTCGACAGCATCCTCATCCGGCTCACCTCGATCGGCGCGCTGTACCTCGTCGCCGTCTGCCTGTTGCCGCAGATCCTGATCACCAAATACAGCCTGCCGTTCTACTTCGGCGGCACCAGCCTGATGATCATCGTGTCTGTGACGATGGACACCATAACGCAGATGCAATCCCACCTGATCGCACATCAGTATGAAGGCCTGATCCGGAAGAACCGCGTGAAAGGGCGCGGGCGGTGAACCTGATCCTTCTCGGTCCGCCGGGCGCAGGAAAAGGCACACAGGCCAAGCGGCTGGAACAATCGCAGGGAGTGGCCCAAGTCTCGACTGGCGACATGCTGCGTGCCGAAGTCGCGGCCGGCACTCAGATCGGCAACCGGGCCAAGGCAATCATGGAGTCCGGCGAACTCGTGCCGGACGATCTGATCGTGTCCATGCTCAGCGTCAGGGTGCGCGCTGCAGATTGCGCACGCGGCTTCATCCTGGACGGGTTTCCACGCACCGTGCCGCAGGCCGAGGCGCTGGACAGCATGCTGGCGTCCATGGGCATCACCCTTGATGCCGTCATCGAACTCCGGGTCAACGATGCGGCTCTGGTGGACAGGATCGCCGGCCGGTTCACCTGCGCCAAATGCGGCACCGGCTACCATGACAGCTTCCACCCCACAAAGCTCGACGGTGTCTGCGACGTCTGCCAGAGCCATGACTTCGTCCGCCGCGCCGACGACCGACGCGAAACCGTCGCAGCCCGTCTGCAAGCCTATCACAGCCAAACGGCACCCATCCTGCCGCATTATCGGGCCTTGAGCCGCCTTCACAGCGTCAATGGCATGGCCGATATCGACACGGTTACGGCTGACATACAGGCGGTGCTTGCCAGGCTCCAAACCAGGCAATCGATCACGGCAAATTGACCAAATCGCGTTGACTTGTAGCCATACGGCGGCTACACGCACCCCTTCGGTGCCGTCCCGCCTGGACGCGCGCCGTCTTTGCATATCGGTGAATCAACCAGCCCGGAAGGGCAGTAGCGCGCGTCGCCGCAGGTGGCGCGCCGAGGAGTGACAGGCGTGGCGCGTATTGCCGGGGTGAACGTACCGACCAACAAACGGGTGACGATAAGCCTTCGCTACATCTACGGGATCGGCCCAAAGAAAGCACAGGACATCTGCACCAAGCTCAACATCCCCGACGACCGGCGCGTGAACCAGCTGAGCGACGACGAGATCCTCCGCATCCGTGAACTCATCGACCGCGACTACCGGGTCGAGGGCGACCTGCGCCGAGAGCTTGCGATGAACATCAAGCGTTTGATGGATCTCGGCTGCTACCGCGGCCTGCGTCATCGTCGCGGCCTGCCGGTGCGTGGGCAGAGGACCCATACCAACGCTCGTACCCGCAAGGGCAAGGCGGTCGCCATCGCCGGCAAGAAGAAGGTCACCAAGTAATGGCCAAGCCAGCCACGGCCACGCGCACGAAGCGCAAGGAACGAAAGAACATCATCTCCGGCGTCGCGCATGTGATGGCGTCGTTCAACAACACCATGATCACCATCACCGATGCCCAGGGCAACACCATCGCATGGTCCTCCAGCGGCAGCCAGGGTTTTAAGGGCAGCCGCAAATCCACGCCGTACGCCGCACAGGTTGCGGCCGAAGACGCCGGCAAGAAGGCGCGCGAGCACGGCATGGAGACCTTGGAGATCGAGGTCAGCGGACCCGGTTCAGGCCGCGAGAGCGCGCTGCGCGCCTTGCAGGCCGTGGGCTTCTCGATCAGCGCCATACGGGACATGACGCCCATTCCCCATAACGGCTGCCGTCCGCGCAAGCGCCGCCGCGTCTGAACGGCGCTCGCCTCGGCCAGTCAGTCGTCAGTCGTTGGCAAGCGGCTGGTCTGAGGGCTGACGGCAGAATGCTGACGACTGAAAATGAGGTACTGAATTGGTTATCCAGAGAAACTGGCAGTCGCTGATCAAGCCGGAAAAGCTGGAAGTCGAGCCCGGCACAGACCCGCACCGCGTCGCAACCGTAGTCGCCGAGCCGCTGGAACGCGGCTTCGGCATGACGCTCGGCAACGCCATCCGCCGCATCCTGCTCAGCTCTCTGCAGGGTGCGGCCGTCACCGCGCTGCAGATCGATGGCGTCCTGCACGAGTTCAGTTCGGTCGCCGGCGTCCGTGAAGACGTGACCGACATCGTGCTCAACATCAAGCAGCTCGCGCTGCGCATGCATGGCGAAGGTCCCAAGCGCATGACCTTGACCGCCACCGGACCGGGAGAGGTCCGCGCCGGCCAGATCCAGGCCGGCCACGACATCGACATCATGAACCCCGACCTGGTGATCTGCACGCTGGACGACGGCGCCAAGCTCGGCATGGAACTCACCGTGCAGCTCGGCCGTGGCTACGTGGCCGCTTCCTTGAACCGCCCGGAGGACGCGCCGATCGGGCTGATTCCGGTGGACGCGATCTACTCCCCCGTACGCCGCGTCTCCTACAAGGTGGAGCCGACCCGCGTCGGCCAGGTGACCGACTACGACAAGCTCCTCCTGACGGTCGAAACCAACGGGGCGGTCGGCCCGGAGGACGCGGTGGCGCTGGCCGCGCGCATCCTGCAGGACCAGCTCAAGCTGTTCATCAACTTCGACGAGCCGCAGCAGGTCCGTGCCGAGGAGCAGCACGATGATCTGCCGTTCAACCGCAACCTGCTGCGCAAGGTGGACGAACTCGAGCTGTCGGTGCGCAGCGCAAACTGCCTCAAGAACGACAACATCGTCTATATTGGCGACCTCGTGCAGAAGACCGAGCAGGAGATGCTGCGTACACCGAATTTCGGCCGCAAGTCGCTCAACGAGATCAAGGAGGTCCTGACGAATATGGGCCTGGCGCTCGGGATGAACGTGTCCGGCTGGCCGCCGGAAAACATCGAAGACCTCGCCAAGCGTCTCGACGAGCCGTTCTGAGCAAGCGTCCCGTTCCGTCATCATTTGGAGTAGATCATGCGTCACGGTGTAGCCGGCCGAAAGCTGGGTGTTACGTCGTCCCATCGCCTGGCGATGTTCCGCAACATGGCCGTGGCCCTCATCAAGCATGAGCAGATCACGACCACGTTGCCGAAAGCCAAGGAGTTGCGGCCGGTCGCCGAACGCCTGATCACGC
Source organism: uncultured Acetobacteraceae bacterium (assembly GCA_937873095.1). Classification (GTDB taxonomy): domain Bacteria; phylum Pseudomonadota; class Alphaproteobacteria; order Acetobacterales; family Acetobacteraceae; genus BOG-908. Next base: position 5,081 of record CALMVI010000037.1, on the reverse strand, counting down.
TGGGCAAGCGTGGCGGCCTGCACGCAAGGCGACAGGCCTACGCCCAGTTGCGCGACGAGACCATCGTCAGGAAGCTGTTCGAAACCCTGGCGACACGGTATCGGGCACGCGCCGGCGGCTACACGCGGGTTTTGAAGGCGGGCATGCGCTATGGCGACGCGGCCGACATGGCGATCATAGAACTGGTCGACCGCGACCCGTCGGCAAAGGGCCAGGATAGCGGACCAGTGCGGGAAAACCCTGAGTCAGAAGCAGAGTAGGATCTGGGCGGACTGGCGTCGCGCACGTCAGACTGTCCTCGGGAGGAGCGGGCTGGGCGGCATGAACCGCCCAGCCTTCTTGTCATTTGCCGCTGCTGTCCGCCGGCGCGCTGCTGTCGGCCGGCGCAGTTGGCGCGGTGGCATCACCCTTCGGCTTGGACATGTGGTGCATCTTGTGGCCGCCGGCATGTGCAACCTGCTTGGCCGCCGGAGGCGTCGGAGGGGCAACGAACGGCTTGCCAGTCTTGGCGGCGTTCAGGCTGGCGTCGTTCAGGTCTTCCACCGCGGCGTTGCCGGCCGGGGTTGCCGCCAGCTTGCCATGCCCGTGCATCGTGTGATGCGTGTGCGTCATGTGCTTCTTCGGCGTCGAAGCGGCAGAGCCCGATGTGTCGCCAGCAGCGGGGGCGGAGCCTGCGTCCGGAGCGGGGGCAGAGCTGGTGTCCGGGGCAGGGGCCGGCGCCGCTGCAGGAGGAGTGGCCGGCGCCGTCGGGGCGGGCGTTGCAGTCTGGGCGAGCGCGCCGAGGCTCCACGCGCCGGCGGTGAGCGCCAGGAACGTTGCTCCAAAAAGGTTTGTCTTACGCACGGCCGAAACTCCTCTAGGTAGGTTGTCCGCACAGACGCGGAGACCAGTCTGCGTCCATAACGAGGCAGAGGTGGATAAGTCGCAACGCAATGACAAGCGTTACAATGCCACGCTGCACATTTGTCGCAGGCTGTGGCCAAACTGATGCAGGATGTCGCGCCACATGAGTGAGTTCGGGCCCGGGCTGTTCGAGCCTGACCGCAGTTCCGGTCCGCCCAGTCCGCTTGCGGACCGGCTACGTCCGGCGTCTCTCGGTGCGGTTGTCGGCCAGGAGCACCTCATAGGCGAGAATGGCGCCCTGACGCGCATGCTTGCCCAGCAACTCTCGTCCAGTGTCATCCTGTGGGGCCCACCAGGTGTCGGCAAGACCACCATCGCACGCCTGCTGGCGGCCGCTTCGGACAAGGCCTTCGTCCAGCTCTCGGCCGTGTTCTCCGGGGTAGCCGACCTGCGCCGCGTGTTCGATGACGCAGCCAAGCGGCGGAAAGCTGGTCAGGTCACGCTGCTGTTCGTCGACGAGATCCATCGTTTCAACCGCTCGCAGCAGGATGCCTTTCTGTCGGTGGTCGAGGACGGCACGGTCGTCCTCGTCGGGGCAACGACAGAGAACCCGTCCTTCGCCCTGAACGGCGCATTGCTGTCACGCTGCCAGGTGCTGGTGCTGCGCCGGCTGGACGATGCCGCCATGGAAGCCATCCTGCGGCGTGCCGAAGGCGAACTCGGACGGGCTTTGCCGCTGACACAGGACGGAAGGGCGACCCTGCGCGCCATGGCTGACGGCGACGGGCGCTACCTGCTCAACATGGCCGAGCAACTCGCCGCCTTGCCGGCCGACCATCGGCCGCTCGACGCCGAGGCGCTGGCCGAGATGCTGGCCAGGCGCGCAGCCCTCTACGACCGCGACCGTGAGGAGCACTACAACCTCATCTCCGCCCTGCACAAATCGCTGCGCGGCTCGGACCCCGATGCGGCGCTATACTGGTTCTCCCGGATGATGCGCGCGGGCGAAGATCCCCGCTACATCGCCCGCCGGCTCGTCCGCTTCGCGTCCGAGGATGTGGGCCTCGCCGACCCGAACGCGCTGATGCAGACACTGGCCGCCTGGGACGCCTACGAGCGTCTCGGATCGCCGGAGGGCGACCTCGCCTTGGCGCAGGCGGTCCTGTATCTCGGCACCGCACCGAAATCGAATGCCGCCTACAGGGCGCACAAGGCAGCGCTCCAGGCAGCCAAGGACACCGGCAGCCTGACACCGCCCGCCCACATACTGAACGCACCGACCAGGCTCATGAAGTCGCTCGGGTATGGTGCGGAGTATTCCTATGACCACGACGAGCGGGAAGGCTTTTCCGGCCAGAACTACTTCCCGGACGGACTGGCGCGGATGTCGTTCTACGAACCGCGCGATCGTGGTTTCGAGCGCGAGCTCGGCAAACGCCTGGAATACTGGGCCCGCCTGCGCAGCGAGCGGACCGGAACTGTCCGGCCGTGAGCGTGTCCGCCGTGCAGGTGACCGAGGACGAGGCCGAGATTCGGCTGGACCGCTGGTTCCGGCGCCACTTCCCCCTGCTCACCCAGGGCATGATCCAGAAACTGTGCCGAACCGGCCAGATCCGCGTGGACGGCAAACGAGTCGATGCGGCAACCCGGCTGCTGTCCGGCCAGTCGGTGCGTGTTCCCCCTCTCCCCGAAGGCTCCCCGCCTCCGCCGCCCCCAGTCCCGCTGAACGCGGCCACGCTGCGCGAGCTGGAGGGCATGGTCGTCTACAGGGACGACACGCTGATCGTCGTGAACAAGCCTTACGGCCTTCCCGTACAGGGCGGCCCGGGCATCCTGCGCCACCTGGACGGCATGATGGAGGGGCTTCGCCAGGGCGCCGGCGACAAGCCGCGTCTCGTCCACCGTATCGACCGTGACACCAGCGGGCTGCTCGTGCTGGCGCGCACGCCTGGCGTCGCGGCCAAGCTCGCAGCCGCCTTTCGCAGCCGCCACGTCCAGAAGACCTACTGGGCCGTCGTCGCCGGACGGCCCTCGCCACAGCAGGGAGAGGTCAGCCTTCCGCTCGTGAAGTTCGGAGGGTTGCGCGGTGGCGAGCGTGTGGCCGTGGCCGATGCGGACGAGGAGGGCGCCGCCTCGGCGGTTACCCGATACCGCACGCTGGATGCAGCTGGTCGAAAAATCTCGTGGCTGGAACTCTCGCCGGTCACCGGGCGGACGCACCAGCTTCGCGTCCACTGCGTCGCCCTGGGCGCGCCCATCGTCGGCGACGACAAATACGGCGGCCAAGCCGCGCAGATCGAGGGCCTGCCCCCCAGGCTGCACCTTCACGCGCGCGCCCTTGCCTTGCCGCACCCGCGGGGCGGCTTGCTGGAGCTGGAAGCCGACCTGCCGCCCCACATGGCCGAAACCTTCCGCACCATCGGGTTCACGGCCCCGCCGCCCGCCCGCCCGGCGCTGGCCAACGCGCACCGCTAGAGCGGCATCATCCAGGCTGGAATCAGGCTGAATGATAAAGCTGCTCGCCCAAACAAAAGCTTAGAGCGGGTCAGGCTGACACAGTCAGCATGAACCCGCTCTAAGCTCACGCCCGGCCAATAACTCCACGTTATTGTTTGATGGGCAATCACTTCCGGCCGGTTTCCACCTGGCCGGCAAATGCTCTAGGAAGCGGCCCATGCAAGCCAAGCCACGCCGCAACGCGTTCCGTCCGCTGCTGCTGGCCGCCGGCGCCGTCGTGCTGCTCGGCCTGGCAGGCACCATCGTCATGTCGGCGGCACTCAATCCGGACCGTCTCAGGCAGGACCTGCAGGACGTGGTCCGCCGGCAGACTGGCCGCGTGCTGACCGTCGCCGGCGGGGTGCATCTGCGCCTGGGCCTGTCTCCCGAGTTCGAGGTTCAGGACGTGGCGCTGGCCAACATCGATGGCGGGTCGCGTCCCCAGATGCTGACCGCGCGCAGCGTGCGGGCCCAACTCGCCTTGCTGCCCCTGCTGGGCGGCGACGCGGTGGTGTCCGGGCTGACGATCGTCCAACCCGACCTGCTGCTGGAGCACGCGGCCGACGGCACGCCAAACTGGCGTTTCGTGCCGGAGCGCCGCGTCACCGCCTCTGCCGGCGGGGAGTCAGGCGGTGGCGGCGTCCACCGGGTGGAGATCCAATCGCTCACGATGCAGGGCGGGCAGATCAGCTGGCGCCCCGCACAGGGCGGGCCGGTGACCCTCGAGGTCGGCCAGTTGAGTCTGTCCTCGCAGGGCGCGGACCTGCCTGTGACCCTCTCCTTCACCGGCACTCATGAAGGCGCGCCGGTGACGGTCGACGCCAGTTCGGGCTCCCTGCAGCGTTTGCAGGGGGGCGCCGTCAGCGCTCTCGCAGGAGCATGGCCGTTGACCGTGGACGCCTCCGTCCAAGGCGCCACGCTGCACCTGAACGGCGGTATCAACCACCCCGACCAGGGCCGCGGCTACCAGTTCCGCATCACCGCGTCCGCCCCTGCGCTGGAGGCGCTGAACGGCCTGTTCCCCGGCGTGAAGCTGCCGCCGCTGCGCGACGTGAACGCCACCGGGCTGCTGTCGGACGGCAGCCAGGGGGAGCTGCGGTCCTCGCAGATATCGGTCCATGCCGGCGTGTCGGACCTGTCGGGCTGGGTCGCCGGGCTTGCGGTCAAGCAGGCCAACCTGTCCGCTCCTGGCCCGGGACAGCTGATCGCCTTGAACGTGGACGGCGTCTACCAGGACCAGCCGCTGCGCGTGTCGGCCAACACCACCCAGCCCGACGTCGTGGGCGCCAGCGCGCCGCTCCAGGTCAACATGGACGCCCAAGCCGCAGGCGCCACCGTGACCGCTCGCGGCACGGTGCCGCCACGCCTGAACGCCGCCGGTCTGGACATGGTCGTCAGCATGCGGGCGCCGGACCTCTCGGCACTCTCGCCGTTGGCGGGCCGCGCGCTTCCGGCCGCCAGGAACCTGACCATCGACGCCAAGGTGGGCGACGCCGGCGTCAAGCTGCGCGGCATCGCGGTGCGCGACCTGGTCGTCGGATCGTCGCTCGGCGACCTGTCGGGTCAGTTGACGGTGGATTGGTCTCCCAGGCCGACCATAGACGGAACGCTGTCCTCCCACATGCTCGACGTCGATGCGCTAGCCCCCGGCTTGGCCGACCGACTGTCGTCCGGCGACCTGGCCTCGATCTGGCCTGCCTTGCCGTCCGCCGGCCAGGGCACGGCGCCGGACGACAGTCGGT